>NZ_AKZI01000040.1 GCF_000293785.1 Rhodovulum sp. PH10 | reverse complement strand
GCGGCTGGGGCGCCGTTGCCGGGCTTTCCGAGCCGCCCCTCACCCCAACCCTCTCCCCGCGAGCGGGGAGAGGGAGCGTTCCGTGCTGCCGCCGGCCAGGTCGTTCCGGTCATTGTCACACCCGCTCGATGTCCTTGGTGCCGAACAGGCCATACGGCTTGATCATCAGAATCGCGATCAGCACGTAGAACGGCGCGACCTCGTAGAGATTGCCCCAGTGCAGCCACTCGCTGTCGACGAAGTGCGCGAGGTTCTCCAGAAGCCCGACGATGATGCCGCCGAGCACGGCACCGCCGACGCTGTCGAGCCCGCCGAGGATCGCCGCCGGAAACACCTTTATGCCGTAGGCCGAGAGCCCGGCGGAGACGCCGTTGACGACCGCGACCACGACGCCCGCAACCGCGGATACGACGGCGGAGATCGCCCAGGCCATCGCAAAGACGCTCTTCACCGAGATGCCGAGCGACTGCGCGACCTGCTGGTCGAAGGCGGTGGCGCGCATCGCCAAGCCGTGCTTGGAGGCCGAGAAGAACCACGCCATGCCGCCCATCATCGCGACCGACACGACGAGGCTCATCAGATAGACGGTCTGCAGCTGCAGGCCGAGCACGTCGACCGTCTGGGTCGCGAACACCGGCGGAAAGGGTTGGAGATTGGTGCCGAACATCCACTTCATCAGCGCCTGGAAGACGGTGGAGAGGCCGATCGTCACCATGATCACCGAGATCACCGGCTCGCCGATCAGCGGGCGCAGCACCAGCACTTGCAGCGCGATGCCGAACACCAGCATGAAGACGAGCGTGACCGGCATGCCGATCCAGAACGGCAGCTGATATTTTGTCAGCAGCCACCAGCACACCCAGGCGCCGATCAGCAGAAACTCGCCCTGAGCGAAGTTGACCACCTTGGTAGCCTTGTAGATCAGCACGAACGACATCGCGACGACGCCGTACAGCGTGCCGACGATCAGGCCGTTGACGAGGAGCTGGATCAGGAGCGCGGTGTTCATGGGCTGTCGCTCGTGTTGCGTTGCTTCGGCAAACGGGCTCGATCCGCCCTCGTCCTGAGGAACGTCCGAAGGACACGTCTCGAAGGGCAGGGGCGGCCCCATGGTTCGAGACGCGGCCGTTGGCCGCTCCTCACCATGAGGCCGACCGAGACGGTGACAGTGGCAATCCGTTTCATGCGCCGTCCTCACTCCGCTGCCACGGCAACCGATTCCGCAGGCGCGGCGCTGCCCGCGAGGTCCACCACCGTCAAGCGGGTGCGGATGCGCTGGGTGGTGCCGTCCTGGAACTTGATGGTGGTGTCGACCGGAATTTCGGTGGCGCCGGCATACATCGCCTCGATGATCTCGGCATAGCGCTCGTTGATCACGCCGCGACGCACCTTTCGGGTGCGCGTCAGCTCGTCGTCGTCGGCGTCGAGCTCCTTGTAGAGCAGGAGAAAGCGCGCGATGCGCTGATGCGCGGGGAGCGTGGCGTTCACCCCCTCCACCTCGGTGCGCAGCAACGCGGAGACGTCGGGCCGGGAGGAGAGGTCGGTGTAGGTGGTGAAGGCGATGTGGTTCTTCTCCGCCCATTTCGAGACGATCGAGAAGCGGATGCACAGCATCGCGGTGATCGCCGGGCGGTCCGCGCCGAGCACCACGGCCTCGGCGACGTAAGGTGAGAATTTGAGCTTGTTCTCGATGTATTGCGGCGAGAAGCGGTGACCGGTCGAGGTCTCGGCGAGGTCCTTCTTGCGGTCGATCACGACGAGCCGGCGGTTCTGGTCGAAGAAGCCGGCGTCGCCCGTGTGCATCCAGCCGTCGCGGATGTCGGCTGCGGTTTCTTCCGCCGCCTTGAAGTAGCCGGTGAACATGTTGGGATGGCGCGCCACCACCTCACCGAGCCCGTCGCGGTCGGGATCGTCGATGCGGATCTCGATTTCGTCCGCCATGGCGATGCCGACCGAATCCGGGTCCACCTCGCCGGCGCGGTGCGTCACATAGGCGCCGAGCATTTCGGTCTGGCCGTAGATCTGGCGCAGCGGCACGCCCATCGCCTGGAAGAAGCGAAACGTGTCGGGGCCGAGCGCGGCGCCGCCGGTCGCCGCCGAGCGCAGCCGCGTGAAGCCGAGCCGGTCCCGCAGCGCGCGAAACACCAGAATCTCGGCGACCCACGAGCGTCTTCCACGCGAGAGAGCCGAAAATCCCGCCTTCAGGCCGAGGTCGTAGAGCCGGCGCTTGAGCGGCGAGGTATCCATGATGCGCGAGCGCACGTCGGCCGCGATCGCCTCCCACACGCGCGGCGCGAACAGCACGAAGTGCGGCGCGATCTCGCGGAAGTCGTGCATCAGCGTGTCCGGCTCCTCGACGAAGTTCACCGTCATCCGGCACACCAGCGCCTTTCCGAACACGTAGACCTGCTCCATGATCCATGGCAGCGGCAGCGCCGAGACGTACTCGTCGCCCGGCTGCTTGGGATCGAAGGCGAGATAGGTCGCGGCGTGGCGCAGCAGCCGGCCGCCCGGCAGCATGGCGATTTTCGGCCGCGCGGTGGTGCCGGAGGTGGTGCACAGCACCGCGACCGCCTCCGGATCGGTGGCGTCGACCAGCCGGTCGTAGAGACCGGCATCGCGCGCGTGCCGCTCGCGGCCGCGTGCGGCCAGCGTTTCCGCCGACAGAAGCCGTGGGTCGTCGTATTTGCGTAGTCCCCGCGGGTCGGAATACACGATGTGACGCAGCGCCGGCGTGCGGTCGGCGAGGCCGAGCAGCTTGTCGACCTGCTCCTCGTCCTCGGCAAAGACGACCTTCGCCTCGCCGTAGGAGAGGAGATACTCGACCTCCTCCTCCAGCGCGTCGCGATAGATGCCGAGGCTCATGCCGCCGATCGCGTGCGCGGCGATCTCGCCGGCGACCCAGTCGGGCCGGTTGTCGCCGATCAGCGCGACGACGTCGCCCGCCCCGAGGCCGAGATCGAGAAGCCCCAGCGCGAGGTCCCGCGTGCGGGCGTGATAATCCGCCCACGAAAAACTCTTCCAGATGCCGAAATCCTTTTCCCGCAGCGCGGTCGCGTCGGGAAACTCCCGCGCATTGAGCCGCAGCAGTTTCGGGCAGGTGTCGGCCGCATCGACGCGGGCGTGAAAATCTTTCATGCGCGCGCCCGCAGCTCGTCGGCGGCGCCAGCCGCCGAGGGGAACTCGTCTCCGTCGGCGCTCTGTTCGTCGCTTTGTTCGTCGCTCTGTTCGTCGCTCTGTTCGCCGCTCTCCTCGGCGCTCTCGTCGTCGCTCTCGCCGAGATAGGCGCGCTTGACGTGCGGATCGGCCAGCACGTCGGCCGGCAGGCCCGCGGCGATCGCGTAGCCGAACTCCAGCACCATCACGCGGTGCGAGATGTCCATCACCACGCCCATGTCGTGCTCGATCATGATCACCGTGATCCCGAACTCCTCGTTGAGATCGACGATGGTGCGGGCCATGTCCTCCTTCTCCTCGAGGTTCATGCCGGCCATCGGCTCGTCGAGCAGGACGAGCTTCGGCTCCAGCGCCATCGCGCGGGCGAGCTCGACGCGCTTGCGCAGCCCGTAGGAGAGGGTGCCGGCGGTCGCCTTGCGCACCGCCTGGAGGTCGAGAAAGTCGATGATGTCCTCGACGCGCCGGCGGTGCGCCAGCTCCTCGCGCCGCGCGCCGAGCCAATAGAGCGAGCCGGTGAGAAAGTTGCTGCGCAGCAGGTGGTGGCGCCCGATCATGATGTTGTCGAGCACGCTCATGTGGTGGAACAGCGCGAGGTTCTGAAAGGTGCGGCCGATGCCGAGCGCCGCCCTGCGGTTCGGCGACAGGCCGGAGACGTCGCGGCCGTCGAACAGGATCTTTCCCTCGGTCGGCGTGTAGCGACCGGAGATGCAGTTCACCATCGAGGTCTTGCCGGACCCGTTCGGCCCGATGATCGAGAACAGCTCGCCGCGCCGCACCGCGAAGCCGACGCCGTTGAGCGCCCGCACGCCGCCGAACCGCAACGAGACCGCGCACGCCTCCAGGAGCGGCGTGTCCGTCATGGCGCTCTCCCTGCGGCTGCACGCTCGCAGACGCCGGGCGATGGTCGACCGCCGGCCTGCCGATGCAGCCCCTCGTTTCCTCTCCTCGCGGTGCCCGTTCCGGGTCGTCCGCGTTTTTCTTCGGCGGCGCTCTTTTTGGTCGCCGCTCGCTGATGGGCCCGCTGCGTGAGCCGGGCCGAACGAGATGGTGCCCAGGTTCGCGACGGGAATCAAACCATAAGACGAAAGGCGCGGCTGCGACCATCGTCGGGGGGCGCCGGATGCCGGCGTCGGGGGCCGGTGCACGCCTTCGCGTTCGGCGGGCAGTCATCACAACTTCGTTCGAAGGTTGTTTTCGATGGTCGAGTCGCGTAAAAGTACTGCCCCGTGAGGAACACACGCTGCGTCGCCGCCCCGCGCCGCTTCCGCCGCCCGAGGCCTTTTCCGCAGCGCTGCCAGATTGCGCCGTCGCGGCCGCTCGCCGGCCGCCGGACACTCGCCACTTCACCGAGAACCGGCCGTTCGGGATCGATCGACAGGAGCACGACCATGCCGCTGCACGGGTTCACGCAGACGATGACGCTCGCAGGCCAGGTGGTGTCGGTCGACCCCGCCAAGCCGGCCTTCTGCCTGCAGGCGCGCAGCGGCGACGTCTACGAGGTGGTCGTGGGACCGAGCACCAACTATCAGGTGATGACGAACCTCGATCAGATCTCGCGGGACCGCGTGCCCGACCCGGACGGCGCCCCGACCGACGACGGCATACGGTTCGCGCTCGCAAAATACATCGCCATCGGCCGACCGTTGTTCGTCGGCGGTATTCATCAGATCAACGGGCAGGCCACCAGCTTCGAGGCGCGCACCGTCTATCTGCTCCACTCGGCGCCGACCCGCTGGCTGTTCGAGGAGACGCACTGGTGGCTGGTGCAGGTGACGCAGATGGCCGACCGCATCCTCGACCATCTGTTCGATTCGCGCCGCGACTACACGATCGACGACTTCTCGAAATTCTATCGCACCGACCTCAACATTCTCGGCCAGCCGACCAACGACACCGTGCAGGAATGCGCGGTTCTCTCGCGTCTCCTGTACGATCTCTCGACCGCCTTCCTGATCACCGGCGCCGAGCGCTACTTCCTCGCCGCGCGCGCCGCGATGCGCTATCTGCGCCAGGCGTTCCGCTCGTCCAGCCACGACGGCGAATACTGCTTCTGGGCCTACGGCCGGCGGCGCAACGTCGAAGGCGAGAAGGGCGAGAGCCTGTTTTTCGCCTCGCAGGGGCCGGACGACCAGGGCACCATCCCGCTCTACGAGCAGATTTACGCGCTCGCCGGCCTCACCCAGTACTATCGGCTCACGCTCGACGCCGACGTGCTGGAGGACATCCGCCGCACCATCAACACCTTCCAGGCGTTCTTCCACGATCCGCCGGACGCCACGAGCAAGGGCTTCGCCGGCAAGGGCGGCTATTACTCGCACATCGATCCGGTCACCATGCGGCCCGACAGCATCGCGCTCGGCGAGAACTTCCGGCGGAAGAACTGGAACTCGATCGGCGACCACATCCCGGCCTATCTGGTCAATCTGATTCTCACGCTCGATCCGCTGCCGCAGGGCACCGCACGCGGCCCGCTCGACAAGCTGCTGCGCTGCTGCATCTCCATCCTCGAGGAGACCACCGATCTGATCGTGGAGAAATTCCCCGATCCGAAGTCCGACTACGTCAACGAGCGGTTTCACGACGACTGGACGCCCGACCACACCTATCGCTGGCAGCAGAACCGCGCGGTGGTCGGCCACAACCTGAAGATCGCCTGGAACCTCACGCGCTGCGCCTCCTATTTTCAGATGCGCAGCGCGCGCCGCAGGGCGCTCGGCCAGGTGCAGGACTCCGCAGCCGATTCCGAGCGCGCCTCGCGCTGCCTCGCCGTCGCCCGTTCGCTCGGCGACCGCATGGCGACCGCCGGCCTCGACGTGCAGCGCGGCGGCATCTTCGATTGCGTCGAGCGCGAGCCCACGAACGGCATGCCGATCCAGTTCGCCTGGGGCAACACCAAGGATTTCTGGCAGCAGGAGCAGGGCATCCTCGCCTATCTGATCCTGCACGGCGCGACCCCCGGCAACGGCCAGTATCTCGGTCTCGCCCGCGAGTGCGAGGCGTTCTGGAACCTGTTCTTCCTCGACCGCGAGCGGCAGGGCTATTACTTCCGCACCACCGAGGACGGGCTGCCGATCATCGACGGCCAGTACGGCATGAAGAGCAGCCACGCGATCGGCTATCACGCCTTCGAGCTCGCCTATCTCGCGCACGTCTACACCCGCACCTTCGTCGCCGCCGGCGACGGCGCCGACAACGGCTTCTCCCTGCATTTCCGGGTCTTGAAGTGCGCCGGCCAGACCTCGATCAACGTGCTGCCCGACTTCATGACGCCGGGCCGGCTGACCATCCAGAAGATCATCGCCAACGGCGTCGACGAGACCGACCGCCTCCGCTCACCCAATCCCGACGACTTCCAGATCTCGCTCGCCGATCTCGCAGGCGACACCCGGGACGGCACGATTTCGCTGGTCGTCCAGTTCGACGCCATCGAGCCGCACTGACACCGGTCGCCCCTCTGCCCCAGGAGCTCATTCGATGTCCAGCAAGCCTCTCGCCGGCAAGAAGATCGCCGTCATCGTCGAGTCGCAGTACATCCCTGCCGAGATCAGGATCTATCGCGAGCGTTTCGCGGGCTACGGCGCGACCGTGGAGTTCGTCTCGCGCCTGTGGGGCCAGCCGAGCCAGCGCTTCTACTCCACCGTCGAGCCCGGCGTCACCGACGAGATCGAATGGCTCGAGGTCGACAAGGATTTCGGCTCGGTCAGCCCCGACGAATACGCGGCGGTGATCGTCTCGGCGAACTACACGAGCGTGCGGCTGCGCTGGAGCGAGCGCGAGGACGTGACATCGGGCAACGCCGCCGAGGTGGCGCGCAACGTGCCGGCCGCGCACTTCTTCCGCCGCGCGATGCAGAACCCGGCGATCATCAAGGCGGCCGCCTGTCACGGCCTGTGGCTGCTCACGCCGTCGCCCGATCTGCTCGCCGGCCGCAAGGTGATCTGCAACAAGGTGGTGCTCGCCGACGTGGTGAATGCCGGCGGCATCTACACGCCGTGTGCGCCCGGCACGCCTCCGGACGAGCAGGTGGTGGTCGATCGTGATCTCGTCACCAACAATTCCTGGCACGCGACCGAGGCCTTGGTCGACGCGGTGAAGGATCTGATCGTCTCGCCACCGGCGCCGCGACCGGCGCTGCCGTTGCCGCCGCTGTCGGAGGATCGGCCGAAGCGCCGCATTCTGGTGGTCGTGTCGGAATGGGGCTATTGGGGCGAGGAGCTGGTCGGGCCGATCGGCGAGTTCGATCGGGTCGGCTACGCGGTCGATTTCTGCACGCCGACCGGCAAGCGGCCGAACGCCATCCCGGTCAGCATGGATCCGGATTTCTTCGATCCGCCGCTGCAGCGGCCCGTCACCTCGCCCGAGATGGCGGCCCGTGTGCGCGAGTTCGACGATCCCTCGACCGAGAACGGCAAGCGCCTGCAGCACCCGATCAGCCTCGCCGACTGGTTTCCGGATCGCCCCTATTTCTCCGCGCCGAGCTTCGTGCGCGGGCTCGAGGCGTACAATCGTGATCTCGAAGCCGCGCGCGTCGGCATCGAGCGCTACGACGCGGTGCTGATCGTCGGCGGTTCCGGACCGGTGGTCGATCTCGTCAACAATCAGCGCGTGCACGACGTGATCCTCTCCTTCCTCGCCGCCGGCAAGCCGGTCGGCGCCGAATGCTACGGCGTCGCCTGCCTCGCCTTTGCACGCGACATGAACATCAGGAAGAGCATCATCTGGGGCAAGCACGTCACCGGCCACTGTCTCGAATACGACTACAAGGACGGCACCGCTTTCGTGAAGGCGCGCAACACCTTCCTCGACTTCAACATGGGCCCGCCGCCCTATCCGCTGGAGTTCATCCTGCGCGACGCGACCGGGCCCGATGGCGGCTATCACGGCAATTTCGGGCATCCGACCAGCGTGCTGGTCGACTGGCCGTTCGTCACCGGCCGCTCGACCCCCGACAGCATTTTGACCGGACAGAAGCTGATCGAGATGCTCGACGGTGATCCGCCGCTCAGGCGGTGGGGCTGGTGAGCCGCAGGCCGGTCACGCGCGCGGACGGGTCGCCATGATCCATCAGTTCATCTTCGCGCATCCGAAGCCGGGCATGAGCGAGGCGGAGTTCCAGAACTACTGGCTCACCGTCCATGCGGTGAAGTATGCGAGCAAGATTCCGCAGATCGAACGATACGAGGTCGACACGCGGATTCCGCGGTCCGGCGATCCGCCGGACCCGCTGTGGAGCGGCGTCGCGGAAATCTGGCTCGCCAACGAGAAGGAGCAAATCGCCTCGCTCGAATCGCCGGAGCTGATAAAGGGCGCGCCCGCCGACGAGCCGAACCAGGCGGCGTTCTGGCAGACGGTGGTGCTCGACACCACCGCCCATCCGCTGCTCGGCGATCCCGACGGCGCGACGCCCCCCGACCGAGCTTCTGGTTCTGACCAAGCGTCGGGAGGGGCTGCCGCTGCCGGAGTTCCGTGCCTACGTGCTCGGCCGGCATGCCGAGTATGCCAAGGCGCTGCCGGGCCTGTCGGCTTATCAGGTCGGGCTCGCCCGGGACGGTCTCTATGCGGTCGGCGAGGCGTTGCTGGACTGCGTCGAGCAGTTTTCGTTTCGCGATGTTGCGTCGGTCGAGGCGGCGAAGGCGTCGCTCGCCTGGGCGATGCTCGTGGCCGACTGGGGGCTGTGCACGGAGGAGCGCTGGCGGCACGAGATGCTGATCGCCGAGCACTGGATCATCGGCCCGGATCCGCGGCCCCACGTCGCGCGCTGACACGCCCTCGCGAGAGGGCGACCCGAACATTTCGGAGGAGGGCGCCATGGCGCGCATTCCCGTGCAGTTCGAGTATCGCACCGGCCTGCGTCACATCGATCTGAGAAACCTGCGGCTCGCCGGCGGCTGGGACGGCGACGGCAGGCCGTCCGCGAACTGGTCCACCGTTTCGATGACGCCGTTCGCGGCCGACGACGGCTGCCCGGCGTTTCGCGCGACGGCAGATCTCGATCCGGGCGCGGTGGGGCAGACCTTTCGCTGGACGGTGACCGGCGAGACGGCGGCCGGGCAGACCCTGTGCGTGGTCGCGACCGAGGTGAGCGATGCGGCCTCGACCGCGCGGGAGCGCAGCTTCGTGCTCGCCGAAGGCGGCCAGACCGAGCGCTACTTTCTCACCAATTGCCGGCGCATCGGCGCCAATCCGCTGATGCGCGAGGGCGCGGCGCGGCCGGCGATCCGCTTCGCGGTGTGGGCGCCGAACGCGCAGAACGTCGAGCTGGTCCGCGCGGTGCTGACCGGCGCCGACACGGACAAGGGCGGCTACATTTTCGACGACGGCCAGGGCGTCACCGCGGTGATCCCGATGCGACGCGAGGGCGACGGCGTGTGGTCGACCGACGTCGCCGCCGACCGCGCGCTCGCCGATTATCGTCCATGGGATCACACGCTCTACATGTACCGCGTCACCAAGGACGACGGCACCATCGCCTATCGCACCGACCTCTATTCGCGCTGCCAGATCGGCTCGGGCGCGGTCGATCCGGCGCGCGACCCGAGCTGGTGCGGCTGCCGGCGTGCGCTCGACGGAACGAAGAGCTGCTCGGTGGTGGTCGACCCGTCGCTGGTGACGAGGACGTTCGATTCGGAGACGTTCCCGGAGCTCCGCTGGACCCCGGAGGCGGAATTCTGGGCCAACGAGTTCGATCCCGCCCGCCCGGTGCCGCATCGGCTCGAGGATCTGATCATCTACGAGCTGCATATCGACTGGCTCGGCGCCGGCAAGAGCGCGCGCGGCACGCTGAAGGACGCGATGGAACTATTGCCCTATCTGCGCGACCTCGGGGTGAACGCCGTCGAGCTGATGCCGCTCGCCGAGTACGAGGGGTGGGTGAGCTGGGGTTACGGCTCCTCGCACTATCTCGCGATCGAATATGCCGGCGGCGGACGTGATCAGTTCAAGTATTTCGTCCGCGAGTGTCACCGCCACGGCCTCGCGGTGATCATGGACGTGGTCTACAACCACTACACGCCGGACGCCGACCGCGCCGAATGGGCGTTCGATTCCGATGCGCCGGAGCGCAACATCTATTACTGGTACGAGGGGCAGCGGAGCGATTACCGCGACCCGGAGGGCGGCTATATCGACAACATGTCGACCGGCTGGGCGCCGCGTTTTTGGGAGGAGAATGTCAGAAAGCTGTTCATCTCGAGCGCGGCCATGCTGGTCGACGAGTTCCATGTCGACGGCTTTCGCGTCGATCAGACCACCTCGCTGCACTCCTATGCGGTGATCCACGCCGACGGACGCGCCGCCGAGCACGCCCGCATTTTCGGCGCAAAGTTCCTGCGCGAATGGACCCGCACCATGCGGCTGGTGCGGCCGCACGTGATCCTGATCGCCGAGGATCATTCCGGCTGGTCGGCCGTGACACAGTCGAGCGAGCAGGGCGGGCTCGGCTTCGACGCCGCCTGGTATGCCGAGTTCTATCATCAGCTGATCGGTGACGCGACCAACGATTCCTCCCGCGCGCGGCTGCTCACTTTTGCCGGCTACGGCGACGACCGGCCGCTGGCGATGGACTGGTTCGCCGGCACGATGCAGGCGAGTGCGGGCGGCCACGTCGTCTATCACGAGTCGCACGACGAGGCCGGCAATTCGAGCTATCGCGAGAACGGGCGTGACGTGCATTCGGCGCGCACCGTCGTCGTCGCGGTGAACGGCGCGCCGCTGGTCGGCGACACGCGCCGGTGGGCCGAGGCGCGCACGCGGGTGGTCGCCGGCCTCACGCTGCTCGGCCCGGCGCCGCCGATGTTCTTCATGGGCGAGGAGGTCGGCGCATGGCAGCCCTATCGCTACGACGACTTCATCCGCCATCGCGAGAACTATCCGGCGCTGCGCGACGGGGTCGGCCAGAATCTCTTCCGCTTCTATCAGGACGTGATCAGGCTGCGGCTGTCGAGCAGCGCGTTCCGCACGCATGCGATCGAGGTCTTGCACGTGCACGACCAGAATCGCGTGCTGGCGTTTCGCCGGGTCGACGGGCAGGGCGATTTCCTGGTGGTGGCGAGCCTCAACAACCATGCCTTCGCCGACGGCTATCGCATCGCGCATCAAACGCTCGCCGGCGGCGGACGCTGGCGCGAGGTGCTCGGCAGCGACGCGGCGGTCTATGGCGGCGGCGGGCTGGTCGAGGCGGGGCCGATCGATGCGGCGGACGGCGCGGTCACCGTGCGGCTGCCGGCCTGCGCGCTTGTGGTGCTGCGGCGTGAATGAGGAGCGGGAGCGAACTCAGGTCGCGGGCATGCGGCTACGCCAACGGCGGAGCCGGCGCGCCCGGCCGGCACGGAAGCGTGCCACGCGCTGGTTGGCGGCCGAGAGACGCAGCAACGCGTCGTCGACCCGCAAGGCGGCAAGGCGATAGCGTCCGCCGACCCGCTCCAGAAGTTCTGCCGGCGCGAGCGCCGGCGGGTCGCCTCTTGCGGTGGCGGCGATCTCGCAGCGCCCGATCAGCAGGCCGCTGTCGATGTCGAAG
Organism: Rhodovulum sp. PH10; assembly: GCF_000293785.1. Classification (GTDB taxonomy): domain Bacteria; phylum Pseudomonadota; class Alphaproteobacteria; order Rhizobiales; family Xanthobacteraceae; genus Rhodoplanes. Next base: position 15,940 of record NZ_AKZI01000040.1, on the reverse strand, counting down.
GCGCTGACGCGAAAGCGCCGGCCGCCGGCGGTGAGCACGGGCTCGACCGACAGCGCGAAATCGTGTCCGGCCTCGCGTGTCCCGTCGTGACGGTTGTGCCGCGTGTCGTCGACCCACAACGCTCGCTCGCCCAAAGAAAAACCTCCCGGATGCTCGGGTCGAGCATGCGGGCGTGTTTCTCTCCGTCGCGAAAACGAACGAAAGGCCCGCGGACTGTTTCGTCCGCGAGCCTCGAGACGGCGTTCGCCAAAACGTTAAAGTGGGAGCCTTCGTCGCAAGTATTCGGTCAGAACCAGCGCTCGGAGACCACCACGGTGTCGCCCGGCCGCACCTGGATCATCATCGGCCCCTTCAGCTTGAGCGGCCCCTGCGCGGTCGGGCGGGTCACCTCGACCTCCTGGCGATAGGCGCGCGGCGTGAAGCCGCCGGCGATCGCCACCGCGGTCTCGGCCGTCATGTGGGCGACGAACGGATACTGGCCCGGAAACGTCACCTCGCCGAGGATGAAGAACGGCCGATAGGATTCCACCTCCACCGCGACGTGCGGCTCGCGCAGATAGCCGTCGCGCAGCTTTGCGGCGATCGCGCGTGAGAGCTCCGACGTCGTCTTGCCGCGGGCGGAGACCGCGCCGATCAGCGGCATGGTGATGCGGCCGGCGGTGTCGACCGCATAGGTGTTGGTGAGGCCGTCCTGGCCGTAGACCATGACGCGCAGCTTGTCGCCGGAATCGAGCGTGTAGGGCGGCTCCTTGTCCTCCACCGGCGCGAACGCCGCGACACCCGGCGGAGGCGGTACCGGCACCACGGCCGGGCCGCCATAGACGACGGCGTCGATGGTCGGCGGCGGGGGCGGCGGTGCCAGCGCCAGCCGCGGCTTCGGCCCGATACAGCCGCCGAGGGCGAGCGCGGCCGACAGCGCGACGATGGTCAGAACGTGACGCATGTGAACCCGGTGAAACGAAAGAACCCGACACCGGATTAGTGCGCGCTTAAGGTTAACAAAGGCTGATCGCAGACGCGCGCGGGTGGCGGGAAGCCGCCCGAGCGGTCCGCGCTGGCCGAGAAAGCCTCACGCCGCCGGCGTTTTCTCCGGCGCTTCGGCGAGCCCGACCGGGCAGCTCACGCCGGTGCCGCCGAGCCCGCAATAGCCGCCGGGATTCTTGGCGAGATACTGCTGATGATAGTCCTCGGCGAAATAGAAGGTCGCCAGGTCGGCGATCTCGGTGGTGATGGTGCCGAAGCCGCGGGCGTCGAGCGCCTGCTGGAAGGCGTCGCGGGAGGCGTCCGCCGCCGTCCGCTGCGCCGGGCTCGTGACATAGATCGCCGAGCGGTACTGGGTGCCGATGTCGTTGCCCTGGCGCATGCCCTGGGTCGGGTCGTGGCTCTCCCAAAACGTCTTCAGGAGCCGCGCGTAGGAGATCACCGCGGGATCGTACACCACCAGCACCACCTCGGTGTGGCCGGTGCGGCCGGAGCACACCTCCTCGTAGGTCGGGTTCGGGGTGCCGCCGCCGGCATAGCCGACCGCGGTGACGATCACGCCGTCGCCGAGCTGCCAGAATTTCCGCTCGGCCCCCCAGAAGCAGCCGAGCCCGAACACCGCCGTCTCGCTGCCCGCCGGATACGGCCCCTTCAGCGGCCGGCCGTCGACATAGTGCTCGACGGCGGTGGCGATCGGGCGGTCGCGGCCGGGCAGCATCTCGTGCGGCGCGGGCAGGTCGGTCTTCTTGCGGAACATGAACATGCGGCGAACCCTTCCTTCCCTCGGGGGTGACGGGACCGCGGCATCGGCCGAGCCGGACCGAGCCGGGCTCGGTGGTCGGGACGGGCCATGCCGCGCCGGCTCTAGATAGGATGCGGAGCGCGCGCCCGCACGGGCCTGCGAGTCGCATGGCTCGCGTCCGCTGCCGTACCGAGCCACCGGGCTCGAAACGGCGCTCGTGGTCTCATCGCACCGTCCGGGCGATGCTCATCGCGCATAGCCGATCAGCGGCTTTTTCTTGCGGCCGAGCAGAACCAGCACGGAACCGACGATCCCGAGCACCAGCCAGGTGGGCGAGGAGAGGATTTTCAGCATCACCGGGTCCCACACCCAGGGCGACAGCCATCGCTCGATCGCCGGCTGAACGGCCGCCAGGCTGTCGGCGTGCACCGCGTTCCACATGTCGCCGAACTCGACCATCTGCAGTGTTCCTGCGGCGATCGACTTGGTCCCGTCATAGACGAGAAAGATGAAGGCGAGCGCGAGAATGACGAGGCCGAGAAAGCGGAAGACGAAGCGGATCATCGGGGCGGGTCGCGTTCGGCGGGTTTTCGGGCGGTGCGGGGGCGTCACGGCTCGGCCGGCGCATGGCACCGGAACCGCCGCAGAGCATAACGCGCACCCGAACGCTCCGACAGAGGGTCTGGCGGGTGCGACCCAGACATTCCCCTCCTGCGGGTGGACAAGGACGCCGACCCGTGCGCCCGATTGAGGCTGCGGCGTCGGGGCAGAGGACGTGGGAACGGTCGGATGGCGTCGCGGACCGATCGTTCGATGGAGGCAGCCATGGAGCACACGGGGCCCCGCGGCGTCATCGCAGCGATCGCCACTCCCATCGATCCGGACGGTGTTCCGGACTACGGTCGGGCGGTCGCGCTCGCGCGTCTTCTCCTGTCGCACGGCTGCGACGGGCTCAACGTGCTCGGCACCACCGGGGAGGCGACCTCGTTCTCGCGCCAGCAGCGCGAGGCGGTGATGAACGCCTATCGCGACGCCGGGCTGCCGCTCGGCAAGCTGATGGTCGGCACCGGGGCGGCCGCGGTGGCCGACGCCGTGGCGCTCACCCGCCATGCGGCCGAGCTCGGCTTCGGTGGGGCGCTGCTGCTGCCGCCGTTCTATTACAAGGGCGTGCCGGAAGACGGGCTGTTCGCCTATGTCGAGCGGATCGTCACCGCGACCGCCACCGTTCCGGTGCCGCTCTATCTCTACCACAATCCGAGCCTGACGGGCGTCGGCTGGCGGGTCGAGCTGGTGCGCCGCCTGCTCGATGCCTTCGGCACCCGGCTGCGCGGCCTCAAGGACGCCTCCGGCGACCTCGACTACGCCCGCTCGATCGCCTCGATCGCGCACGGCTTCGACGTCTTCCCGACCTCGGAGGTGGCGCTGCTCGAGGCGCGCGAGGGCCGCTTCGCCGGCTGCATCTCGGCGACCGCCAATCTCAACGCCGATCTGTGCGCGCGGGCCTATCACGGCGGCGACGCCGCGGCCCTCGATCAGGCGATGACCATCCGCAACCTGTTCGAGGGGCGCCCGCTGGTCGCCGGCATCAAGGCGATGCTCGCTTATTGCCTCGGCGATCCGGCCTGGAACCGGGTGCTGCCGCCCTTGAGCCCGTTCACCGCGACCGACCGCGCCGCGGTGATCTCCGGCTACGACGCCGTGCGGTCGCTGCGGGTCGCCTGACCGGCGGCGCTGCGGCAGCGAAACCGTCCCGTCGCGCATAGCGCGGCGGATCTGCACGAGGACGGGCCGAAATCGCGCATCCGGCGTTGACGGCCCGTCGCCGCCCTCCTATAAGCACGCTCTCAGCGCGGCGGGAGGGCTCGCCGCGAAGCACTTTTATGCCCGCTACGAGGTGTGTGCTCGTTACGAGGCATATGCCCGCTACGACGTACGTCCGACACGACGTGCGCCCGCAAACTACGCCGTTCCACAATGCCCGCTGCCCCCGAGGGCGCGACAACCGGACGAACCGTCAGATGGCCAATACGACTTCCGCCAAGAAGGCCACCCGCAAGATCGCGCGCCGCACCGAGGTGAACAAGGCGCGCCGCTCGCGCATGCGCACCTTCGTGCGCAAGGTCGAGGACGCGATCGCCAGCGGCGACAAGGAGGCGGCCCTCGCGGCGCTCAAGGCGGCCGAGCCGGTGATGGCCCGTGCCGCGCAGAAGGGCGTCGTGCACAAGCGCACCGCGAGCCGCAAGGTGTCGCGCCTGGTGCACCAGGTCGCCAAGCTCGCCTGATCGGCGTTTCGGGCGCCGGCCGATCCGCGCCGCGCCACCGCCTCTCTGCGATCGATCGAGTTTTGTACGAAGGCCGGGCTCGTCCCGGCCTTCGTCGTTTTGCGGCGGCTTTCGTTTTCGGCGAAAACTTTCGCGTCAGCTCCCATGACGGGTGGCGCTTGCCGTTTCCGGCCCGGCCCGGCCGCCACCTCCGGCCGCCACCGGTCTGCGGGCTCGGCCGGCGTCGCTGCCGGCCTCCCGGCCCCTCGGCCCCTCGGCCTTCGTCGCCGCGCGTCGGGCCACCCGGTGCCGCCCCGTAACCCGTGCCCCGCGCCCGCGTGCTTGTCCCGCCTCCGTCCCCGATCCCGTCCCGGCCTCCCTCGCCGGTCCGGTCCGGCCGTTTCCCGGTCGGGTTGCGGCGCCTGCAGGCCTCTCACCGAACGGTATTCCAAGACCTCGCCGGGGCGCCGGAACGGTGCGGACTCGGGCCGCCGAGCCGGCGAGTCTGATGCCCGCAATGCGTGCATCCGGCCCGGTAGCCCGCGGCGGCACGGGTACTCGTCCTGCGGGATCCGACAATTCGATTAAAATCGGAGGTCGTGAGAATCGCATTGCGACGCGGATACAATCGACGGTATCATGTGATTTCTACAGCTTCGTGATGCATCGCCACACTGTTGCAATCAGGCGACATTCCCGTGACGCAGTTAACCGTGTGGGCCCGTCTACGCGTTTGTGCGTATAGGCAGCCCATACGCGAAAACCTCGCAGTTTCCGAGGGTTACCCTGCCCCGACGCGCACGAAAATCGAAGTCCTAACAAGGCGTTAACATTATAGCCTGGGGGAGCGGTCGGCAATCGGCGTGCCGGCCGGACACAGGCACCACACGTCATCGGCGCCCCCGCCGGCGACCGGTCGCCGGCCGGCTTCGCCCCCCTGGAAAATTAACGCGAGTCGACAGGGGGTTGGGACACGTCCTCCGAGTCTGCCGACCGACACGTCTTGGTTGATTCGATTCGGCGGAGGAGCTGCCCGATTCAAGGCATTGCGGGGCGGGGAGGGGGTGTGTATTGGTGGGGGGTGGCCCCCGCTGACGGCGGCTTCACGGAGAAGAGGTCGAGATCGTGAGACCCAGAAAAAGGCTGCGCCCCAGTTGAGTTCGAGGACGAGGCGCGTGTGAAAAGTCGTCGGGTCGAGTCGGCGTAACGACCAGTCTTCTTGTACTTGAAAAGGAAGGGACTGCACCACGTTTTCCGGAGGTCGTCTCCGGGCGACGGCTGTGTGATGCTGTGAATTCGAGGCCGAATTACAGAGAAGTCCAGGGTAACGACATGACAAAAATGTGGCATAACCCTTTTTCCGCCCCGACACCTCGCCGGTGTGAGACGACTCTGACTGCTGCTCCGACTGCGAATTCCTGCGTTCCCCCTTCCGTCGGCGCCCTCGCCCGGGTGGCGCCGGTCTGCCTGCCCGGCGCTCCCCCCGCCGCTCGGCGTCCGCTGCTCTGGCCTTCCGGCCGGTAGCGCGCCGCGGCCGCCCCGCCGCGGCCGATACCCCTCGTCCCGAAGAGTACCCGGCACCCGACCCGCCGCGGAGCATCCGCTCCGCGCGTGATCGGCTGCGCCATCGAGATCGTCCGCCCCGGGCGGTGTGCGTGAGGCCTGTCAATGACGAACAATCATCAAGAACGTTGGACGCGCGTAAAAGGCCGGCTGCGGGCCGAGGTGGGCGACGACATCTATTCGAGCTGGTTCGCGCGGATGGAGCTGGAGAGCGTCGAGAGCGAGACGGTGCGCCTCTCGGTGCCGACGAGATTCCTCAAGAGCTGGATCCAGTCGCACTATGCCGAGCGCGTGCTCGCCTGCTGGCAGGGCGAGGAGCCGGCGGTGCGGCGGATCGACCTGTCGGTCCGCTCGGCGATGCTGCGTCATCCGCCCGGTGCCCGGCCGGGCGTGCCGGCGGCGGATCAGGCGGCGGCCGGTCGTGCGGGGACGGGCCATGCGGGGATGGGTCATGCGGGGCTCGACCGGGCGGCCGACGGCCACGTGATGGGCGGCTATGGCGGCGGCCACGCGACGACCAACGGGCACGGCTTTCCCTCGCTCGCCGAGCCGGGCACCGGCCGGCCGGGCGCCGGCGGGCACGAGACGCTCGGCGGCTCGCCGCTCGATCCGCGCCTGACCTTCGAGACCTTCGTGGTCGGCCGCTCCAACAGCCTCGCGCATGCCGCCGCCAAGCAGGTCGCCACCGCCGGCCGCGGCGACGCGGTGATGTTCAACCCGCTCTATGTCCACTCCGCCGTGGGTCTCGGAAAAACCCATCTCCTGCAGGCGATCGCCTGGGCCGGCAACGCCTCGGGCGCGCGCCGGGTGCTCTATCTGACGGCGGAGAAATTCGTCTACGGCTTCGTCTCGTCGCTGCGCCAGCAGACCACGCTCGCCTTCAAGGAGGTGTTGCGCACCACCGACGTCCTGCTGATCGACGACCTGCAGTTTCTGCAGGGCAAGTCGACCCATGCCGAGTTCTCCCATACGCTCAACGCCATGATCGACGCCGGCCGGCAGGTCGTGGTGGCCGCCGACCGCCCGCCGCTCGACCTCGAGAATCTCGACGATCGGGTCCGCTCGCGGCTCGCCGGCGGGCTGGTGGTCGAGATGGGCTCGTTCGGCGAGGATTTGCGGCTGGAGATTCTGCAGTCCCGCGTCGCCAGCGCCCGCACCCACCATGCCGCGTTCGACGTGCCGGCCGATGTGCTCGACTTCATCGCCAAGGCGGTGACCCACAACGGGCGCGACCTCGAAGGCGCGGTCAACCGGCTGCTCGCCCACTCCAAGCTGACCGGCCAGCCGGTGACGATGGAGCTCGCCGAGCGCGAGATCCGCGATCTGGTCCGCCCGCAGGAGCCGCGCAAGGTCAAGATCGAGGAGATCCAGCGCATCGTCGCCCGCCGCTACAATGTCAGCCGCAGCGATCTCCTGTCGTCCCGCCGCACCGCCAATGTCGTCCGCCCGCGCCAGATCGCGATGTACTTGGCAAAGACGCTGACGCTGCGCTCGCTGCCCGAGATCGGCCGCCGCTTCGGCGGGCGCGACCACACCACCGTCCTGCACGCGGTGCGCAAGATCGAGGGATTGGTCGGCAACGACACGACACTCGCCGACGAGATCGAGGCGATCAAGCGCGAGCTGCAGGAGTAGGCGAAGGACCTTTTCGCCGGCCGTCTCGCGCCGCTGTCCGGCGTGCGTCTTTCGGATCACTGGAGCCGCGTTCGGCGAAGTGGTAACGGGTTCGTGTGGCGCTGCGTCCGCGCGCGGGCGCGGCGCCGCCGCGACTCCGCGTCCCGATCCGCGCCGGACGCGCCGTGCGCGTAAAAATCCGCACCGGACGCGCCGCGCGAGTCCAGATTCGAACGAGGCCCTCGATGTCGCTGCAAGACCCCGAGAAGCCGGCCGATCCGAGCGTCCAGACGCTCGCCCCGACGCCCGCCGTTCCGGCGCAGGGGTACTCCCCGATCGTCGAGATCGGCGGCGCCGGTCTCCTCTCGCACGTCGATCCGCGGGTCGCCTCGCTCCTGTGGACCGGCGAGGAGGATCTCGGCGTGCCCGCGCCCGCCAATGTCCGCGAGTTCGGCCTGCGCGAGTTCTGGCGACTGCTTCGCCGCGCCTGGCGCTACGACATCGACATGATCGTGGTGCATCCGACCACCCGTCATGGGCCGCTGCACTGGCGATCGCTGAAGAACCTGTTTCGCCGGCCGTTCTCGCCGTGGCGGCGGTTCGTCCGCGGGTTCGGCATCCAGGCGCTGCGGCTGCTGCCGAACCGCGCGCCGCTCTACGTGATCGATGCCGGGCCCGGTCGAACCATCGCGCCGTGCCACGCCTTTCTGCTCGATCGCTGCACCTATTGGTTCAAGCGCGAGCTGCCGGTCGATCGCTGGCAGGTGTTTTCGTCGCACGGCGCCGCCGAGCCGCCGGACCATGCCTTCCGCGACCGGGCGCGAAACCGCCGGCGGGTGGAGAAGCTGCGGCCGTGGGCGCTCGGCCTCGAGACGCCGGCCGCCGACACGCCCGCCCCGCCGCCGGTGGAGAAGACCATCGGCCTTTTGGTGGTGCCGGAGCGTGCCTCCTCCACCGTCGCCGCCAGCGGAATCGCGGAATTGCGGGCGCTCGCCGAGACCCGCAAGGACGTGCAAATCCTCGACCAGAGTTTTTTGCGCGAGGAGATTTTCGAGAAGATGCGGCACGCGCGGCTGGTGTGGTCGCCCGAAGGGCTCGGCTGGGACTGCGAGCGCCATTACGAGGCGGCGTTCGCCGGCGCGGTGCCCGTGATGAACCGGCCGACGATTGCCCGCTTCCACCCGCTGCTCGAGGGCGAGCACGCGCTCTTTTACGATCCCGACATTTCGGGCGATCTCACGCGCGTCGTCACGGCGGCGCTCGCCGATCCCGCGCGGGCGGAAAAAATCGCGGCGGCGGCGCAGGCGCTGGTGGTGGAAAAGCATCTCGCGCCGTGGCGGCGGGCCGAGCAGATCCTCTCCTACCGCGCGGGCATCGAGCCGCCGCCGGGCGGGGTCGCGCTTTAGCAGCCCGACTCGGCCGCCGAAGGAAAAATCTCCTGTGTCGGTCGGACGGTCTTGCCGAATCCGCGCCGGCACGGCACTTTCCCCAGTCCCGGTGCGCGCCGCGCCCCGGTTCCGGTTCCCGCGTGAGCAGGCGACCCGTCTCGGGCGCGTCGGCGCACGAGCGTAGTCAGTCGAGCGGGGTCCCCCATGAAGGTCACCGTCGAGCGGTCCGAGTTGCTGCGGTCGCTGTCGCACGTCCATCGCGTCGTCGAGCGGCGCAACACGATTCCGATCCTCGCCAACGTGCTGGTGCGCGCCGACGGAGCCGAGCTGTCGTTCAAGGCGACCGATCTCGACCTCGAGGTGGTGGAGACCATCGCGGCCGAGGTGGCGGGCGCGGGCGTCACCACCGTGCCGGCGCACATGTTCTACGAGATCGTCCGCAAGCTCCCCGAAGGCGCGCAGATCGGGCTCGACGCGACCGGCGAGCGGGCGGTGATGACGATCCGCGCCGGGCGCTCGAAATTCACCCTGCAGACGCTGCCGGAGAGCGACTTTCCCGATCTCGCCGCCGGCGAGATGACGCACGCCTTCTCGCTCTCGGCGGCCGATCTCAAGCGGCTGATCGACAAGGCGCAGTTCGCGATCTCCACCGAGGAGACGCGCTACTATCTCAACGGCATCTTTCTCCACAGGGTGGGCGAGGGGCCGGACGCGGTGCTGCGGGCGGTGGCGACCGACGGGCATCGGCTGGCGCAGGTGCAGTTTCCCGCCCCCGCCGGCACCGAGGGCATGCCCGGCGTGATCGTCCCGCGAAAAACGGTCGGCGAGGTGCTGCGGCTGATCGAGGATCCCGCCGGCGAGGTGAAGATCGAGCTGTCGGCGACGAAAATCCGGTTCGGCATCGGCGCGGTGGTGCTCACCTCCAAGCTGATCGACGGCACCTTCCCGGACTATGGCCGGGTGATCCCGACCGGCAACGACAAGCTCCTGGAGGTCGAGAAGCACGATTTCGAGCAGGCGGTCGACCGCGTGTCGACGGTGGCGAGCGAGCGCGGGCGGGCGGTCAAGCTGTCGCTGTCCGGCAGCAAGCTGACGCTCTCGGTGACCAATCCGGACTCCGGCAGCGCCACCGAGGAGATCGAGGTCGCCTACGACGCCGAGCCGATCGATATCGGCTTCAACTCGCGCTACCTGCTCGACATCGCCGCCCAGATCGAGGGCGACACCGCGATCCTCCGCCTCGCCGATCCCGGCTCGCCGACGCTGATCGAGGACAAGGACGCCAAGGGTGCGCTCTATGTGCTGATGCCGATGCGGGTGTGAGCGAAAGGGGTGAGCGAGCGGGTGTGAGTGTTTCAGGCATGCGCGCGCCGTTCTGCGCGATGCTCTCGGTCCGCTCGTCCCCGCGAAAGCGGGGACCCAGGACTTTTCGGGACCTGTCGGCTGGGTTCCCGCTTTCGCGGGAACGAGCGGAGGTCGGGATGCGCGCCGAGGCGAACCGGCCCGCCACCTCTGCGCCGGTGCGAACGACTCCGACGCTGACACGCCCCAGATGATCGCCCCAAAAATCCGCCGCCTGAATCTGACGCGCTTCCGCAGCTATGCGGCGGCGAGCGTTTCGGTCGAGCGGGCGCTGGTGGTGCTCACCGGGCCGAACGGGGCGGGGAAGACCAATCTGCTCGAGGCGGTGTCGTTTCTCGCGCCGGGCCGCGGTCTGCGACGGGCGACGCTCGATGCGGTCGCGACCACCGGTCCGGCGAGCGAGGAGGCACACCACTCGGCGCACGGCTGGGCGGTCGCCGCCGAGGTCGAAGGCGCGCAGGGGCTGGCGACGCTCGGCACCGGCACGTTCGACGGCACGCCGTCGCGCAAATGCCGGATCGACCGCGAGCCGGTCGGCTCGGCTACCGCCTTCGCCGACCATTTGCGTGTCCTCTGGCTGACCCCGGCGATGGACGGCCTCTTTGTCGGCCCGGCCTCCGAGCGGCGGCGCTTTCTCGACCGGCTGGTGCTCGCGGTGCATCCCGACCACGGCACCCGCGTCTCGGCGCTGGAGCGCGCGCTGCGCGCCCGCAACCGCTTGCTCGAGGCGCCGTCGCCCGATCCGCACTGGCTCGACGCGGCCGAGCACGAGGCCGCCGCTTTGGCGGTCGCGGTCGCCGCGGCGCGGGCGGAAACCGTGCAGCGGCTGGCGGCGGCCTTGTCGGCGCGGGCCGACGATACCGCGTTCCCGACCGCCGGCATCGCGCTCGACGGCTGGATGGAGGCGGCGGTGCTGTCGCAGCCGGCGCTCGCGGTGGAGGACCGCTTTCGCGCGATCCTGCGAGAGAACCGGGGGCGCGACGCCGCCGCCGGCCGCACGCTCGACGGCCCGCATCTCACCGACCTCGCCGTCACCTTCGCGCCCAAGGGCATCGCCGCCCGCGACGCCTCGACCGGCGAGCAGAAGGCCTTGCTGATCACGCTGGTGCTCGCCCATGCCGGGCTGGTCGCGGCGATGACCGGCATCGCTCCCGTAATGCTGCTCGACGAGGTGGTGGCGCATCTCGATCCCGGCCGCCGCGGCGCGCTGTTCGCGGCGCTGGAAAAGCTCGGCGCGCAGGTGTGGATGGCCGGCGCCGACCCGGCGGCGTTCGCCGGCATCGCCGAGGTCGCCGACTGGTTCGAGGTGTTGCCGGGCCACGTCGCCCGCCGGCCCGGCTGATTTTTCTTCTCCTCCGATCCTCTTCGCCGCGTCCGGTCTCTCGATCTCGTCCCGATTTTCGCTGCGGTGCCGGGGCTCGGCTCGCGCGCGTCCTCGCTGTCGCCACGATCCCGATACATTCATGCGTGCGAATGTTTCTTCCGAGCAACTGCAAATTAGTTGCATTCGGACGCGCGAGTGGTACGACACTGCCTCATTGAATGCGACTGATTTGCAGGAGCGACGCGCAGTCGGCGAGACCCGACCCCCGAGCCGATGAGCGACGGACCCGTCCGTCGCCGACCCCGGCGCTCGGACCCGGATCGCCCGCGCGCCGCCGGCAGATCGGCCCTCCATTCCCGCAATCGATCAGGACCGCCGCTCGCCGGCGCGTCGACCCATGGAGTTTGCCGCCGTGCCCAGCCGGCTCGAAACGCTTCGCCAGTCCTTGCCCGAGTTCGCCAAGGACATCCGTCTCAATCTCGGCTCGTTCCTCGGCCAGGGCGGCCTGCCGGAGTTGACGCCCGCGCAAAAATGGGGCTGCGCCGTCGCCGCGGCGGTCGCCTGCCGCAACCCGGCGCTGATCGGCGCGGTCGAGGCGGAGGCCAAGGCCGCGATCGAGCCGGCGGTCGCCGAGGCCGCCCGCACCGCCGCCGCGCTGATGGCGATGACCAACGTCTATTACCGCGCGGTCCACATGGCGGGCGACGCCGAGCTCGGCAAGCTGCCGGCGGGGCTGCGCATGAACGGCCTGACCAAGCACGGCATTGCTCAAGCCGATTTCGAGCTGTTCGGTCTCGCCGCCTCGGTGGTGAAGGGCTGCGAAGGCTGCACCCGCGCGCATGTCGACGGCGCGAAGAAGCACGGCGCCACCGTCCAGGCCGTCCAGGCGGTGCTCAAGCTCGCCGCCGTGCTGCACGCGACCGCGACCGTGCTCGACGCCGCCGCGGCCCACGCCCTCTCCATTTCCGATCCCGCGAGCCCGGCCGTTGCGCCGGCGCTCGCCTGACCCCTCCCGCAAACACCCTCGAAGAAAGGATTCCTCCCATGCTCACCGTCGGCGACAAGCTCCCGGCCTTCGACCTGCAGGCCACCGTCTCGACCGATCCGAAAACCGCCTTCGCCCGCATCACCAACGAGAGCGATGCCGGCAAATGGAAGGTCTTGTTCTTCTGGCCAAAGGACTTCACCTTCGTCTGCCCGACCGAGATCGCCGCCTTCGGCGCCATCAACTCGGAGTTCGCCGACCGCGACGCGGTGATCTATGGCGGCTCGATCGATTCCGAGTACGTGCATCTGGCCTGGCGGCAGAACCACAAGGATTTGAAAAATCTGCCGTTCCCGATGCTGTCCGACATCAAGCGCGAGCTCTCCACCGCGCTCGGCATCCTGCATCCGGAGGAGGGCGTGTGCCTGCGCGCGACCTTCATCGTCGACCCGGAGGGGATCATCCGCTTCGCCTCGGTCAACGATCTGTCGGTCGGCCGTAACCCGCAGGAGGTTCTGCGCGTGCTCGACGCGCTGCAGACCGACGAGCTGTGCCCGTGCAACTGGCAGAAGGGCGACGACGTCCTCGAGGCGGCCTGATCGGTCCTCCGGCACCACTGAACGACCGATGCGGGACCAAGGCGAAGGCCGCGCCCCGCATCCGAAAAACACCCCCGGCGGGCGGGTCGACCGAGCGGTCGGCCCGCCCGATTCGGTTTCGGAGCGGGACTGTGGCACCGGCCGCCCGGGAAGGCCCGGGCACCATTGAAAATCCATTGTCCGACAGCTATTTAATAACCGTCTTACGGGCCTGTACGCGTCCCCGCTTTCGTGCGATGTCAGGGGATCGCCCGACGTCTCGTCCGGCCCCCGATCCGAAGCATTCTCCGAATGGACGAACCGACACTTCCCCCCGGCCACCCCGACGCATCCGATTACGGCGCGGAGTCGATAAAAGTCCTCAAGGGCCTCGACGCCGTGCGCAAGCGCCCGGGCATGTATATCGGCGACACCGACGACGGCTCCGGCCTGCACCACATGGTGTACGAGGTCGTCGACAACGCCATCGACGAGGCGCTGGCGGGTTTTGCCCACGCGGTGTCGGTGATCCTCAACGCCGACGGCTCGGTGACGGTGCGCGACGACGGCCGCGGCATCCCGACCGACATCCATCGGGGCGAGGGCGTGTCGGCGGCGGAGGTCATCATGACCCAGCTGCACGCCGGCGGAAAATTCGACCAGAACTCCTACAAGGTCTCCGGCGGCCTGCACGGCGTCGGCGTGTCGGTGGTCAATGCGCTGTCGAGCTGGCTGAAGCTGCGCATCTGGCGCGACGGCCACGAGCACGCGATGGAGTTTCGCCACGGCGAGGCGGTGGCCCCGCTCGCGGTGGTCGGCCCGGCGGGCGAGGAACGCGGCACCGAGGTGACGTTCCAGCCCTCGACCGAAACCTTCACGATGATCGAGTTCGACTTCGCGACGCTCGAGCATCGCTTGCGCGAGCTCGCCTTCCTCAATTCGGGCGTCCGCATCGTGCTGATCGACCGGCGGCACGCCGTCGAGAAGCGCGAGGAGATGCATTACGAGGGCGGCGTCGAGGCGTTCGTGCGCTTCATCGACCGCAACAAGAAGCCGCTGATCGTCGACCCGATCGTCATCAAGTCGGAGCGTGACGGCATCGACGTCGAATGCGCGATGTGGTGGAACGACGGCTATCACGAGACGGTGCTGTGCTTCACCAACAACATCCCGCAGCGTGACGGCGGCACCCATCTCGCAGGTTTTCGCGGGGCGCTCACCCGCCAGATCACCGGCTATGCCGAGTCCGGCGGCATGAGCAAGAAGGAGAAGGTCGCGCTCACCGGCGACGACTGCCGCGAGGGCTTGACCGCGGTCCTGTCGGTGAAGGTGCCGGATCCGAAATTCTCGTCGCAGACGAAGGACAAGCTGGTCTCCTCCGAGGTGCGGCCGGCGGTCGAGGGCGTGCTCAACGAGGCGCTCGCCTCGTGGTTCGAGGAGCATCCGAGCGAGGCGAAGGTGGTCGTCGGCAAGGTGGTCGAGGCCGCGAGCGCCCGCGAGGCGGCGCGAAAGGCGCGCGAGCTGACGCGGCGCAAGGGCGCGCTCGACGTCGCCTCGCTGCCGGGCAAGCTCGCCGACTGCCAGGAGCGCGACCCGTCGAAGTCCGAGCTGTTCATCGTCGAGGGCGATTCCGCCGGCGGCTCGGCCAAGCAGGGCCGCAACCGCGAGTTCCAGGCCGTCCTTCCGTTGCGCGGAAAGATCCTCAACGTGGAGCGTGCGCGCATCGACAAGATGCTGTCCAGCCAGGAGATCGGCACGCTGATCACCGCGCTCGGCACCGGCATCTCGGACGAGTTCACCGCCGACAAGCTGCGCTATCACAAGATCATCATCATGACGGACGCCGACGTCGACGGCGCCCACATCCGCACGCTGCTGCTGACCTTCTTCTATCGGCAGATGCGCGCGCTGATCGAGCGCGGCCACGTCTATATCGCCCAGCCGCCGCTCTACAAGGTGTCGCGCTCGAAGTCCGAGCAGTACCTCAAGGACGAGCGCGCGCTGGAAGATTATCTGATCGCCGCCGGCCTCGACGAGGCGGTGTTCCGTGCTTACTCGGGCGAGGAGCGCGCCGGCGCGGATCTCAAGCTCCTGATCGATCAGGCCCGCACCATGCGTGCGGTGCTGCACGGGCTGCACACCCGCTACGACCGCGCGGTGGTCGAGCAGGCGGCGATCGCCGGCGTGCTGAATCCGGCGATCGCGCTCGATCACGAGGCGGCCGAGCGTGCCGCCGCCTATATCGCCCGCCGGCTCGACACGCTCGCCGAGGAGACCGAGCGCGGCTGGGAAGGCCGGTTCGTCGACGGCGAGGGCTTCCTGTTTCAGCGCACCGTGCGCGGCGTGCGCGAGGCGACCACGATCGACTCCTCGCTGCTCGCCTCCTCGGAGGCGAAGAAGCTCGACGAGCTGGCGCCGCTGCTGCAGCAGGTCTATCCGCGTCCGGGCACCCTGCGGCGCAAGGGCGACGAGACCGTCATTCACGGCCCGATCGGCCTGATCGAGGCGGTGATCGCCGCCGGCCGCAAGGGCATCACCATGCAGCGCTACAAGGGGCTCGGCGAGATGAACCCCGGTCAGCTGTGGGAGACCACGCTCGACACCAACGCCCGCTCGCTCCTCCAGGTGAAGATCAAGGAGGTCGACGAGGCCGAGGACATCTTCACCAAGCTGATGGGCGACGTGGTGGAGCCGCGCCGCGACTTCATCCAGGAGAACGCGCTCGCGGCCAGCGTGGACATTTGATCGGCCTCGCCGCTGACAGCGCAGGTGCTGACGGCGAGGTGATCATTTCAACGGAAGATGACTTCGACCCGTCATCCTGAGGCGCGAGCGGAGCGAGCCTCGAAGGATGGGCTGCCACCCGGGTCGGTATTGTCGACCTCGGGCGCTGGATCATGTCGATCTCTGGCGATCCCGCGAACGGGCCGTCGCCCTTCGAGGCCCGGCTTCGCCGGGCGCCTCAGAGTGACGGAGAGAGGCTTTCTCGAGCACCGTCGGGATGATCACGAGAAAAAAAAGCCGCCCGGAGAGGTCGTCTCCCGGGCGGCTTTCGATTTCTGATGATACGGTTTCCGGCTGAACGGCTCGAGCTCTTACCCTCTCCCGTGGGGAGAGGGTCGGCGAGCGCAGCTCGCCGGGG
>NZ_AKZI01000039.1 GCF_000293785.1 Rhodovulum sp. PH10 | reverse complement strand
TCGCTTTTCTCCTGGCCTCCGGCAGTTCGCGCCGCAACGCAGCCCGCGTCCGAGTTTCCAAACGGTCTCTGGCCGGCGGCTGCCCGCTCGTCGCTCTCCAACGCCCGGTCGGTCGTCGGAACGCTCTGCGTCGCCGCCGGCCGCTGTCGTCCGCGGGCGATTGACTTTCGGGGCGGCTGCTGTAGAAGGCGTTCGGAATGTAATGTTATTACATTAACGAAATCGACCGACGAACAGGAGCGAGCGATGAGCGACCGACACCCCCGATGGCCGGTGACCCGGAGACGTTTCGCAATCTCGGGCCTCGGGCTCGGTGCGGCCTTGGCCGCGGCCTCGGCCGTGGGTCTCGGCGCCCTGCCGGCCCGTGCCGCCGAGCCGGTCGACGTGGTGGCGAGCTTCTCGATCCTCGGTGATCTGGTGAAGCAGGTCGGTGGCGATGCGGTCGACGTCCACACGATCGTCGGCCCGAACATCGACATGCACACCTATCAGCTCGCGCCGGGCGATTCGAAAAAGCTCCTCGGGGCGAAGCTCGTGGTGATCAACGGTCTCGGGCTCGAGGGCTGGGCCGACCGGCTGATCGAGGCGTCCGGCTACAAGGGCAAGGTGGTGGTGGCGACCACCGGCGTGAAGCCGCTCGCGCGCCCGGCCGCCGCCGACGACGACGACGAGGACGAGCACCACGCCGCCGGCGATCACGACCACGATGCCGACCACGATGCGGACCACGACGCCGATCACGAGGCGCACGGCCATCACCACCACGGGCCGAACGATCCGCACGCCTGGCAGTCGGTCGCCAATGTGAAGATCTTCGTCGCCAACATCCGCGACGGGCTGGCCGCGGTCGATCCGGTGCGCGCGGACGCCTACCGGAGCAACGCCGACGCCTATCTGAAAAAGCTCGACGCGCTCGACCGGGAGATCAGGGCCGCCTTCGCGCCGATCCCGAAGGAGCGGCGGCGGGTGATCACCTCGCACCAGGCGTTCCGCTATTACGGGGCGGACTACGACGTGACCTTCTACGGCGCCCACGGCGTCGGCGGCGACTCCGAGCCCGACGCGAAGTCGGTCGCGGCGCTGATCCGCCAGATCCGTCACGACAAGATCGGTGCGATCTTCTTCGAGAACGTCGCTGGCGAGCGGCTGCTCGAGCGGATCGCCAAGGAGACCAAGGCGAAGGTCGGCGGCACGCTGTACTCGGATGCGCTGTCGGCGGCGGACGGACCGGCGGCGACCTATGTCGATCTGATGCGCACCAACACGACGTCGATCACCACCGCGCTGCGGGCGGCGGGCGGCTGATCGCGCGCCTCGGGATCTCACGAAAAGGACAGCAATGCCCGGCCATGTGCCGGGCATCGTCGTTTCGGGGAGCTGAAAAGAGCCGTCAGCCCTGCATCGCCGCGGCGAGGCGCTGGGCCTGCTCGGCGAGCACGTGGGTCTCTTCCTTGAAGGTCGCCGGCGGCTTGAGCGGCGCGCCGTCGTGGCGCGGCATCACGTGGACGTGCAGGTGAAACACCACCTGGCCACCGGCCGGCTCGTTGAATTGCTGAACCGTGATGCCGTCGGCGCGAAACACCTCGGTCGCCGCCTTGGCGATGCGCTGCGCCACCTTGTGGACGTGGGCGAGGGTCTCCGGCTCGATGTCGTAGATGTTGCGGGCGCGCGCCTTCGGGATCACCAGCGTGTGGCCGGGGCAGCGCGGCATGATGTCGAGGAACGCGAACGCCAGCTCGTCCTCGTACACCTTGTGGCACGGAAGCTCGCCCCGGAGAATCTTCGCGAACACATTGTCGTCGTCGTAGCTGCTCGCCATGGCTGCCTCGTGCTGCTGTTGCCCGGGCGCAGTCGCGCGAACCAACCACGCGGCGCGCCCTCGAGAAAAGACGCGGGGGGCTTCGGAGGGGGTGGGGGAGGTCCCGAGCCGAGATCCCGAGCGGAGGTCCGGACCGAAGGCCCGGAAAGGCCTCGTGGCATCTGTGGCAAAATGCGACCGTCGGCGCAAGGCGCGCGGCGCCGCGTGGCCGGGCCGGCGCATCGTTTAACGGCGCGTTCACGGGGCGCAGCGTAACGTCGTACGCAATCGAGCGTACACGCGGTCTCGCCAGAGGGCCACGACGTGATGGAACAGCGCCGGTTCGTCCGAGTTCGTCCGAGCGGTCTCGTCCCGAAGATCGGCAAGATTTTTGCCGATCAGCGAAGTCCTTCCTTCGAGTGCGAGGTGATCGACCTGAGTGCCGGCGGTGCCTGCCTCTATGTGCACGGCCAGGCGCCGATCCCGCGCAAATTCACCTTCCTGCATGCCGGTACCCGCAAGTCGAGCCGGCTCGTGTGGGAGCGCGGGCGCAAGATCGGCATCCAGTTCTGATCCGGCCGTTTTTCTCGCGCGCCGCGGAAGCCTTCAGCAGTCCGTCTCGATCTCGTCCTCGCGTGCCGCCCGCACGGTGAGCTCGCCGTCGCGCCGGAACGGGCTCGCCGCGGCGAGCTCGCGTCCCGCCTCGTCGATATAAGCGCGCTCCTGCTCGAGGTAATCGGCGATGGCATGCCGCAGCGCCGGATCGGCGATCCAGTGCGCCGACCACGTGGTGTTCGGCAGATAGCCGCGCGCGAGCTTGTGCTCGCCCTGCGCGCCGGCCTCCACACGCGCCAGCCGGCGCTCGATCGCGAACTCGATCGCCTGATAGTAGCACAGCTCGAAATGCAGGAACGGGTGGTTCTCGACCGCCCCCCAGTGCCGCCCGAACAAGGTGTCGCCGCCGATGAAGTTGAGCGCGCCGGCGACGTATCGGCCGTTCCGCTTCGCCATAACGAGAAGGATGTTCTCGGCGAGGCTTTCGCCGACCAGCGAGAAGAACGCGCGGGTGAGATAGGGCCGGCCCCATTTGCGCGAGCCGGTGTCCATGTAGAAGGCGAAGAACGCGTCCCACGCGTCCTCGGTGATGGCGGCGCCGGTGAGCCGCTCGATGGTGATGCCGGCCTCCACCGCCTCGCGCCGCTCGCGCCTGATCGCCTTGCGCTTGCGCGAGGCGAGCGCGCCGAGGAAATCCTCGAAGGTCGCGTAGCCGGCATTCTCCCAGTGGAACTGCTGGTCGGTGCGCTGCAGATAGCCGTGCGCGGCGGTGAGGCGGGCTTCCGCCTCGGTCATGAAGGTGACGTGGACGGACGAGGCTTTGCGCAGCCGCGCCAGCTCGATCAAACCCGCGGCGAGTGCGGCGCGGGCGGGCTCCGCCGCCGGGCCGGGCGGCACCAGGAAGCGGCGGCCGGTCGCCGGGGTGAACGGCACCGACACCTGGAGCTTCGGATAATAGCGCCCGCCGGCGCGCTCGTAGGCGTCGGCCCAGCCGTGGTCGAACACGTACTCGCCGCGCGAATGGGATTTCAGGTAGCACGGGGCGACGGCGAGCACGCCGCCGTCCGGCGCCTCCAGCACGAGGTGCTGCGGCTGCCACCCGGTTTTTGCGGTCGCCGAGCGCGACACCTCGAGCGCCGACAGAAACGCGTGGCTGGTGAACGGGTCGAACGGCACGCCCTCGGGCGCGGCGCAGGCGTCCCAGTCGGCCGCCGAAACGTCGGCGATCGCCGGGACGATGCGGATCTTCAGCTCCTCGGCGGAGCAAGTGGGGGCGGAGCTCAGGGGGTAACTCCTTCGGACGGGCAGTGATCTTTTCGGCGGCTACGGCTCGGGCAAAAATCCCTCGAAGATCACCTGGTCGGCACGGGCGAGCGCGGCGGTCCGGTCGGCCGGCGAGCGCACCGTCCAGGTGAGCACCGGCAGGCCGAGCGCCCGGGCCACGCGCGGCGGCGCCGTCGCGAGGTCCTGCAAGCGATAGGCCAGAAAACCGGGTCGGCTCGAAGGCGCATGGAGCAGCAGGTCGAGGCGGAGACGCGGCCAGCCGCCCGACGGGCCGACCTCGTCGGGACCGGGCGCGAAGCGGCGCTCCGCGGTGATCCCGTGCGGCAGATGGGGGGCGAGCCGGCGCAGCGCAACGATGGGGGCGGGGTCGAACGACATCACCGCGACCGGCCCGGAATAGGCGGCGAGCACCTTTGCCACGCGGCGGGGAAGCGAAAGGTCGCCGTCGAAGCGGCTCTTCAGCTCGACCAGCAGCGGCACCCGGCCGTTCACCAGGTCGCAGATTTCGCCGAGCGTCGCCATCCGGTCGGTGCCGGCGCGGAACGGGCGGGCCTTGAGGGCGGCGACGCCGAGGGTGCGGACGTCCTCGTCGCCCTCGACCAGCCGCCCGAGGCGATCGTCGTGCTGGACCATCGCCTCGCCGTCGGCACTGACCTGGACGTCGATCTCGATGCCGTAATTCGCCGCGGCCGCCGCCGACACCGCGGCGGGCGTGTTCTCCACGATGCCGCGGGAAAGATCGTGCAGGCCGCGATGGGCGATCGGCCGGGCGGTGAGCCAACTCTGGTTTTTCATCGCCGCGGCTCCGCCTCCGAGGTTCGGCGTCCAGGAAGCCATCCGTCGACGGCCCGACCGGCGACGCCGAGGCCAGGGGGGCTCGTTTCCTGGCGCCGGAGAACCCCCACCCGCTCGTTCCCGCGCAAGCGGGAACCCAGATTTTTGCGGCTCGTCGTGTGGTTTCTGGGTCCCCGCATTCGCGGGGACGAGCGGAGAATCACGAGCCTGCGGACGGGACGAGCCGGCCCGCCGCACGCGACCGGCGTCAGGCCACCTCGAAGATGGCGTCGACCTCGACCGCCGCGTCGCCCGGCAAGACCGCGACGCCGAACGCCGTGCGGGCGTGCCGGCCCTTCTCGCCGAACACTTCGACCATCAGGTCGGAGGCGCCGTTCACCACCTTCGGGCAGTCGAGAAAGCTCGGCGCGGCGGCGACGTAGCCGCACAGCCGGACCACCCGGATCACCTTGTCGAGGTCGCCCAGGGCCGCCTTCACCTGCGCCAGAATGTTGATCGCGCACACCCGCGCCGCCTCCTGGCCCTGCTCGACCGACACCTCGGCGCCGAGCTTGCCGGTCGCCACCGGCTTGCCGTCGACCAGGCAGAGCTGGCCGGAGACGAACAAGAGCCGCCCCGAGCGCACGAAGCCGACATAGTTGGCGATCGGCGCCGCCGGAGTCGGCAGCTCGATCCCGAGCCCTGCGAGGGCCCGCTCGGCCGTTCCCGTCATGGAAAAACCTCCTTCGGGCGTGGTCGGTCGACCCGCACCGGCGCGGCACGCCGCTCCGGACAGCCGCCCGGACGGCGCCCGATCGACCCCGAGCCCGCACACGCCTGTTGTCCCCGATCGGCGCGCGGCACGCAATGGGTCGCGGCCGTGGACGCGGGGGACCTGCCGCCGCCCGCGGTTGCGGCGCGGAGGTGTCGCGGTGTTGCGGGGTCGCGCAGTTGCCGGCGGGCAGGGCGGCCCGTATTCTCGGCGGTCGACCTCGCCGGCTCGGACCGGCGCCCCCGGAGTGTTTTCGACGATGCACTGCGCCCTTCGGACGTTCCGTCTCGCCTCTTTGGTGGCGCTCGCTCTGGCGGCCACGGCCGTCGTGGTGACGGGCCCCGGTGTCGCGGCGCCCGCCGCGCCGGCCTCGGCCGGGCCTGCCGTGTCCGCGCTCGCCTCGCACCGGGCGGTCTACGACCTCCGGCTGGTGCGCTCGCAGGGCAAGCGGGCGCTCGAGGCGGTCAACGGCCGCATTCTCTACGACTTCTCCGGCAATGCCTGCGACGGCTGGGTGCTGCAGTTCCGCCAGGTGTCGCAGCTCGATTCGGGCGAGGGGCGGGTGGCGGTGTCGGATCTGCGCTCCTCCACCTTCGAGGATGCCAACGCCAAGAGCTTCCGCTTCACCTCGCAGAACTTCATCGACGGCAAGCCGGGCGATCCGGTCGACGGCAAGGCCGAGCGGCGCGACGGCAAGATCGCGGTGACGCTGACCAAGCCGAAGCCGACCACCTTCGACCTCGACGGCGACGTGGTGTTTCCGACCGAGCACATGCGGCGGGTGATCGCCGCGGCGCGCGAGGGCAAGCACTTGCTGCAGCTCCCGGTCTATGACGGGTCGGAGACCGGCCAAAAGGTCTACGACACGCTGACGGTGATCGGGCCGCCGGTCGGCCCCGCGTCGAGCCCCACGGCAAAGCCAGCGGACAAGGCGCCGCCGACCGGCGCGATCGGCGACACGTCGGCCGAGAGGTCGCCCGGCAAGTCGGCCGAGAGGTCGACGGACAAGTCCGCGGACGAGTCCGCGAAATTGTCCGTCGACGAGGCGGCGCTGGCCGGGCTGGTGCACTGGCCGGTGACGGTGAGCTATTTCGACCGCGGGGCGGCGCGCGGCGAGCAGACGCCGGTCTATGCGATCGGCTTCGAGCTCTACGAGAACGGCGTGTCGCGGGACCTCTCGCTCGATTACGGCGACTTCGTCGTCGCCGGCGAGATGTCGCGGCTCGATCTCAAGGCCGCCCGGTCCTGCCGCTGACGGGCTTTTTTTGCCGACGCCGGTGCTCCCTTCCCGCCGGCGGGCGAGGCCGGGGGCTTCGTCGGGCCGTCGTCGAGCACCAGCCCGCGCACCACCGCCGCCTTGCCGAACTTTTCGCGGATGCGGTCGACCGCGTGCTCGGCCGCCGCGCCACGGCCGGCGGTCGGGTCGACCAGGTCCGGCGGGTCGGCGTCGGCGAGATCCGCGAGCGCGCTCACCCCGACCCCGATCAGCCGAAACGTCGTGCCGTCGGTCTCGCGGGCGAGCAGGTCGCGGGCAGCGGCAAAGATCGTGCGGGCGAGCGCGGTCGGGTCGGGCAGCGTGCGGGCGCGGGTGCGCAGATGAAAGCCGCTGTCCTTCAGCTTCAGCGTGACGGTCGCGCCGGAGAGGCCGGCGGCCTTCAGCCGGTCCGACACTTTTTCGCACAACGCCCACAGGAGCTTTTCCAGCGCCCGGTAGTCGGCGAGGTCGGCGTCGAGCGTGGTCTCGGCAGAAATGCTCTTGGTCGGCCGGTCGGGCGTGACGCGGCGGGCGTCGATCCCGCGGGCGAGCCGGCCGAGCCGCAAGCCCTCGGTGCCGAAGGCGCGCATCAGCGTCGGCTCGTCGGCGCGCTGCAGGTCGGCGACGGTGGCGTAGCCCCGTCGTGCGAGGGCGCTAGCTGTCGCCCGGCCGACCCCGAAGATGGCCGTGACCGGCTTCGGCGCCAGCCAGCGGGCGGCCTCCTCGCGCGACATCACCGTGAAGCCGCGCGGCTTGTCACGGTCGGAGGCGAGCTTTGCGAGAAACTTGTTCTCCGACAGGCCGACCGAGACGGTGATGCCGATCTCGCGCTCGACCCGCAGCGCGAAGCGGGCGAGGGTTTCGGCCGGCGAGGTGCCGTGCAGCCGCTCGGTGCCCGTGAGGTCGAGGAACGCTTCGTCGATCGACAAGGGCTCGACCAGCGGGGTGAGCTCGCCCATCATCGCCCGCACCGCCCGGCCGGCTTTCACGTATTTCGGCATGTCGGGGCGGATCACCACCGCGTCCGGGCACAGTTTTCGCGCCTCGAACATCGGCATCGCCGAGTGGACACCGAAGGTGCGGGCGACGTAGCAGGCGGTCGCCACCACGCCGCGCCGGCCGCCGCCGATGATCACCGGCTTGTCGATCAGGCTCGGGTCGTCGCGCTTCTCGATCGCGGCATAGAAGGCGTCGCAGTCGACATGGGCGAGGGTGAGCCGGTCGAGATCGGGGTGGCGGACCAGCCGCGGCGAGCCGCAGGCCGGGCAGCGCACAACCCGCTCGGGCGAGGTGCGCTCCGGAAGCCGGGCGAGGCAGTCGCGGCAGAAGGCTCCCATCGACGTCTCCGGGGCGGTCCGCCGGAGCTTACGCGAGTCGCGCCGCGCACGCTGCGGGCGACGCCCGACGGTCTCCGTTCCGCCCTTGTTTCGCTATACTTAACAAATCGTTGTGATGCGAACGACGTTTGCGTTTGTGTAAGGAATATCGTCTAGACTGTAGGCGTTAAGGCCGAGTGGCGTGGTGTGGATGATCGGCACGAAACACGTGCCGCAGGGGGATGGGATGGCGAAAACCGTCCTGATCGTGGAAGACAACGAGCTGAACATGAAGCTCTTCCACGATCTTTTGGAGGCGCACGGATACCGTACGGTCGGCACGCGCAACGGCAACGAGGCGCTCGACCTCGCGCGTCAGCACCGGCCGGACCTGATCCTGATGGACATTCAGCTGCCGGAGGTGTCGGGTCTCGACGTCACCCGCTGGCTGAAGGACGATCCGGAGCTCAAGGCGATCCCGGTGGTGGCCGTCACCGCCTTCGCGATGAAGGGCGACGAGGAACGCATCCGCGAGGGCGGCTGCGAGGCGTATCTGTCGAAGCCGATCTCGGTCGGCAAGTTCATCGAGACCATTCGCCACTTCCTGGGCTAGCTCGAGAGGCCTCCGATGACCGCCCGCATCCTCGTCGTCGACGACGTGCTCGCCAATGTGAAGCTGCTCGAAGCGCGGCTCTCGGCCGAGTATTTCGACGTCGTGACGGCGCTGTCGGGGGCGGAGGCGCTGACGGTGTGCGAGCGCGCGCAGTGCGACATCGTGCTGCTCGACGTGATGATGCCGGACATGGACGGCTTCGAGGTGTGCCGCCGCCTGAAATCGAACCCGGCGACCCACCACATCCCGGTGGTGATGGTGACGGCGCTCGACCAGGCGGCCGACCGGGTGCGCGGGCTGGAAGCCGGGGCCGACGATTTTCTCACGAAACCGGTGTCGGACATCGCGCTCCTCGCGCGGGTGCGCTCGCTGGTGCGGCTGAAGATGATGACCGACGAGCTGCGCATGCGCGCGCTCACCTCCAAGGAGATCGGCATCGAGAACCCGGTGCTGGAAGCGATTGCCGACACCGGCCGGGCAGGGCGGGTGCTGCTGGTCGACGACCGGCCGTCCTCCTACGAGCGGATCGGCACCATGCTGTCGGCCGACCACACGGTGGAGGTGGAGACCGACGCGGCGGAGGCGCTGTTCCGTGCCGCCGACGGCGAATACGACATGATCGTCGTCTCGCTCGGCCTCGAAGGCTTCGACGGGCTGCGGCTGTGCAGCCAGCTGCGCTCGCTCGACCGCACCCGCACGGTGCCGATCCTCGCGCTGGCCGACCCCGAGGAGGACAGCGCCAAGCTCACCCGCGGGCTCGAAATCGGCGTCAACGACTACGTCTTCCGGCCGATCGACAAGAACGAGCTGTTGGCGCGCGCCCGCACCCAGGTGCGCAAGAAGCGCTTCACCGAGCGGCTGCGCGACAACGTGCAGCACTCGATCGAGCTGGCGATCACCGATGCGCTCACCGGGCTGCACAATCGCCGCTACATGGAGACCCACGTCGCCACCCTGGTGGATCAGGCGGCCTCGCGCGGAAAACCGCTGGCGGTGATGGTGCTGGACATCGACTTCTTCAAGGCGATCAACGACACCCACGGCCACGACGCGGGCGACGACGTGCTGCGCGAGTTCGCCACCCGGATGCGCAAGTCGATTCGCGGGATCGATCTCGCCTGCCGCTACGGCGGCGAGGAGTTCGTCATCGTGATGCCGGACACCGACATGGGCACGGCGGCCAAGGTGGCCGAGCGGCTGCGCCGGCGGATCGCCTCCGAGCCGTTCCTGATCCATGCGAGCGGCCGCTCGGTCGAGGTGACGATCTCGATCGGCATGACCGGCCTCGTCGCCCCCGACGACACGCCGGCCAAGGTGCTCAAGCGCGCCGACGAGGCGCTCTACCGCGCCAAGCGGGAAGGGCGGAATCGGGTGGTATCCGCCGCCGCCTGAGTCGAATCGCGAGTCGAATCGGCGTCGCGCTGTTCCGGTTCGTGGTATCCGAGAGGGGTAACCGGGCGGGATCGCCGGGGTTAGCCGCCTCTGGGCACGGCGAATTAACCTTAATGTTTCATGTTGACGTCAAATGACGTCACATACACGAGCCCGTGTAGTTGATTTCTTGGCGGCTCGAGGTAGATTCGGCACGAACTTGCTCGTCGGAGGTACGAGACACCATCGTCTCCCGCCCGGCGAGAGCAGGTTGCCCTACGGAGTGCTCAGGTCCGCCGCATCTCCTGTAGCGCCGTGGGGTTCGGCCGGCCGGTGAGCGGTGAGAGTGGCCTCCTCAAGACACCGCTCCCGGCCGGCCATTTCTTTTTTCGGGCCGCCGTTTCCCGGATGCTTCCCCACTTGCTGCCGGTCACCTGACACGGTCTGTCGCGGGGGAAGGCCGGTCGCCGCGTCGCGCTGTCGCGCCGCGTCGCGCTGTCGCGCCGCAGCACGAACGGTCGCCGCGATGCGGTGACGCCCGGCTCTCCTCGTTCCGTCTTCCGCCGTCTTCGTCTTCCGGCTCGCCGCCCGACTCGTGGCCCCGCGCGGCGCGCACCGATTCGACTGCGGACGGGACCTGCAACCGAGCACGGGCGCACAGACGATCACGCTCCCGCATGCACGAGCCGTTGCCCGTGCAGGGCGAGAGTGCGGCATTCGAACGGAAGTCTATGGTGGCCCGGACGAAGCGAACGATCGGCGGAGCCGCCGATCACACGGAACCGATCACGCGGCGCCGATCACTTGATCTTGGCTTCGCGGAACTCGACGTGCTTCTTCGCGACCGGGTCGTATTTCTTCTTGACCATCTTCTCGGTCTGGGTGCGCGAGTTCTTCTTGGCCACGTAGAAATAGCCGGTGTCGGCGCTCGACACGAGCTTGACCTTGATGGTGACTGCCTTCGCCATGGGGCGTCCTTCGGAATTCGTTCAGGGCGTTCGAGTTGCGCGCAACCTAGTGGGAAGGCGCGAAAAGTCAAGAAAGTGCCGACCCCGGCGGGGATTTGGCCGGGCATGCGCGAACGGCGGCCGGCGGAGGCGTCACAGCAGTGCGCGCACGAACCGGCCGCGGACCCAGCGATAGAACGGAATCGGCAGCTCGGGCGCGAAACCTTGCGCGATGCGGTGGTCCAGCTCGGCCACCACCGCCTTGGTGATCGGCGGAAGGTCGAGGCTTTCGGCGTCCTTCAGCGTCATCCAGACCAGCTCGACCAGCTCCGAATCGGGGCCGACGATGCCGTCCACCCGGCCGGCGATCGCCTGCGCGTCGACCGCGAAGAAGCGGGCGTCGAACCGGCGCGGCCGGCGCGGCGGCGTCACCGCGCGGGCGATGAACTGCAGGCTCGCGAGGTCGGGCGAGACGCCGGCGGCGGCAAAAGCGGGCCAGGCGGCGACCGCCGCCGGGGAGGCGGGAGCGGGCGAGGCGGCATCGGCAGCCGGGGAGGGGGAGGCCGGGGCAGCGATCTCGAGAGCGGCGGCGGCAGGCGGCCGCGCGCCGCCGGGCCGGCCGAGCATCAGCCCGGTCTCCTCGAAGGTTTCCCGCACCGCGGCGATCGCGAAGGCGCGTGCCTTGGCCGGGCTCGGGCGGGCGGTGGCGAGCATCAGCCGCGCGGCGATCGCCGGGTCGAGCTCGCTCGCCGCCGGTATCCCACGGTCGGCCACCTCGACGCGGCCGCCCGGAAACACGAACTTGCCCGCCATGAATTTGAGGTTCGCGTGCCGGCGGCCGAGAAGGACCTTCGGGGCCGGGCCGGTGCGGTCGATCAAAATCAGGGTCGCCGCGTCCTTCGGAACGACGTTCGGCCAGGTCATCACCCGGTCGAACTCGTTGAGGTGCTCGGTCAAACGCTCGGCGAGCGCCATCGGCGCGTCGCCGACCAGCGACAGCGTGATCGCCGGCTCGTCGTAGAGCACCGTGTCCGCGTCGCCGGCCATTCGCGTCTCCCCCCGTCGGCTTCGTTCTCCCGTCGGCGTCACCGCCGTCGTCCGCCCCGCCCGAAGCTGCGGGGGCGCTCGTGCCGGGCGCCCTTGGGCCGCGGCACGATGCGGCCGTCCGAGACTATCTCGAATCGCAGCGCGCCGGCCACCGGGGCGGCCTCGACCAGCTTCACCGTGACCGGATCGCCGAGCCGCCAGCTCTCGCCGGTCGCCTCGCCGATCAGCGCGTGCTGCGCCTCCTCGTAGCGGTAGAAGTCGCGCCCGAGCGTCGAGGCCGGCACGAAGCCGTC
Source organism: Rhodovulum sp. PH10 (assembly GCF_000293785.1). GTDB lineage: Bacteria > Pseudomonadota > Alphaproteobacteria > Rhizobiales > Xanthobacteraceae > Rhodoplanes. Next base: position 16,282 of record NZ_AKZI01000039.1, on the reverse strand, counting down.
CGCCCCGGTGTCGTCGAGCTTCACGAACAGGCCGGAGCGCACCACCCCGCCGACATGGCCCTGAAAGGTCGCGCCGATGCGGTCGGCGAGATGGTGGGCGATCAGCCGGTCGACGGTCTCCCGCTCGGCCGCCATCGCGCGCCGCTCGGCCGCCGAGATGCGCGCCGCGACCTCGCCGAGCGCGATCGCGTCGGTGCCGTCCGGCAGCCCGTCGCGCCCGAGCTTCTTCGCGGTGATCAGCGCGCGATGCACGACGAGGTCGGCATAGCGGCGGATCGGCGAGGTGAAATGGGCGTAGCGGCGCAGATTGAGCCCGAAATGCCCGTAATTCTCGGAGGCGTACTCGGCCTGCGCCTGGCTGCGCAGCACCACCTCGTTGACCAGTGTCTCGTATTCCCGCCCCTTTACGCGAGAGAGAATGCCGTTGAACTGGGCGGGGCGCAGCGCGCCGGATTTCTGCAACGAGATGTCGATCGTTTTCAGGAACTCGCGCAGCGCGTTGAGCTTCTCGAGGCCGGGCTCGTCGTGGACCCGATAGATCAGCGGCGTGCGGGCGCGCTCCAGCGTCTCGGCGGCGGCGACGTTGGCGAGGATCATGTACTCCTCGATCAGCCGGTGCGCCTCCAGCCGCTGCGGCACGATCACCCGGTCGACCGTGAAGTCGGGCTTCAGCAAAATCTTTCGCTCGGGCAGGTCGAGGTCGAGCGGCGAGCGGGCGTTTCGCGCGCGCTTCAAGGCCTCGTAGGCGGCGTAGAGCGGCTCCAGCACCAGGGACAGCAGGGGGGCGGTGGTGTCGTCGGCATGGCCGTCGGCGGCCGCCTGCGCCTGCGCGTAATGGAGGCGGGCGACCGAGCGCATCAGCACCCGGTGGAAGGTGTGGCGGCGCTTCACGCCGTCGGCGCCGATCACCATGCGGGCGACCAGCGCCGGGCGGTCCTCCTGCGGGCGCAGCGAGCACAGGTCGTTGGAGATTCTCTCGGGCAGCATCGGCACCACCCGGTCCGGGAAATAGACCGAGTTGCCGCGCTCCAGCGCCTCGCGGTCCATCGCCGTGCCCGGCCGCACATAGGCCGCGACGTCGGCGATCGCCACGTCGATCACGAAGCCGCCGGGGTTTTCGGGGTCGCTGTCGGGGCGGGCGAAGACCGCGTCGTCGTGGTCCTTGGCGTCGGCCGGATCGATGGTGACGAACGGCACCTCGCGCCAGTCCTCGCGGCCGGCGAGCGTCGCTGGCTTCGCCGAGTCGGCCTCCGTCAACACCTCGCGGGAAAAGACGTGCGGGATGCCGTGGGCGTGGATCGCGATCAGGCTGACGGCGCGCTCGCTGGCGAGCGACCCGAGCCGCTCCTTCACCTTGCCGGTCGCCTGGCCGAACCGGCCACGGGCGACGTCGACCGCGACGAGGTCGCCCTCGGTCGCGTCGCCGGTGTCGCCCGAGCGGATCGTCAGCTCGCGGCCGAGGCTCTTCTTGTCGACCGGCACCAGCCGGCCGGAGCCGTCCGGCAATGCCCGAAAAATGCCGAGCACCCGGTGGCGCGCCTTGTCGAGCACTTTTATCGGCCGCCCGCGGAAGCGAATGCCGTCCTCGTCCGGTTCCGGCACCTCCTCGGTGCGCAGCAGTGCCCGGTCGCCGACGCCGGGGATTTCGCCCGGCCGCGCCCGGCGCGGCACCACCACGCGGATTTTCGGCGGCGCGCCGCGCTCGTCCTCGTCCCAGTCGGCCGGCACCGCGATCAGCTCGCCGTCGGCGTCGCGGGTCGTCACGTCGGCCAGCACCACCGGCGGCAGGCCGGCCGCCTTGTGCATCGACTTCTTGCGCCGGGCGATCTTGCCCTCGTCGGCGAGCTCGCGCAGCAGCGTCTTCAGGACCGCGCGGTTCTCGTTCTTGAGGCCGTACGCACGGGCGATCTCGCGGATGCCGACCTTGTCGTGCTGCGACTTGATGTAGGCGACCAGCTCGTCCTTGGAGGGGACCACCGGCCCGGGCTTGTGTTTCGGCGTCACGGCGAGGTCCGGGCAAAGCGGGTGGGGAGGGTCATGCCGTCAAGGTAAGCGGCGCCGGCGGATTCCGCCAGCGGCGAGCCACTCGTTCGATCGGAGAGCGCCGGCCGAACCGTCGCTCACTCCGAGTCGGCGGTGGCGGCCTTGCTCGCCTTCGGCTTCGCTGCGGCCTTCCCGGTACTCTTGGTGGTGGTCTTGGACGCGGCCTTCGCGGTTCCCTTGGCCGCCTTGGCCGAGCCCTTGACGCCGGTTTTCGAGCCCGCCTTCTTGCCCGCCGCCTTGCCGGCGGCGCGCTTGGTCGCGGCCTCGCTGCCGGCGTCGTCGCCCTCGGCCTTGGCCGCCTTCTTCGCCCGGGCGGGGGCCTTGCGCTTCGCCCCGCCGGTCTTTTCCGCCCGCGCGGCGATCAGCGCCACCGCCTCGTCGAGCGTGATGGTCTCCGGCGTCTTGTCCTTCGGCAGCGTCGCGTTGATGCCGTCGTGGCTGACATAGGGTCCGTAGCGGCCGGCCTTCACCACGATCGACCCGCCCTTTTCGGGATGGTCGCCGAGCGCGCGGCCGGGATCACCGCCGAACCGCCGGCCCTTTCCGCCCTTGGCGATCTTCTCCGCGAGCAGCGTCACCGCCCGGTTGAGGCCGATGGCAAGCACCTCGTCGCCCGGCTCGAGATTGGCGTAGGTCTTTCCGTGCTGCACATAGGCGCCGAACCGGCCGATGCCGGCGACGATCGGCTCGCCGTCCTCCGGATGCTTGCCGACCTCGCGCGGCAGCGACAACAGCCCGAGCGCCATGTCGAGGTCGACGGTGGAGGGATCGGTGCCCTTGGGCAAACCGGCGCGCTTCGGCTTGTCGCTGCCGTTCGCCTCGCCGAGCTGGAGATACGGGCCGAACCGGCCGTTCTTCAGCGTCACGTCGAGGCCGGTCTCCGGGTCCTGGCCGAGCACCTTGTCCTCGACCTCCGCGCCGCCGTCGGCGCCGAGCGAGAACGGCCGGGTGTAGCGGCACTCGGGATAGTTCGAGCAGCCGATGAAGGCGCCGTAGCGGCCGAGCTTGAGCGACAGGCGGCCGGTGCCGCAGGTGGTGCAGACCCGCGGATCGGTGCCGTCCTCGCGCGCCGGGAAGAGATGCGGCGCCAGCATCGCGTCGAGCGCGTCGATGACGTCGGAGATCTTGAGGTCCTTGATCTCCTCCACCGCGCCGGCAAAGCCGTGCCAGAAGCGGCGCATCAGCTCGTGCCACTCCATCTCGTTGTTGGAGACGCGGTCGAGCTGCTCCTCGAGATCGGCGGTGAAGTCGTACTCGACGTAGCGGGCGAAGAAGCTCTCCAGGAACGCCACGACGATGCGGCCGCGATCCTCCGGGATCAGCCGGCGCTTCTCGAGCCGCACATAGTTGCGGTCCTTGAGCACCTGGAGGATCGAGGCATAGGTCGACGGCCGGCCGATGCCGAGCTCCTCCATCCGCTTGACGAGCGAGGCTTCGGAGTAGCGCGGCGGCGGCTCGGTGAAGTGCTGCGTCACGTCGAGCGACTGCTTGGTCAAGGGCTCGCCGGTGCTCATCTGCGGCAGGCGGCGGCTCTCCTCGTCCTCGGCGGCCTCGTCCTGCCCTTCCTGGTAGAGCGCGAGGAAGCCGTCGAAGGTGATCACGCTGCCGGTCGCGCGCAGATCGAGCGTGCGGCCGCCGGCGTTCGCGGTGATGTCGACGGTGGTGCGCTCGAGCTCGGCCGATTCCATCTGGCTCGCCACCGCACGGACATAGATCAGCTCGTAGAGCTTTGCCTGGTCGGGCTCGAGCTTCTTCACGATGTCGCGCGGCCGGCGCGTCATCTCGGTCGGGCGGATCGCCTCGTGCGCCTCCTGGGCGTTCTTCGCCTTGGTCTGATAGTGGCGCGGCGAGGACGGCAGGTAGCGGTCGCCGTAGTCGGCGCGCACCACGCTACGGATCGCGCTGATCGCCTCCGGTGCCATCTGCACGCCGTCGGTTCGCATATAGGTGATCAGGCCGACCGTCTCGCCGCCGATGTCGATGCCCTCGTAGAGCCGCTGCGCAATTCGCATCGTGTGCGCCGGTGCGAAGCCGAGCTTGCGGCTCGCCTCCTGCTGCAGCGTCGAGGTGGTGAAGGGCGGCTGCGGGTTGCGCCGGGTCGGGCGAGCCTCGACGTTTGCCACGCTGTAGCGCGCGGCCTCGAGCGCCTGCTTGAAGGCATCGGCCTCTGCACCACTGCCGATGTCGAGCCGGGTGATCTTCTTGCCGTCGGCGCCGACCAGGCGGGCCTGGAAATTGTCGTGGCGCGGCGTCGCCAGCGTCGCCACCAGCGACCAGTATTCCTGGGTGACGAATTTCTCGATCTCGAGCTCGCGGTCGCACACGAGCCGCAGCGCCACCGACTGCACGCGGCCGGCCGACCGCGCGCCCGGCAGCTTTCGCCACAGCACCGGCGACAGCGTGAAGCCGACCAGATAGTCGAGCGCGCGGCGGGCGAGATAGGCGTCGACCAAGGCCTGGTCGATCACCCGCGGGTTCTTCATCGCCTCGGTGACGGCCTGCTTGGTGATCGCGTTGAACACCACCCGCTCGATCCGCTTGTCCGGCGACAGCGCGCGTTTCTCGCGCAACGCTTCGAGCAGGTGCCACGAGATCGCCTCGCCCTCGCGATCCGGGTCGGTGGCGAGAATGAGCTTGTCGGCCTTGGCGACCGCGCGGGCGATGTCGGCGATCCGCTTCTGCGCCTTGCCCTCCACCTCCCAGACCATCCGGAAGTCTGCCTCGGGATCGACCGAGCCGTCCTTGGGCGGCAGGTCGCGCACGTGCCCGAAGGAGGCGAGGACCTCGTAACCGTGGCCGAGATACTTGTTGATGGTCTTCGCCTTGGCCGGCGATTCGACGACGACGACGTTCATGAGGTGCCTTGCTTGGCCGGAAACCCGCGGGCCGGCGCGGCCCCGAAGGGAGCCGGCGTGCGCGCCCGGGGAAAATGGTTAAGCGGGGGGCAGGTGTCAAATCGGGGCTGGAGCGCGCCGGTAGTACACCTGCGATGCGTATCAAAAGTTGTGTTTATCTCCGCGGTCAATCCAGGATATCGTATTCCGGGTATTCGGAGACGTCGGCACCGTCCGGGTGCGCGGCGTGTCCGAGCGAAGGTGCACGATGCTCATGGCGGAGCGACCCCACGTCGACGACATCCCGGATGCGCATGCCGCGGCCGAGTACATCGCGGCCTTGTCGGCCGATCTCGGACGGATCGCCCGGCGTCACGGCCTGGCGACCCTCGGCTACATCCTCGACATGGCGCGCTGCGAGGCGGAGCAGGCGAGCGGTGTGCGCCCCGAAGGCGGGCGGGTCAACGGGAAGCCGCGCGGGGAGTGACCGCCCCGGGCGGCCGATATCGCCTCAGGCTACAGAAGCGTCGCCTGCAGGAGGGCGACGCGCCCGCCGCGCTGGCGGTCGAGCCGGCCGGCGAGCTCCAGCTCGAGCAGCGTCGTCAGCACGGTGTCGGGCGTCGCGCCGGACCAGCGGATGAGGTCGTCGACCGCGACCGGCGTCGGCCCCAGGAGTGCGGTGATGCCGTCGCGGGTGCCCGCATCGGGCAGCCCGTCGGGGCCGGCGTCGGGCAGCGCGATCGGCCGAGGCTCGTCGAGCGGGACGTCGCGCGGTCGGTCGAACGGCCGGCCGACCATCGGCTCGAGCACGGCGATCACGTCGGCCGCGCGGGTCACCAGGGTGGCGCCCTGCTTGAGCAGGTCGTTGCTGCCCTCGGTGCGCGGATCGAGCGGGAAGCCGGGTACCGAAAACACCTCGCGGCCGTATTCGAGGGCGCGGCGGGCGGTGATCAGCGAGCCGGAGCGGCGCGCCGCCTCGACCACCACCACGCCGAGCGCGAGGCCGGCGATGATCCGGTTGCGGCGGGGAAAGTCGCGCCCGCGCGGAATCCAGCCCATCGGCATTTCCGACACCACCGTGCCGGCGTCGGCGATCGCCTCCAACAGCTCGGCGTGCTCGGGCGGGTAGGGGCGGTCCTGCCCGCCGGCGAGCACCGCCACCGTGCCGCGGGCGAGGCTGCCGCGATGGGCGGCGCCGTCGATGCCGCGGGCGAGCCCCGACACCACGACGAACCCCGCCTCGCCGAGCGCGCGGGCGACCTTTTCGGCGAACATCAGCCCGGCCGCGGAGGCGTTGCGGGCGCCGACCATGCCGACCATCGGCTCGGCGAGCAGCGCCGGCGTGCCGCGCACCGCGAGGATCGGCGGCGGATCGTCGATCGCCTGCAGCGCGGTCGGGTATTCCGGCTCGCCGAGCGCGACGAGGGCGACGCCGAACCGCCGGGCGGCGGCGAATTCCCGCTCGGCCTCGGCGAGCGAGGCGACCGCGATCGGCCGCAGCGCGCCGCCGCGGCGGGCGAGCTCGGGCAGCGCCGCGAGCGCCGCCCGGGCGCCGCCGAACCGGTTGAGCAGCATCCGAAACGTGCGCGGACCGACATTCTCGCTGCGGATCAGCCGCAGCCAGTCGAGTTTTTGGTCGTCCGTGAGCCGCATCGGCACCCGCCCGCTTGGTTCGCGGGTGGTATCGTGACACGGTGTCGCGTATTTCGCGAGAGGGCGCCGACGTTCGCCTCAGCGGTCGTCCCAAGTGGCGGAGGCGGCGTCGACGAGCCGAATGCGGGCGAGCGACACCGCGTAGAGCGTGGTCTGCTCGAGCATCCGGGCGATCGTCTCGGCGGTCTCGCGCGGCATCGGCGGCAGCCGCTCGGCGGTCCCCGTCGCCTTCACGGCGGTCGGCGGCAGCAGCCGGGTCATGTCGAAATGCATGGTGAGGAACGGGCTCGGCGCCTTCAGCGCCAGCGGCACCGCGACCAGCGCCATCCAGCGCGCCTCCTTCGGCGCGTGGCAGGCATAGACCAGCGACAGATCGGGTCGCGCGCCGTCGACCACCTCGCCGAGCTTTCGGCGCAGATCGGGCGGGCAGACCGAGAAATAGTTCTTGCCCAGCTCGGCATCCGGGTCGGGCAGGCCGTTCTCGGCGGCGAAGGCGCGCCACGCCACGTCGACCTGGACGATGGTTCCGTCCGGTGCGACCAGCGCGGTGGTGATCGGTAGGTCACGCATGAAATCGGGGAAGAGAGCAGCGATCGTGTCGACGTCCCACATGGAGTCTCACCCTGCAATGCAACACGCTGCCGCGGTTCTCGGAAATGCGGCACACCGTACAGATTGCGCACGAGGTGATAATCCGGGCCTACGGACAGGTCGACTAGTCGAGTAATATTAGTCTCATTCATTGGTTGTAGCCAAAGCCGTGCCTTCCTACCGTGCGGCGCCGCCGCCGACGCCGGCACGACGTCGTCGCGATGCGCGCGGAATCCGGCCGTGGCGCGGCATCGGCGACGACGATTGCGTTTCGAAGGATGCGTCAGCCGGGGTCGGCGGATCGTGCGGCGGAGCCCTTGCCGATCTTGGTCTCGGTGCCGGCGATCAGACGCTTCAGGTTGCCGGCGTGCTTCGCCCAGGTGACCGCCGCCATCAGGGCGAACAGGAGCGCCGGGCCGTCGGCGCCGGTCGCCCACAACAGCAGCGGGCTCACCGTCGCGGCCGACAGGCCGGCGACCGAGGAGTAGCGGGTGAGGGCGGCGACCGCGAGCCAGGTGACGCCGAAGCCGGCCGCGATCGGCACCGAGAAGCCGAGGAGCACGCCGATGAAGGTGGCGACGCCCTTGCCGCCGCGGAATTTGAGCCACACCGGAAAGCAGTGGCCGAGAAAGGCGCCGAGCCCGGCGGCGAGGGCTGCGAGATCGAGGCCGCCGGCGAATGCCGGGTCGGGGCCGGGGCCGAGCCATTTCGCCAGCAGCACGGCGGCGGTGCCCTTCAGGAGGTCGCACAGCAGCGTGAGCGCGGCGATGCCCTTGCGGCCGGTGCGCAGCACGTTGGTCGCGCCGATATTGCCCGAGCCGATGGTGCGGATGTCGCCCGCCCCGGCGAGCCGGGTGAACAGGAGGCCGAACGGGATCGATCCGAGCAGATAGCCGGCCACAAGGGCGGCCACGGACCAGAGGGACCAGATCGTCATCGTGCGGGCCTCGACGCGGGGCGGTCCGGCGGAAAAAGCAGCACCGCCACGGACGGCCGGCAGTCCGCGCGGATTTGTCTGGTAGTCGCGGCGGACGGCGCCGCGGCGGCGTGAACCTACCCGCACACCACGCGCGCGGCAACGCACGCGGTGTCCTTCTCCACGCGTTCCGCGCGAAACCGCGCCCGAGCGGGGCGCTGATGTCGAAAAGGGCGGTCGGGACCTCTCGGTGCCCCGATGGCGGGACAGTGGGCTCGCGCCCGGCGAGCGCGCCTCACACCCACTCGAAGGCGGTGCGGCCGCCGACGATGGTGCGCACCACCCGGCCGGTGAGGCGGGCCTCGTCGAACGGCGAGTTCTTGCTCTTGGACTTCAAGTCCTCGCGGTCGAGCACCCAAGGCGCGTCGAGATCGAGCACGATCACGTCGGCCGGCGCGCCGGGCTTGAGGGTGCCGCCGGGCAGCCCCAGAAGCTCGGCCGGGCGGGTCGACATCGCCTTGAGCAGCGTCGTCAGCGGCACGTCGCCGGAATGGACGAGCCGCAAGCCCGCGACCAGCATGGTCTCGATGCCGATCGCGCCGGGCTCGGCCTCGGAGAACGGCAGCCGCTTGGTCTCGACGTCCTGCGGGTCGTGGTCGGACATCACGACGTCGATCAGCCCGGTGCGCAGCGCTTCGACCAAGGCCTTGCGGTCGTCCTCGCCGCGCAGCGGCGGCGACACCTTGCAGAAGGTGCGGTACCAGCCGACGTCCATCTCGTTGAGCGTGAGATGGTTGATCGAGGCCGAGGCGGTCACCGCCAGCCCCGCTTCTTTCGCGCGCGCGAGCACGGTCAGCGATTCCGCGCAGGTGAGGGAGGCCGCGTGGTAGCGCGACTGGGCGAGCTCGACGAGCCGTACGTCGCGCGCGAGCATGATGGTCTCGGCGGTGGTCGGGATGCCGAGAAGGCCGAGCCTCGCGGCGAACTCGCCCTCGTTCATCACGCCGTCGGCGACCAGATCGGGGTCCTCGGTGTGGTGGACGATCAGCGCATCGAAGTCGCGGGCATAGGTCAGCGCGCGGCGCATCAGATTGGCGTTGGTGACGCTCTTCGCGCCGTCGGTGAAGGCGACCGCGCCGGCGGCCTTGAGGAGGCCGATCTCGGTCATCTCCTTGCCCTCGAGCCGCTTGGTGAGGGCCGCCATCGGATGCACGCGGACGATCGCGGTGTCGCGGGCACGGCGCAGCACGAAGTCGACGGTGGCGGGTTCGTCGATCGGCGGATGGGTGTCGGGCTGGCAGATGATGGTGGTGACGCCGCCGGCCGCCGCCGCGTGGCTCGCCGAGGCGAAGGTTTCTCGGTGCTCGGCGCCGGGCTCGCCGATGAAGGCGCGCATGTCGATCAGGCCAGGCGCCACCACCTTGCCGGTGCAGTCGATCACCTCGGTGCCTTCCGGCACCCCGCCGGCACCGATTCCGCGCTTGATCTCGCGCACCGAACCGTCGGCGAGCAGCACGTCGGCGGGGAGATCGAGGTCGCGCGAGGGATCGATCACGCGGGCGTTGGTGAGCAGGATCGGGCGGCGTTCGGAAAGCATGTCAGATGGCCCCGGTACGGAGACGGGCGCCGCGCGCGGGCGCCCGTACCTCCTCAGGCATTCGGAAGGTTGCGCGACAGCGAGTCGAGGACCGCCATGCGCACCGCGACGCCCATCTCGACCTGCTCGCGGATCAGCGAGCGGGTGCCGTCGGCGACGGTGGAGTTGATCTCGACGCCGCGGTTCATCGGCCCGGGATGCATCACGAGCGCGTCCGGCTTGGCGTAGCCGAGCTTCTTCTCGTCCAGCCCGTAATAGGCGAAGTATTCCTGGGTCGAGGGGATGTAGGAGCCGCTCATCCGCTCGCGCTGCAGGCGCAGCATCATCACGATGTCGGCGTTGCGGAGGCCCTCGCGCATGTCGCGAAAAACCTCCACGCCGAACCGCTCGATGCCCGGCGGCAGCAGGGTCGAGGGGCCGATCACCCGCACCCGCGCATCGAGCGCGTTCAGCAGGATGATGTTGGAGCGGGCCACCCGCGAATGCAGGATGTCGCCGCAGATGGCGACGGTGAGCCCCTCGATGCGGCCCTTGTTGCGGCGCATGGTCAATGCGTCGAGCAGGGCCTGGGTCGGGTGCTCGTGCGCCCCGTCGCCGGCATTGACCACCGAGCAGCCGACCTTGTTGGCCAGGAGCCGCACCGCGCCGGAGGCGTGGTGCCGCACGACCAAGATGTCGGGGTGCATGGCGTTGAGCGTGATGGCGGTGTCGACCAGGGTCTCGCCCTTGCGGATCGAGGAGGCCTGGACGGCCATGTTCATCACGTCGGCGCCGAGGCGCTTGCCGGCGAGCTCGAAGGAGCTCTGGGTGCGGGTCGAGGCCTCGAAGAACAGGTTGATCTGCGTGCGTCCGCGTAGGGACGTCCGCTTCTTCTCGACCTGCCGGTTGAGCTCGACGAATTCTTCCGCGAGATCGAGGAGACCTACGATCTCCTCGCACGAGAGGCCTTCGATGCCCAGCAGATGACGCTGCCTGAGGACGAAGGCGGGTTTTGGAGCGACATTCATCGAAGCGCACCGTATAGGAGGGTTTGGTAGGAGCAGCAAGCGCCTCGTTCACGGCGCGGGGGATTGTCCCCAGCCGGCCGCACGGCTGCCGGCATCGGATTTGCCTTGCGGGGCGACGCCCGTGAAACGGTGTTCCGTTTTCCGGGGTCGGCCGCTTCTCGTCGACAGCGCGTTTTGTTTTCGAACGCACACCGGACGGCCGTCCGGTGGTAGCGTTCTCGGGCGACATTGCTTCGGGGTGACATTGCCATGGCCGAGACGGACCGTTTCAACCAATCGCCCGCCTTCGTGGACGTCGACCTCTACGAGACCGACCGGCCACTGCGCGAGGCGGTGGCGGCGAACGGGGTCGACAGCGAGGCGGAGACGCGGCTGCTCGCCGCGTTCGGCCGGCGCTGGGGGGCGGCCGAGATGGCCGACCACGCGCGGCTCGCCAACGAGAACCCGCCGCGCCTCGAGGCGTACGACGCCAAGGGGTTCCGCCGCGACCTCGTGGAGTACCACCCGTCCTATCATCATCTCCTCAAGGAGAGCGTCGGCGCCAGCCTGCACTCGTCGAGCTGGACGCCGGACGGGGGCCGCGCCGAGCCGCCCGCCAATGTCGCCCGCGCCGCCCGTTGCTACATGGTCGCTCAAGTGGAGAACGGCCATCTCTGCCCGATCATCACCACGCACGCGGCGGTGGCGCCGCTGACCGCCGGCAACGGCGCCGCGGCGGCGATGATCCGCAAGGTGGTGACCCGCCACTACGACCCGAGCTTCCGCCCCTGGGAGGAAAAATTCGGCATGACGCTCGGCATGGCCTTGACCGAGCGGCAGGCCGGCACCGACGTGCGGGTGGCGGTGACGCGGGCGGAGCCGTGCGAGGACGGCTTTTCGATCACCGGCCAGAAATGGTTCGTGTCGGCGCCGATGAGCGACGCCTTCGTGGTGCTGGCGCAGAGCGAGGCGGGGCCGTCGTGCTTCCTGGTGCCACGCTTCCGCCCGGACGGCGAGGTCAACGCGCTTCAATACGTGCGCACCAAGAACAAGCTCGGCAACCGCTCCAACGCCTCGGTCGAGATGGAGCTGCGCGGCGCCTTCGGCTGGCTGCTCGGCGAGGAGGGGCGGGGGGTGCGGCTCGCGATGGAGATGGTGCAGCTCGGCCGGCTCGACTGCGCGGTCTCCTCCGCCGGGCTGATGCGCGCCGCGCTCGACCGCGCGCTGCATCACGCCCGCCACCGCATCGTGTTCGGCAAGAATCTGATCGCCCAGCCGATGATGCGCGCGGTGCTGGCCGATCTCGCGCTCGACGTCGAGGCGGCGGTGGCGCTGGTGATGCGGCTCGCCCGCTCGCTCGATCTCGCCGCCGCCGACCCGCACGAGCGCCTGCGCGCCCGCCTGCTGACGCCGGTGGCGAAATATCAGGTTGCCAAGATCGCGCCGGCGCTGATCGCCGAGGCGATGGAGTGCCTCGGCGGCAACGGCTTCATCGAGGACGGCGTGCTGCCGCGCCTTTATCGCGAGGCGCCGGTCAATGCGATCTGGGAGGGCTCGGGCAACGTCGTCTGCCTCGACGTGCTGCGCATTCTCGCCCGCGAGCGCGAGGCGGTGCTCGGCGTGGTGGCGGCGCTGGCGGCGGAGGCGGGCGACCTCGCCGGCGCCGACGAGGCGGTGGCGGCGGTGCGCGAGGCGATCGACCATCCCGAGCCCGAGCGGGTGGCGCGGCGCGCGGTCGAGCGGCTGGCGCTGCTCGCCTGCGCCGCGGCGCTGCGAAGCGGCGGCTCGCCGGTCGCCGAGACCTTTGCCCGCACCCGCCTCGCCGGGCCCGCGACCTTCACCTACGGCACCCGGCCCCTGTCGATCGCCGAGATCGACCGCTTGCTCGAGCGCGTGCTGCCCGAGTGAGACGGGACGGCGCGGGCGCCGACGCCGCTCCGACCCGTGCTACTGCTGCAGCGCGAAAGTTCCTTGGTTTCGCTCGATAATTGATGCCGTCATCCAATTGTCGCGGAGCGGAACCGATCGCCGCGACGCCGGTTGAGGCGGCGAGGACCCCACGCAACGGTCCACCCGAGGACGCATCCCTCGACGGATGCCGCGTCTCCGGCCCAGCACGATCGGCGTTCGGCCGGCCAGGGCGAAGGGGACGAGCTCCCGGGTCATCCAGAGGAGTCGAACACGATGAACAAGACGATCCATTTCGCCATGGCCGCCGGTCTCGCAGGGGCGCTCGCGATGTCGCTCACCAGCCCGTCGGACGCGCAGCCGCGTCGCCAGAAGGTCGTCGTCCATCCGCATGCCGCCAGCGCGCAGTATCACCCCGGCTACCGCTCCGATTGGGGCAATCCGGTGCGTGGTGCCGGTCACGTCGCGGCGGGTGCGGTCGGTCTCGGTCTCGGCGTCGCCGGGGCCGCGGTGAACACCGGCCTCGGTGTTGCGGGTGCCGCGACCGGCCTCGCGCTGAGCCCGCTCACCGGCGGTTACACCAATCTCTATCGGCCGGCGTCGACCGGCTGGGGCTATCAGCCGGCCGGGTACGGCGCCTACGCGTCGGCTCCCGAATATGCCGGTGGCGGCTATGCGGCGGCGGGCGCCTATGACGGCATGCCGATGGCCGGCGGCTGCTGGGTGTCGACCAACATGAACAAGGGCTACGGCTATGTCGGCGCCTGCGGCACCCGCAAGAAGGACCAGGGCCTCGCCGACATCTCCGGCCAGTACGGCACCCAGGGCACCGTCCTGCCGTACTGATCCAGACGATCAGACCGATCGACCACTGAACGCGAAGGGCGGGCTCTTGGCCCGCCCTTCGTGCGTCGTGATGCCGCCTTCCCGGTTTCTTTTACCGCACCGACAGCACGAGGTCCGGCTCTGCGGCCGCGACGCGGGTGGCAGGCCGGGTGAGCCGCTCGGCGTGCAGCACGGCGAGCGTGAGCACCACCAGCGCCGTTCCCTGATGCAGCAACGCGAGCGGGATCGGCACGTGATGAAGCAGCGTCAGCACGCCGATGGCGATCTGCACGCCGATCGCCAGCACGATCGCCACCGCGCCGAGCCGGGCCCCGTCGCCGCGCCGCGTCGTGATCACGACGTCGATCAGATGGCCGAGCGCGACCAGCGCCAGCGTGTAGCCGACCATCCGGTGGGTGAACTGCACCGTCAGCGTGTTCTCGAAGAAGTTGGTCCAGGCCGGGCTCGCGAAGAAGAGATCGTGCGCGGGCGGGACGAAGCGGCCTTCCATCAGCGGCCAGGTGTCGAAGGCGAGCCCGGCCCGCAGGCCGGCGACCAGCGCACCGAAATAGATCTGCACGAGCGTCAGCGCCGCCATCACCACCGCGCCGACGCGCAGCCGAAGCGCCACCGCAGCGCCGCGCACGGCGCCGAGCCGCGACGCCGTCCACACCAGCACCGCATAGATCAGGCACGCCAGCGTGAGATGGAAGGCGAGCCGATAATGTGACACGGCGATGCCCTGGCCGAGTCCGGAGCTGACCATCCACCAGCCGACGCCCGCCTGCACCGCGCCGAGCGCAAAGATCGTCGCGAGCCCGCCGCGCAAACCCGGGCCGATCGCGCCGCGCCACAGGAACCACAGGAACGGTAGAAGGAACACGATGCCGACCAGCCGCGCGACGTTGCGGTGGCTCCACTCCCACAGATAGATCGTCTTGAACTCGCCGACGCTCATGCCGCGATTGAGCAGCTCGTATTGCGGGATGGTCTTGTACTTGTCGAACTCGGCCTGCCAGGCGGTGTCCGTGAGCGGCGGCAGCGCGCCGGTGATCGGCTTCCACTCGACGATCGACAGGCCCGACTCGGTGAGCCGCGTCGCGCCGCCGACGATCACCGTGGCGAACACCAGCGCCGCCACCAGCCAGAGCCACAGGCGGAGCGGACGGGTGTTTCTCTCGGGCACGGCGCGGTCCAACTTTTGCGACGGGACGACGGGGACTAGCGAGCGACGGGACGAGGGGACGATGGAGCCGAGGTCGTGGCGGCTCGGTCGCGGTCTTTCGCCGCCCGACCGCTTGCGCGAGCCCGCCCGGACCATATAGAGGTGGCCGGTCAACGGCAACGCTCAACCCGGATTTCGGCCATGGCCAGCGGCCGCCTGTTCGTCGGCATCCTGTGGATGCTCGCTCTGTTCTTCATTTGGGGATTTCTGGCGCTCGGCGCCGGATATTTCGTGCTCGCCTCGGAGAATTGGCTGGTGCGCGGCGCCTATTATGTGATCGCCGGGGTCGGCTGGCTGCCGTTCGCGATGCCGATCGTCGGCTACATGGCGCGCGGGCCGCGGCACTCCTGAGCGGCGTCCGTTCGTCGCGGTGCCGTCCGGCGCCGCGTCGGACGGGGTCACGCCACCCGCAGGCGGCGCAAGCCGTTCCACAGGGCGGTGCCGGCGCCCGACAGCAGCACGTCGATATAGCGCTCGCGCTGGAACTCGCCGTTGATCGAGATGCGCGGCAGCGCGGTCAGCGTCGTGCCGTGCTCGGGGAACAGCACGCCGGGGCGGGTGGTCACGGCGGTGCGGAAGCCGAGCTCGGCTGCGATCGCGAACTCGCGCGGGCCGGCGGCGGTGGCGTCACCATAGGGATAGGCGAGGTGGTGCGGCGTGCGGCCGAGCGCGGCCTCGAGCACGGCGCGGCCCATCCTCAGCTCGGAGCGGGCGACGGTGTCGCACGCCTTGGCGAGCATCACGTGATTGACCGTGTGGGCGCCGATCGTCACCAGCGGATCGGCGGCGATCTCGGACAGCTCCTCCCAGCTCATGCACAGCTCGTCGCAGATCGCGCCGACATCGACCCCGTAGCGGGTGGTCAGGTCGCGCACCGCGTCGAGCATGTCGTGGTCGCTCGGCATACCCCGCAGCCAGCGGTACAGGAGCTCGAAGGCGGCGAACTTCTCGCCGCGCGTGCCGCTCTCGATGCGGCAGTCGCGGCCGTTCATGGTGAGGGCGATGCTGGCGTTGCGCGCCACCACCGCCTCGAGCGCCGCCCACCACAGCTCGCCGAGCCGGTCGGGGAAGCTGGTCGGCACGTAGATCGCGAACGGGATGCCGTGCCGCTTGAGGATGGGATAGGCCCACTCCTTGTTGTCGCGATAACCGTCGTCGAAGGTGAAGGTGACGAAGCGGCGGCGGAAATCCTGCTCCTGCAGGCGGCGGCGCACCTCGTCCAGCGTGACGAAGTCGACGTCCTTGGCTTTCAGCCGGGCGATCACCGCCTCGAGAAAGGTCGGGGTGATCTCGAGCAGCCGGTTCGGCTGAAAGCCGTCGGAGCGCGCCGGCCGCACGTGGTGCAGCACCAGAATCGCACCGACGCCGCCGACGAACGGCTCCATCAGACGGTGGGCGCCGGAGAAGTACAGGGCCTCGAGGCCGGATCGGATGATGGCTCGCTTCAACTGGTACACGTCCTGCGTCCATCGGAATGCGGAGACACATCGCCTGGCGCATGATGTGCCGTGATCCCGGAGCCGCCAAGAGAACGAGAGAGGAACCCCGCCGTCCCGACACCGGCCGGGCGCCGATCGCGCATCGTCTGGAATCGCATGGCCGGCGCCGTCGGGGGCCGACGCTAGGCGGGCTTCGTTGAGATTCGGTTACGTGTAATACCGGATTCGGGTGATCAGTTCCGAGTGATGGATTTTGGCCACCAGT
>NZ_AKZI01000038.1 GCF_000293785.1 Rhodovulum sp. PH10 | reverse complement strand
ATCCTTCGAGACGTCGCCTTCGGCGACCCTCAGGATGAGGTCATAGTCTTCCGCCGGTGGTATCAGTATCCGACCACGGTCCCGAACAGATCGTAGGCGTCGGCGCGCTCGATCTTCACCGTGGCGATCTCGCCGACCTTGAGCGGCCGGTGTGCCATCACATGGACCACGCCGTCGATCTCCGGCGCGTCGGCCTTGCTGCGGCCTTTTGCGGCGCCGTCGGGACCGACGCTATCGACGATCACCTGTTGCCGGGTGCCGACCTTGCGCTTGAGGCGCTTGGCCGAGATCGCCTGCTGGCGCTCCATGAAGCGGTGGCGGCGCGAGGCCTTCACCTCGTCGGGCACCAGCGGCGCGATGTCGTTGGCCGGTGCGCCGGTCACCGGCTCGTAGGCGAAGCAGCCGACCCGGTCGAGCGCCGCCTCGTCGAGCCAGTCGAGCAGGATTTGGAAATCCGCCTCGGTCTCGCCGGGAAAGCCGACGATGAAGGTCGAGCGCAATGTCAGGTCCGGGCAGTCGGCGCGCCAGCGGGCGATCCGCTCGAGCGTCTTCTCCTGGGCGGCCGGGCGGCGCATGCGCTTGAGCACTGCGGGTGAGGCGTGCTGGAACGGGATGTCGAGATAGGGCAGCACCGTGCCTTCCGCCATCAGGCCGATCACCTCGTCGACGTGCGGATAGGGATAGACGTAGTGGAGCCGCACCCAGGCGCCGAGCGAGCCGAGCGCCTTTGCGATGTCGAAAAACCGCGCCTTCACCTCATGATCGCGCCAAATGCTCGGGGCGTATCTCAGATCGACGCCGTAGGCGGAGGTGTCCTGCGAGACGACCAGAAGCTCCTTCACACCGGCCGCCACCAGCCTCTCCGCCTCGCGGAGAACGTCGGCGGCGGGGCGCGAGACGAGATCGCCGCGCAGTTTCGGGATGATGCAGAAGCTGCACCGGTTGCTGCAGCCTTCGGAGATTTTCAGATAGGCGTAATGGCGCGGCGTCAGCTTGACGCCCTGCGGCGGCACGAGATCGAGGAACGGCGCGTGGCGCGGCGGCACCGCGCGGTGCACCGCGTCCATCACGCTCTCGTATTGCTGCGGGCCGGTGATCGCAAAAACGTCCGGGAAGCGGCCGGTGATCGCCTCCGGCTCGGCTCCCATGCAGCCGGTGACGACCACCTTGCCGTTGGCGGCGAGGGCGTCGCCGATCGCCGCGAGCGACTCGGCCTTGGCGCTGTCGAGGAAGCCGCAGGTGTTGACCAGCACCAGATCGGCGCCGCGATGGTCGCGGGCGAGCTCGTAGCCCTCGGCGCGCAGGCGGGTGACGATCCGCTCGGAATCGACCAGGGCCTTGGGGCAGCCGAGCGAGACGAAGCTCACCCGCGGCGCCTCGCCGGGGTCGGAGGCGTCGGGCGGGGCCGGGAAGAGGGTGCGGGCGGGGCGAGTGGTGTCGGTCATCGGGGGTCCGGAACGGCGCAGCGACAATGCACGCCCGCTCAGTAGACGAGGCGCGGGCGCTTGGAAAGCGGCGCGCCGGGCCGCCCGCCGGTTGCGCCGCCACGAGTCTGCGAGGGCGGTATCAGCCGACCTTCGCGGCAATCTCGTCCACCTCGTCCGCCTCCGCCTCTCGCGGAAACGGTTTCGCCGCGAGCCGCCACGGCAGAAGCGCCACGAGGAAGCCGAGCCCGGCGAGCCCGGCCATCACCAGGGCGCGCTCCGGCCAGGGGCCGAGCAGCAGCACGAAGGGCGGCACCAGCTTCGGGTCGGCCGGGTTGCCGATATAGGCGTAGTTCGAGCCGATGAGGACGTTCAGGCCGAAGGCGAAGGCGAAATAGCCGAGGCTGAACGCCGCGGCGCCGCGAAAATCGCTCCAGTCGGGGCTGAAGCGCAGCACCGCGAGGTCGTACACCGCATAGCCGAGCACGATCGTGTGGGCGATCCAGAAGCACCAGAACAGGACCGAGGTCGGCCCCTGGGTCACGGTCGGCTGGATGAAGGCTTGCGTGGTCAGCGCCATCGCCCAGAAATACAGGGTCGCCCGCAGCCAGCGTATTTGCGTGAGGAGCGCCGCCGGGGCGATCAGCTGGCCGAGGTCGCAGACATGGAGCGGCAGGCCGGTGACGACGTCGATGCCGTTCCAGTTCCAGGCGATGTTGTAGATCGTCCACACCGCGAGGGCGAACACCGCGAGGCCGATGCGCAGGCGCCACTCGGCGGCCGTCGACAATGTTCGGCCGATCGCGACCAGGAGGGCGATCGCCGAGAAGCAGGCCAGCACCGTGACGAGATGCATGGTGCCGAACGCGGCGAAGACGTCGAGCGTCCCGTGCGCGAGCGTGTGATGCGTCGGATCGGTCGGCACGTGCGTCCCCCTCGGCTCCCGTGTCACCCGCACACCCGGCCACGCACGCCGTGCGCGCCACGCCCGGAGTGTGAGCCTCGAATGATACACGATGACGTCGGTCCCGTTCGAGAGGCGACGTCGTGCCGCCGGGCCGCCGCTTGCCACGCCGCTTGCCACGGCGCCCCGGTCCCGCCACATCAGCGGCACCAGGCAGGGCGGACGGCCGAGGGTTTTTCCCCCCTCGGGCGGCCGGTCGACGCGAAGGGGACGGGCGATGCAGGACACACCCAATCTCGCCGGCAAGACGGTGGTGATCACCGGGGCGACCGGCGGCCTCGGGCTCGAGGCGGCGATCGGGATCGCCGCCATGCAGGCCAATCTCGTGCTGGTGGGCCGCAACCACGCCAAGGG
Source organism: Rhodovulum sp. PH10 (assembly GCF_000293785.1). GTDB lineage: Bacteria > Pseudomonadota > Alphaproteobacteria > Rhizobiales > Xanthobacteraceae > Rhodoplanes. The sequence continues at coordinate 10,222 of NZ_AKZI01000038.1, read as the reverse complement.
CGAGGCGGCGCTCGCCCGCATCCGCCGCGAGGTGCCGGGCGCCGTCGCCGAGATGCACTACGCCGACCTCACGAGGCTCGACGACATCCGGGCGCTGGCGGCGACGCTGAACGAGCAGCTGCCGCGCATCGACGTGCTGCTGAACAATGCCGGCAGCATGTTCGCCAAGCGCGACACCACCGCGGACGGCTTCGAGTGCACCTTCGGCCTCGACCACATGGCCTATTTCGCGCTGACGCTGCTCTTGTGGGACAAGCTGGTGCAGTCGGCGCCCTCTCGCATCGTCAACATCGCGTCGGAGGCGCATCGCGGCGTCACCCTCGATTTCGAGAACCTGCAATATCAGCGGCCCGGCAGCTACAGCGCCTGGCAGGCCTATCGCCGCGCCAAGCTGTGCAACGTCTTGTTCACCCGCGAGCTCGCCCGAAGGCTGGACGGCACCGGCGTGACGGCGAACTGCGTGCATCCGGGGTTCGTCGCGACCGGCTTCGGCGACAACAATCGCGGGCTCTACGGCCTCGCGATCCGCTTCACCAAGCTCTTTGCCATTCCCCTGAAGGAAGGCGTGAAGACGCCCGTCCATGCCGCGACCTCGCCGGAGATCGCGGGCAAGACCGGCCTCTATCTTTCGAAATCGAAGCCGTGCGAGCCCTCCGCGGCCGCGAAGAACGACGAGACCGCGCGGCGCCTGTGGGACGAGAGCCTGCGCCTCTCGGGCCTCGAGGACCGCGGGCAGGGCAGGGAGGTACCCGGCGACGGATCGGCGCCGGAGGCCGCCCGCCCGAGTGCGCGCACGAGTGCGTGATCGCGCGGTGATCGGCCGTCGCATTCGTGCGACTGCACTGTCCGCGAAGGAACGGATCTCGAACTTCCACGTTGTTCGCCCCGACGAAACGGAGCCGGGGGCCGGTGAACCCAACCACTCGTTCACCGCTGGCGTGTACGCTCGCACCGGCCGTATCGAGGGGAGAACTCATGACGAGCTCGACTGTGCGTGCAGGGACCATCGGAGTGTTTGCCACCGCCGCCGCCGCGGCGGGCATCGCGGCGCTCGGCGCGATCGCCGGATCGGCGCCGGCCCAGGCGCGGACCAACTTCGACGGAATGTGGAGCGTGGTGGTGGTCACCGAGCAGGGCGACTGCGATCGCGCCTATCGCTACCCGATCCGCATCAACGACGACGGCAGCCTGGTGAATGCCGGCTCGAGCTCGTTCGACATTTCCGGAAAAGTCGCGCGCGACGGCAAGCTGGTGGTGCGGCTGAGCTACGGCGACAAGAGCGCGACCGGCCGCGGCCGGCTGTCGGGCGCCGCCGGCGCCGGGCGGTGGGCGGGCGGTGCCTGCGCCGGCACCTGGACCGCCGAGCGGCGGGGCTGATCTCCGGCTTTCGAAAGCGTCGAGGACTGCGACGGCCGGGCCGGCAAAGGCCCGGCCGTTCGTCGTTTCCGGAGTGCGACGAGGCTGCGCACGTGAGGCGCGTCACAGTCGTCCGGCCATCGGACGGGCACGATCTTTCCCGACACTGCGGCGCCTCCACGCCGATGGGAGAGAGATGATGCGCACGCTCGGTATCGCAACTGCCCTCGTGCTCCTGGCCGCCGCCCCGACCGGCGCGCACGCCGGCTCGTTCTCGATCGACACCGAGCAGGGCTCGGCGCGATTCCGCTTCGACGAGCGCTGCCGCGATCGCTTGTGCGGCTCGGTGGAATGGACCGAGCCGGGCGGCACCACCCAAAAATTCGACATGCCGGAAATTCGCTGGGAGGACGTCGGCAAGGCGTTGTCCGATCTGCCCGGCCTGATGGAGGAGGGAGGCGAGGGCCGCCGCGGGAGCAATCAGGACTCCTGGGGCGACCGGTGGGGCGATGACGAGGCCGCGCCCGACCCGGCGCCACAGCGCCGCCGAGACCACCCGGACACACGGCCCGCCGCCCGTCCCAAACCGCAAACGCCCGCCGTCACCGCCCGGCCGTCGCCGGAGCACCAGCCCGTGCCGAACGACACCGCCATCGCCGTGCCGCCGTCGCCCGCAGCCCCGCCAAAGGTGACCGCCCGCCCCGGGGAGGTGCCGGCGCAAGCGCCCGACGAGAGGCTCGCCGCGGTGCCGCCGAAGGTCGAGGCGCCGAATACCGCACCCGCCGCCGCCCCGCCTGCGGACGGCCCGATCGGCCTGTGGCTGACCGAGAAGAAGGAAGGCATGGTGCGGGTCGAGCCGTGCGGGCCGAACATTTGCGGCTATGCGGTCGACAAGGCGACCGGCCGCAACGGCGAAGAGGTTTTGATCGACATGAAGCCGGTCGGCAAGCGCTGGAAGGGCCGCATCCGCGACACCCGCAACGGCCCCGGCGGCAGCGTTTACGACTCGACGCTGGCGATGCGCGGCACCGACCGCATGCGGGTCGAGGGCTGCGCCTTCGGGGGCATGTTCTGCGGCGGCCAGACCTGGAGCCGGGTCGACTGAGCGACCGTCTCGGGACGTGCCTGCAGATCCCGCTCCTGTCGTTCGTTTCGTCACGGTACGGCGGCCCTTGGGCCGCCGTACCGCGTTCCGGCGGGCCAGGGTCGGCGCCCGGCCGGCCGCGGCTGCCCCGGTCCCGGTTACCGCCGCAAGGCACGCCCTGCGCTCGTCCACAGGAAAGGCGGGCAGGGCGCACAAAGCCGCCGGCGCCCCCCCACACGCTTTCGCGAAAGCGGTAAACCGAATCTGAAAAACTCCCCCCGAATTCCATCCTTAGTCCTTGGTTTACCTCGACAAATAAACCGGTTCTTTATGCTGTTGCTTAAACCGTTTTTAGAGCGTGTCGCGTACAAATCGACACAAGCCTGGGGGAACAGGGCCCCGGCAGAAAACGAACGAAAAGGCGTCGATCATGAAGGCAGTCGTGAGGCCGGCGGAACCCGCCGAGCGGGATGTGCGCTACGACCACATCCGGCCGCTCTATCTGGAATCGCTGACGCTGGTCGAGCGGCTGCACCGCCGGCTGCTCGACGTCATCAAGGACGAGTTCGACCGCCGTGGCCGGGCCGACATCAACTCGGTTCAGGCGCTTCTGCTCTACAATATCGGCGACAAGGAGCTGACCGCGGGCGAGCTGCGCACCCGTGGCTACTATCTCGGCTCGAACGTGTCCTACAACCTGAAGAAGCTCGTCGAGATGGGCTTTCTCGACCACCAGCGCTCGCGGGTCGACCGGCGCTCGGTCCGCATCAAGCTGACCGACAAGGGGCGCGAGGTGCGCAACATCATCGAGGCCCTCTACCAGAAGCACGTGCGGACGGTGGAGCAGGTCGGCGGCGTCAACGCCGAGGAGTTCGCGACCCTCAACAAGGCGTTGCACCGGCTCGAGCGGTTCTGGACCGACCAGATCCTCTATCGGTTGTGAGCCCGAGCGGGCACGGCCCGCACGGCGTGTGGCGTGAGGCGTGTGGCGTGGAAAACGGGGCGGCCGGCGGGTCGCCCCGCTTTTTTCCGTCTCCGCCGTGGCGAACCCCGGCCCGTGCTCGCTTCAGAAGGCGGAGAAGAAGTCCACGAGGGTTTGCAGCGAGGCGACCAAAGCCTCGCCGGTGGTGCCGACGGCGGCGAGGATCGCCAGCCCGATCATCGCGCACAAAAGGCCGTACTCGATCGCGGTGGCGCCGGAGCGGTCGGCGGCGAAGCGGGCGAGGGGTCTCGAAACCGCGTGCATGTCGAAACCTCCGTATGGTCGACCGGCAGGATCGCACGTGGCCGTTGCGCGATACCGAAAAAATCGACGCACAATTGAGCGGATGGTTTTCTGCCCGTTTTCAGCGATGGCCCCGCGCGGCATGGCGCCCGAAACCGGCCGGGAACGCCGATCGGCGCGCTTCGTCTTCTTTCCGCTCGATTCACCATGCCTTGATGACGCCGGTTACGTGCTGCGGCGCGGCCGCGTATAGTGGAAGATCGAGGGATGGTCTGGCCGCGCGGAAATTTGCGCCGGTCGGCGGATCGAAGCCGGTGTCGCATCGTCCGGGGGGACGGACACGGGCGGAAAAAGCGGTCCGGTGCAGGAGGGGGAAGCCTCGGCAGATGGTGTGGGGGGACACGTGGGGGCTGCTCGGCCGGACGGCGCGCGTGGGCGCGACGGCGGCCGTCTGTGCGGTGCTGGCTCAGTGCGGCAGCGGCGCGTTCTCGAAGATCGATCCGCGCCTCGGCGTCTCGGCGAGCCCGCGGGTCGTCGGGCCCGACGAGCCGGTGCCGAAGGGCGGCGGCCGCTATCAGGTCGGCAAGCCCTACACCGTCGGCGGCCGGCTCTACGTTCCCGAAGAGGATCCCGACTACAAGGCCGAGGGGCTCGCCTCCTGGTACGGCGACGATTTCCACGGGCGGCTGACCGCCAATGGCGAGGTGTTCGACATGCACAGCCTGTCGGCGGCGCACCCCACGCTGCCGATGCCGAGCTATGTGCGCGTCACCAATCTCGACAACGGCCGCTCGATGGTGCTGCGGGTCAACGATCGCGGGCCCTACCACCGCAACCGGGTGCTCGACGTCTCCCACAAGGCCGCCGACATGCTCGGCTTCAAGCGCAGCGGCACCGGCCGCGTGCGGGTGGAGTATGTCGGCCGCGCGCCGCTCGACGGCGACGACGACGGCATCCTGATGGCGACGCTGCGCGAGGGCCGTCCGGCCCCGGCGCCGTCCGGCGTGATGATCGCCGCGAGCCGGCCGTTCCTGCCGGCCAGTCTGCGCGGCAAGGGTGGCGGCGCGGTGCGCGGCAACGTGCCGGTGCCGCCCGACCGGCCGTTCGAGCTCGGGCTCGCCGACCGGCAAGCCCCGCCGTCGCGGCGCTATCGCGACACCGCCCGCGAGGCCGACACCGCGGTCGCCTCGGCGCGGGAGGTCGACAATGCCGGCGCTCCGCCGGTCACCGCCTTCGCCGCAACCGGCAACGGCACCGGTGTGCTCGGCACCTTGCCGGTGTCGGTGATGACCGGCCGCGGGCTCTACTGACGCCCGCCGCAGGCGTCTCGCGCTCGAGGCGGATCGCGGTTTGCGGCGAATCGTGAGATGACGGGCACGGCCGAGTCGCGAGTCCGGGTTCGCAGCGGCTCGCCGCGCCGTCCCGACCCGACCCGCCCGGATCCGAGCCGTCCGGATGCGGGTCGTCCGATGCCGGGGAAGCCGAGATGCCTCGCCAATTGCCTCGCAAATCCGCATCGTGGTTCGGACCGGTCCGATCGCCGTCGCGCGCCCTGCGCGCCGCGGCTCCTCGTGTCGTCGCGACGCTCGCCTGCCTCGTGGTGCTCGCGGTCGCCGCCGTCGCCGCGCCCAATCCGGTGTCCGGGCCGAAGAAGGAGGAGGGGTTCCAGACCGCCGCCCCCTACGCGATCCTGATCGACGCCGAGACCGGCACCGTGCTGTTCGAGAAGAGCGCCGACACGCCGAGCCCGCCGTCGAGCCTCGCCAAGCTGATGACCGCCGAGGTCGTGTTCGACGCGCTGAAGTCCGGCCGCATCACCCTCGACACCGAGTACGAGATCAGCGAGGATTCCTGGCGCCACGGCGGCGCGCCCTCGCACACCTCGAGCATGTTCGCCCCGATCCACAGCATGGTGCGGGTCGAGGACCTCTTGCGCGGGATGATCATCCAGTCGGGCAACGACGCCGCGATGGCGCTCGCCGAAGGGCTCGCCGGCAGCCAGCGCGCCTTCGTCGATCTGATGAACAAGCGGGCCAAGGCGCTCGGCCTGACGCACTCGACCTTCGGCAACGCCACCGGCCTGCCGGACCCGAACAACATGGTGACGATGCGCGACATGGCGCAGCTCGCCCGCCACATCATCAAGACCTATCCGGACTACTACAAGATCTACGGCGAGCCCGAATTCACCTGGAACAAGATCCGCCAGCGCAACCGCAACCCGCTGCTGTCGCTCGACATCGGCGCCGACGGCATGAAGACCGGCTATACCGAGGACGGCGGCTACGGGCTGATCGGCTCGGCGACCCAGAACGGCCTGCGGCTGATCCTCGCGATCAACGGCCTGAAATCCTCCAAGGAGCGCGCCGAGGAGGGCAAGCGGCTGCTCGAATGGGGATTTACCGGCTTCGAGGCGCGCCCGTTGTTCGCGAAGGACCAGCCGATCGGCTGGGCAAAGGTGTTCGGCGGCGCCGAGGGCAGCGTGCCGCTGGTCGCCGCGCGCGCCGTCTCGGTGCTGGTGCCGCGCAACACCTCGGACCGCATCACGGCGAAGATCGTCTATACCGGGCCGGTGCCGGCGCCGGTCGCCGAGGGAACGCCGGTCGGCACGCTGCGCGTGTTTCGCGGCGACAACGTCACGCTCGAGGTGCCGCTCGCCACGGCCACTGCCGTTCCGCGCGGAAATCTGCCGCAGCGGGCGTTCGACGTGGTGACCGAGCTGGTGTTCGGCTGGGTGCGGGCGGGCTTCCAGCGTTTGGTCGACGGGCACTGGGGCGTCAGAAGTGCCGATGCCGGGTGACGAAACATGCCGGGTAGGCTGATCACCTTCGAGGGCGGCGAGGGCGCCGGCAAGTCGACCCAGGCGTCGCTCCTGGCCGGCCGGCTGCGCACGCTCGGCGTCGCGGTGGTGCTCACCCGCGAGCCCGGCGGCTCGCCGGGCGCCGAGATCGTCCGCCACGTGCTGCTCGCCGGCGCGGCAAAGCCGCTCGGGGCCGAGGTCGAGGCGATCCTGTTCGCCGCCGCCCGCGCCGACCATCTGGACAAGACCATCCGCCCGGCGCTCGCCCGCGGGGCCTGGGTGATCTGCGACCGCTTTCTCGATTCCACCCGCGCCTATCAGGGTGCGCTCGGCAAGCTCGACCCCGAATTTTTGCGCGCGCTGGAGCGCGTCACCGTGGGCGGCACCATGCCGGATCTCACGCTGGTGCTCGATCTGCCGGCCGAGGCCGGGCTCGCCCGCGCGGAAAGCCGCCGCAAGGGGCAGGGCAACGGCGTCGATCGCTTCGAGAGCGAGGACCTCGCCTTCCATGCCGGCCTGCGCGACGCCTACCGGGCGATCGCCGACGCCGAGCCGGCCCGCTGTGCGATGATCGACGCCGCCGCGCCGCCGCACACGGTGTCGGACGCGGTCTGGCAGGTGGTGTGCGACCGCCTCGGCACCGCCCGCACCGAGGACGCGCCGCTTTTGGCCGCTGCCCCATGAGCGGCCGACGGCCGAGGTCGGGACGATGAGCAGCCGGCCGCGCCGCGAGCGGGTGGAGGAGGGGCCGTCCGTCCCGCATCCCCGCGAAAATCTTTCGCTGGTCGGGCACGCCGCCGCCGAACAGACGCTTCTCGCCGCCTATCGCTCCGGCCGGGTGCCGCACGCCTGGCTGATCACCGGCCCGGCCGGCATCGGCAAGGCGACGCTCGCCTATCGCTTCGCCCGCTTCGTGCTGGCGAACCCGGACCCGGCCGCGCCGCCCGTGCAGGCTGCGACCTCGCTCGCCGTGTCGCCCGACGCGCCGGCCGCCCGGCGGATCGCCGCGGCGACCGAAGGCGGGCTGCTGGTGCTCGAGCGGACGACCGACGACAAGGGCAAGCTGCGCACCGTGATCAGCGTCGACCAGGTCCGCGACACGGTCGGCTTCTTCGGCGCGACGGCGACCGGCGGCGGCTGGCGGGTGTGCCTGGTCGACGTCGCCGAGGAGCTGAAATTCCCCGAAGGCGCCAATGCCTTGCTGAAGATTCTCGAGGAGCCGCCGCAGCGCGCGCTCCTCCTCCTCGTCAGCCATTCGCCGGGCCGCCTGTTGCCGACCATCCGCTCGCGCTGCCGGGTGCTGGCGCTGCGCCCGCTCGGCGTCCCCGAGGTGGTCGCGGCGACCGGCGCGGCGCTCGGGGCGGAGCCCGACGATCCAGCACTCGTCCAGGCGGCCGAGGTCTCCGATGGCTGCGTCGCCCGGGCGATCCAGCTTTCGGGCGGGCCGATGCTGGCGCTCCGCCAGCAGGTGACCGGCCTGCTGGAGGCGCTGCCGCGCACCGATCCGCGCGCGCTGCACGCGCTCGGCGACACACTCGAGCGGGCCGACCGCGCGGTGGTCGACGTCTTTGCCGAGACGGTGCGCGATTGGATGACCGCCGAGCTGCACCGCCCGCCGCAGGACGTGAAGCGGCTCGCCCCGCTCGCCGAGGCGTGGGCGAAGATCGACGACGCCGTGCGGGAGACGCAGATTCTCAACCTCGAGCGCCGCCCGCTGGTGTTCGCCGTGTTCGGCTGGCTTGCCGAGGCGGCACGGGGTTGATACCTCAGGCATCGTCCGTGCGGGCTCTCCCATGGGCACATCGTGAACCGAGCGAGGTTGCGGTTGCCGGACGCCGGCGGCCCGGAAAAAACTCCGCTCATTCCCGCGCAAGCGGGAATCCAGACCTCTTCTTCTGGGTCCCCGCCGTCGCGGGGACGAGCGGACCGGGACGCTCCGCCGACCGGCCGTCCGCGTGAGCAGCACATCATGGCCAAGCGCTACTACCTGACCACCGCCATCGCCTATCCGAACGGCGCCCCTCATATCGGCCATGCCTACGAGGTGATCGCCACCGACGCGATCGCCCGCTTCATGCGGCTCGACGGCTACGACGTCTATTTCCTCACCGGCACCGACGAGCACGGCCAGAAGATGGTGCAGACGGCGGCCAAGGAGGGGATGTCCGCCCGAGAGCTCGCCGACCGCAACGTCGCCCGCTTCCAGGCGATGGACGAACGGCTGAACATCTCGCACGACGACTTCATTCGCACCACCGAGCCGCGCCATTACGCCTCCAGCCAGGCGATCTGGGAGCGGATGAAGGCGAACGGCGACGTTTATCTGTCGAAATATTCCGGCTGGTACTCGGTGCGCGACGAGGCGTTCTACGCCGAGAGCGAGACCACCGTCGGCGACGACAAAATCCGCCGCGGGCCGACCGGCGCGCCGGTCGAGTGGATGGAGGAGGCGAGCTGGTTCTTCAAGCTGTCCGCCTATCAGGACAAGCTCCTCGACCTCTATGCCCGGGTGCCGGACTTCGTGCTGCCGAAGGAGCGCCTCAACGAGGTCGCGAGCTTCGTCCGCGGTGGTCTTCAGGATCTCTCGATCTCCCGCACCACCTTCGACTGGGGCATCCCGGTGCCGGGCGACGCCGAGCACATCATGTATGTCTGGGTCGACGCGCTGACCAACTACATCACCGGCGTCGGCTTTCCGGACACCGAATCCGAGAGCTTCAAGAAATACTGGCCCGCCGACCTGCACGTGATCGGCAAGGACATCGTGCGCTTCCACGCGGTCTATTGGCCGGCCTTCCTGATGTCGGCCGGGATCGAGGTGCCGCACCGCGTATTTTCCCACGGCTTCCTGTTCAACCGCGGTGAGAAGATGTCGAAGTCGGTCGGCAACGTGATCGACCCGTTCGCGCTGGCCGACGCCTACGGCGTCGACCCTCTGCGCTATTTCTTCCTGCGCGAGGTGCCGTTCGGCCAGGACGGCAATTACAGCCACGAGGCGATCGTCAACCGCATCAATGCCGACCTCGCCAACGATCTCGGCAATCTCGCCCAGCGCTCGCTGTCGATGCTCGGCAAGGCGTTCAAGGGCGAGCTGCCGGCGCCCGGCGACCTCGCCGAGACCGACCAGGCGATTCTCGCGATGGCCGACGCGCTGGTCGAGCGCGCCCGCGAGGCGATGGCGACCCAGCAGATCCACCAGGTGCTGAACGCCGTGTGGGCGGTGGTCGCGGAAGCCAACCGCTATTTTGCCGGCGAGGCGCCGTGGGCGCTCGCAAAGACCGATCCGGTGCGGCAGGGCACGGTCTTGTGGGTCACCGCCGAGGTGTTGCGGCAGGTCGCGATCCTGGCGCAGCCGGTGATGCCGACCGCGGCCGGCAAGCTGCTCGACCTGCTGGCGATCCCGGCGGACGAGCGTGATTTCTCGAAACTCGGCGGAGCGACGCGGATCGCGGCGGGAAGCCGGCTTCCGGCACCGACCCCGGTGTTTCCGCGCTGGATCGAGCCGGCGGCCGAGTAGTTTTTCTGCCGTGCACCGCGCTCCCGGCGGCCGCCGCCGGGGGCGCATCTCATACCAGCGGCGAGAGACTATGACCTCATCCTGAGGGGCCGCGAAGCGGCCGTCTCGAAGGATGAGGCCCGCGCAGTGCCCTCGTCCTTCGAGACGCACTCCTGCGGAGTGCTCCTCAGAGCCCGTTTGGAAACTCGGACGCGGGCTGCGTTGCGGCGCGAACTGCCGGAGGCCAGGAGAAAAGCGATG
>NZ_AKZI01000037.1 GCF_000293785.1 Rhodovulum sp. PH10 | reverse complement strand
GACTCCCGCCGGGAATCCCGCCTCGGAACCAATCAGCCGAATCCGGTATGACCGGAGTTTTGGGCACCGCCTCCGGTCGAGCCCGCCTCGTGCCGCCGTGCAATCGGATCGTCTCTCTCCTCATGGTGAGGAGCGGCCGCAGGCCGCGTCTCGAACCATGAGGCCGCCCTCGCCCTTCGAGACGCACTCCTGCGGAGTGCTCCTCAGGGTGAGGACGGAGAGAGGATCTTTCGAGGGCGCGCCGCGATCTCACTTCACGAGCTTGATGATCTCCACCAGCTTCTCGTCGCGCTCCGCCCGCAGCGTCTGATAGTCGGGCAGCTCGGCCATCTCCGTCTTGAGGCGCTCGATCAGCTCCGGCGTCCATTCGAGCGTGCCGAGATCGTCCCACCACGTCTGCACCGCCGGACCCAGCTTGTCGATGAAGGCGCCGACGCCGCCCGGCCCGCCGCCGAGATGGAACGTCGTGGTCGGCCCCATGATCGCCCAGCGCAGGCCGGGACCGAAGGCGACCGCCGCATCGACGTCGCGCGCCGAGGCGATCCCCTGCGAGACGAGATACAGCGCCTCGCGCCACACCGCGCCCTGCAGGCGATTGGCGAGGTGGCCGATCACCGAGCGGGTGAGCCGCACCGGCACCTTGCCGAGATGCTGATAGAAGGCCATCGCCGTCTCGATGGCGGCCGGATCGGTCTTCTCGTCGCCCACCACCTCGACCAGCGGCACCAGATGCGGCGGGTTGAACGGATGGCCGACCAGGATGCGGCCGGGATGCTTCGCACCGGAGCGCAGCTGCTCGAGCGTGAGGCCGGAGGTGGACGAGGCGATGATCGTCTCGGCCGGCATCGCCGCTTCCATCTGGGCGAACAGCGTTTGCTTGAACTCCGGCTTCTCGGGGCCGCTCTCCTGCACGAAGTCGGCGTTCGCCACCGCTTCGGCGACCTCGTCCACGAAGTGCAGCGAGGCCCATTGCGGCGTCTCCGGCGCACCGGCGAGCTGCCGGAGCGCCGGCCAGGCGCCCTCGATCAGGGTCTTCACCGCCGCGTCGGCGCCCGGTGCCGGGTCGAACACGGTGACGTCGTATCCCTTGGCGAGGAAGAGTGCTGCCCAAGAGCCGCCGATCGTGCCCGCGCCGACGATCGCGATCTTCTGGTAGTCCGGCCAGTTCTTCATTCTTCTGCCTCGTTGGTGCGGCCGCGCGGGCTCGGTCGTCACTGCGATGTCGAGGCCGGCGCGGTCACGTTCCTTGCCCGCGAAGAAGCTCGCTGACGGCGATGCGCCGCGCCGAGAACGCCTTCCGCAGGATCGGAATGCAGGCGTCCGGCTCGGCATTCCCGCACATGAACACGTCGAGCGCCGCGTAGCGCGCCTCCGGCCACGTGTGGATCGAGATGTGGCTCTCCGCCAGCACCGCCACCCCCGACACGCCGGTCGGCTGGAAGCGATGCAGGTGGATGTGCAGAAGGGTCGCTCCGGCGGCCTCCACACAAGCCCGCAAGGTGCTTTCGATGTGCTCGATGTCGTCGAGCCGGTCGCCGTCGTAGACGTCGACGATCAGATGCACGCCGGCGCAATGCACACCGTTGCGCACCACGAAATGATCGTGGCGATCGTCGGCGGCGGGCCGCGTGTCGGCAGCAGGCGCGGCGGTCGCCGTGCCGTGGGCGATATCTCGGGCGGTACCTGGGAGCCCCAAGCCCGTCCCCGATCGCAAGAGGGCGCTCTGACGCATGCCGTCCTCCTTGACCAGAGAGCGAACCAGTGGCGCCCGAGTGGGCGCCAAACAAGCGAATGCCGCCGATCGGTCCCGGGTGGACCGATGCCAGCGGCATCGGGCTCAGATAAGCACCCGAGCCTCGGGTATCAAGGAAATTCTGACCCGACAACCGCATGCGCTGCAGCCGGCCCATGCATGCGGGAAGGCGCGCGCGGCTGCACGCTGGCACGAAACGTGCCGGCGGCCTCCTCACGGAAGCCGCCGGCGCTCGCGTTCAGAACCGGAACGATCGGAAGACGCGGCGATCAGCCCTTCTGCGGCAGGTTCAGCCTGATGTGCAGCTCGCGCAGCTGCTTCGGCGTCACCTCGGAGGGCGCGCCCATCATCAAATCCTCGGCGCGCTGATTCATCGGGAACAACACCACCTCGCGCAGATTGTCCTCGCCGGCGAGCAGCATCACGATGCGGTCGACGCCGGGCGCGATGCCGCCGTGCGGCGGGGCGCCGAGCGAGAGCGCGTGCAGCATGCCGCCGAACTTCTCCTCCAGCACCTCCTCGCCGTAGCCGGCGATGGCAAAGGCCTTCTTCATCACCTCGGGGCGATGGTTCCGGATCGCGCCGGAGGACAGCTCCACGCCGTTGCAGACGATGTCGTACTGGATCGCCTTGATCGCCAGGATGCGCTCCTCGTCGGCCGGATCGAGCGCCAGGAACTCGTCGAGCGGCATGTTCGGCATCGAGAACGGATTGTGGGAGAAGTCGATCTTCTTCTCCTCCTCGTTCCACTCGTACATCGGGAAGTCGACGATCCAGCACAGCGCGAACTGGTCGGCATCGACGAGGTTCAGATCCTCGCCCACCTTCGTTCGCGCAGCACCTGCGAATTTCGCAAACGTCTTCGGCTTGCCGGCGACGAAGAACACTGCGTCACCGACGCCGAGGCCGAACTGATCGCGGATCGCGGTGGTGCGCTCGGGGCCGATGTTCTTGGCGAGCGGGCCGGCGCCGCCCTCCTCGTTCTCGCGCCAGAAGATGTAGCCGAGGCCGGGCTGGCCCTCGCCCTTCGCCCAGTCGTTCATGCGGTCGCAGAAGGCTCGGTTGCCGCCCTTGGGCGCCGGGATCGCCCACACCTGCGCCTGCGGGTCGCTCGCCAGGATGTTGGCGAACACCTTGAAGCCGGACCCGCGAAAATGCTCCGACACGTCGGCCATCTCGATCGGGTTGCGCAGATCCGGCTTGTCGGTGCCGTATTTGCGCATCGCCTCGGCATACGGGATCAGCGGGAATTTCGGCGTCACCCGCCGGCCCTTGCCGAACTCCTCGAACACGCCGCGCAGCACCGGCTCGACCGCCTCGAACACGTCCTGCTGCGTCACGAAGCTCATCTCGAGATCGAGCTGATAGAACTCGCCCGGCGAGCGGTCGGCGCGGGCGTCCTCGTCGCGGAAGCAGGGCGCGATCTGAAAGTACCGGTCGAAGCCGGACACCATGATCAGCTGCTTGAACTGCTGCGGCGCCTGCGGCAGCGCATAGAACTTTCCGGGATGGATGCGCGACGGCACCAGGAAGTCGCGCGCGCCCTCGGGGCTCGAGGCGGTGAGGATCGGCGTCTGGAACTCGAAGAAGCCCTGCGCCTTCATCCGGCTGCGCAACGAGTCGATCACGCGTCCGCGCAGCATGATGTTCTGGTGCAGCCGGTCGCGGCGCAGATCGAGGAAGCGGTAGCGAAGGCGGATGTCCTCCGGATACTCCTGATCGCCGAACACCGGCATCGGCAGCTCGGCCGCGGGGCCCAAAACCTCGATCTCGCTCGCATAGAGCTCGACCTGCCCGGTCGGCAGGTCGGGGTTTTCCGTGCCCTCGGGGCGCGTGCGGACCTTTCCGTCGACGCGGATCACCCATTCCGAGCGCAGCTTCTCGGCGGTCGGGAAGGCCGGCGAATCCGGGTCGACGACGACCTGCGTCAGGCCGTAATGGTCGCGCAGATCGATGAACAGCACGCCGCCGTGGTCGCGGATACGGTGACACCAGCCCGACAGCCGGGCGATCTGGCCGATATCGGCCGCGCGGAGGGCGCCGCAGGTGTGGGTGCGATAGCGATGCATGGTGGTCCAACGAGATCGACGGGCCGCGGCTCGGCCGGCGGGCCCTGGTGAATTTCGGGCCGCACAAGCGCACGCCCCCGCAAGGCTTGTCAAGCCGCCAGCACCGCACCGGAACCGCGCGGCGACCGAGGCGACAGGCCGGCCGCGTTGCGGTATCACCGGAATGCCTCCGCCCGCTTTCGTCCGCCGAGACTGCCATGCCGCATGCACCTTCCGCCGGGGCGCCCGCCGCCACCACCACCGCCGAGGCGACCGTCGCGTCGCTGATCGCCCACGGCATCGACACGCTCTATGCCGTGCCGGGGGTCCACAACGATCCCCTGTTCGACGCGCTGTGGCACGCGCAGGACCGCATCCGCACGGTCCACACGCGGCACGAGCAGGGCGCCGCCTACATGGCGCTCGGCGCGGCGCTGGCGACCGGCCGGCCGCAGACCTTTGCCGTGGTGCCGGGTCCGGGGATGCTGAATACCTCGGCAGCGCTGCTCACCGCCTATTCGATGGGCGCGCCGGTGCTCGGGCTGATCGGCCAGATTCCCGAGGCCGAGATCGGCCGCCGCTGCGGGCAGTTGCACGAGATCGGCGACCAGGCCGGCATTCTCGCGCGCTTGGTGGATTTCTCGGCGCAGGTGAGCGGACCGGAAGAAGCCTCCCGGCTGATGGCGGAGGCATTTCGGGCGATGCGCAGCGGCCGGCCCGGCCCGGCGGCGCTGGAAATCCCGATGGACGTGTGGACCCGCGAGAGAGCCTTCGCAGCCTCCCCGCCCCTACCGTCCGATCAGCCGGCGATCGACGAGGATTCCCTGCGAGACGCCGCGAAACGGCTCGGCGAGGCCAAGAACCCGGTGATCTTCGTCGGTGGCGGCGCCCACGATGCGACGGACGAGGTCGCGGCGCTCTCGGCGATGCTGCAGGCGCCGGTGGTGTCCGGCTTCCGCCGCGGCCGCGGCGTTCTGTCGAGCCGCGACCCGCTGTCGTGCCCGATGCCGGTCGGCCACGCGCTGTGGAAGGAGGCCGACGTGGTGCTCGCTGTCGGCACCCGGCTCTTTTTCCAGTGCCGCGACTGGGGCGTCGACGACGATCTCGCCATCATCCACGTCAACGCCGATCCGGACGAGGCCGCGCGCCACGGCGCGCCCGCGGTGGCGCTGGTGGGCGATGCCGCACCCATTTTGCGCGCGTTGATCGACAGAGTTCCTGCGCACAACCGTGCCCGCCCCTCGCGCCGCGCCGAGATGGAGGAGCGCCACGCCCGCTTCCACGAAGCGATCGCAAAGCTCGAGCCGCAGATCTCGTTCCTGAAAGCGATCCGCGACGTGCTGCCGGACGACGGCATTCTGGTCGACGAGGTGACCCAGGTGGGCTTCGCCGCCCGCCTCGCCTTTCCGGTCTACCGGCCGCGCACCTTCCTGACGCCCGGCTACCAGGACAATCTCGGCTGGGGATTTGCCACGGCACTGGGGGTGAAGGACGCGGTGGGCAGCCGGCCGGTGATCTCGATCAATGGCGACGGCGGCTTCATGTACACGGCGAACGAGCTCGCCACCGCGATGCGCCACAAAATCCCGCTGGTCGCGGTGGTGTTCGCCGACGGCGCGTTCGGCAATGTCCGCCGCATCCAGGAGCGGCAGTACGGCAACCGGCTGATCGCCTGCGACCTCGCCAATCCGGACTTCGTGAAGTTCGCCGAGAGCTTCGGTGCCGCCGGCGAGCGGGCCCGCACGGCCGACGAGCTGCGCGGCGCGCTCGAACGCGGGCTCGCCCGCACCGACGGGCCGACCATCGTCGAGGTGCCGGTCGGGCCGATGCCGTCGCCCTGGCAGTGGATTTTCTTGCCGAAGGTGCGAGGCGTTTGACGCCGGCCCCGGCGCCGCGCCGCCCTACTCGGCGCCGCCCTCGGCCGGCGGCCGGCGGCGCTTGCGGCGACCGTGGGCGCGCACCTCGGGCGCGCTCAACGCCTCACGCACCTTCCGCGCCAGATCGATCTTGCGATACGGCTTGTTGAGCAGCGTCACGTCGGGATCGAGCCGGCCGTGGTGGACGATCGCGTCCTCGGCGTAGCCGGAGGTGTAGAGCACCCGGACGTTCGGGTTGCGGCTCGCGACCTCGGCGGCGAGCTCGCGGCCGTTCAATCCGCCCGGCATGATCACGTCGGTGAACAGGAGGTCGAAGGTGGTGCCGTTGTCCATCAGCATCAGCGCCTCCGGTCCGCTGCTCGCCGAGATCGCCCGGTAGCCGAGGTCCTTCAGCAGCACGATCACGTTCTGCCGCACCAGATCGTCGTCCTCGACCACCAGCACCGTCTCGTTGCCGCCGACCAGCACGTCGGCGTCGGGCAGATCGTCGGAGGCCTCGTCGCTCGCCATCAGGCGCGGCAGGTAGAGGCGGATGGTGGTGCCCTGCCCCTCCTCGCTGTAGAGCTTCACGTGGCCGCCCGACTGGCGGATGAAGCCGTACACCATCGACAGGCCGAGCCCGGTGCCGCGGCCGACCTCCTTGGTCGTGAAGAACGGCTCGAACACCTTGTCGCGCAGGTCGGTCGGGATGCCGGTGCCGTTGTCGCTCACCGCGATCATCACGTAGTCGCCCGGCCGCACGTCGGGATTGCCGGCGGCATAGGCCTCGTCGAGCACCGTGTTGGCGGTCTCGAGCGTCAGCTTGCCGCCGCCTGGCATGGCGTCGCGGGCGTTCACCGCGAGATTGATGATCGCGGTCGAGAGCTGCGAGGCGTCGATCATCGACTGCCAGGCGTCGGGACCCAGCCGACAGGCGAGGTCGATGTGCTCGCCGAGCGTCGGCCGCAACAGGCGGGTGGTGTCGGAGATCAGCGCGTTGACGTCGGTCGGGCGCGGCTCGAGCGGCTGCCTGCGGGCGAAGGCGAGCAGCTGGCGGGTGAGGTCGGCGCCGCGCCGCGACGCCTGGTCGATGATGCGGGCGATGGTCGCGAGATGCGGCCGGTCGGCGACGCCCTTCGCCAACACCTCGATGGTGCAGGTGATCGCCGTGAGGATGTTGTTGAAGTCGTGGGCGACGCCGCCGGTGAGCTGGCCGATCGCGTCCATCTTCTGGCCCTGGCGGAGCTGGCGCTCGATCTGCTTGGCCTTGGTGAGGTCGTGATAGAGCAGCACGCCGCCGCGGATCTCGCCCGCCGCGTCGCGCAGCGGCCGGCCGGTGACCGAGAGATGCAGCTCCTGCTGCATCTCGATCTTGCGCAGCAGCAGCTCCTCCGCGTCGATCGCCTCGCCGCGCAGCACCCGCGACAGCGGCCGCTCGTTCTGCGCCACCGGCTCCTCGTTCGGGCCGATCATCGCGTAGGACTTCTCCCACTCCTCGACCGAGAACGACTCGTCGATGCCGAGCAGCGTCATGCAGGCCGGATTGACGTGCAGGAACCGGCGCTTCTCGTCGGCGACCAGGAAGGCGTCGGGAATGCTGGCGATCGTCTTGTCGAGCAGCTCGGCGCTGCGCTGGGCGGCGGCGGTCTGCTCCATCAGCTCGGAGACGTCGCGATAGACGATGACGGCGGCCTCGTGCTCGCCCTCCTCGTTGCGGATCGAGCGGCCGTTGGCGATGATGTGCAGCGTGTTGCGCCCGTCGAGCCGCTGGCAGACGATCTCCAGATTGTCGAAGTCCTCGCCCCGCAGCGCCCGGCCGATCGGCGTCTCGCCCGGCCGGAACGGCGTCACCCCGTCGGGCCGGTAGCGGAAATAGGTCTTCTCCCAGGCGGTCGAGCCGATGTCCTCGCAGTCGCCGAACATCTGCTTGCAGGCGGCGTTGGCGAACAGCGTGTGGCCGCGCGCGTCGATCATCAGCACGGCTTCCGCCATGGTGTCGATCATGGTGCGCAGGAGCTCGGAGGTGCGGCGGCTCTCCGCCTCGCTGTCGCGGCGGGCGCGCTCGGCGCGCTGGCGCTCGCTGACGTCGATCGAGGTGACGATGCGGTAGCGCACGCCGCCGTCCGGGTTGCGCACGCTGGTGACGTCGAGCTGCACCGGAAAGGAGGAGCCGTCCTTCCGCAGGTAGCGGGTGTCGTAGATGATGCGGCCGGTGCGGTCGGCCTCGGCGATCAGCGCGCCGACGCGCTCGCGCTCGTGCTCCGGATAGCTCGACAGCACGTGGCGGCCCTGCACCTCCTCGACCGTCATGCCGCACATCGCCGCGCGCGCCGGATTGACGAACAGGATGCGGTTGGTCGCGGCGTCCGACACGGCGATGCCGAAGGCGGCGTTCTCGAAGGCGTCGGCCCAGCGCCGCAAATCGTTCTCGTGCTCGATGTGGGCGCTGATGTCCTCGCTGAACAGCACGATGCCGCCGACCTCGCCGGGTCTCGCATACCACGGGCGGATCTCCCAGCGCACCCACACGGTCTCCCCGTCCGGCCGGCGGAACTGCTCGCCGTCGCACCGCTCGGTCGCCCCGGCGAGGCAGCGGGCATGGATCTCGCGCCAGTGCGGCGGGATGCCGGGGAAGACCTCGTAATGGAGGCAGCCGACGAGATCGACGTCGCCCAGCCCGTAGTCGCTGGTGAAGCGGTGGCTGACGGCGAGGTAGCGCATCTCGCGGTCGAACATGGCGATGCCGACCGGCGCGACCTCGATGCACAGGCGCAGCAGCTCGTCACGCTGCTGGGACATGGCCGAGCCCGCCGCGGTCTCTGCCGGTGGCGCAGAGTCCGAGACGCCATCCGTCGTGCCCGATGGCATGCTGGTGGTCGAGGTCGGCATCTTCATCGATATTCGTTATCGTGCGCGATCTCGGGTGCGCGCGGCCCGCAACGACGGCTCGAATCTGGTTCACGGTACTGCAAACAGTGATGCATGTATAACCATCGCCGGGCACCGGACAATGCATGGTAAAGACGTAGCGGAACGGCGAGGGCCGATGGCTCGTATTCTCGTCATCGACGACGACGAACTGGTTCGCACCTCGCTCCGAGTGCTGCTGGAGACGGAGGGGCACGAGCTCGTGCTGGTCGAGAACGGGCGGGCGGGTCTGGCCTCGGCCGGCGCCACCCCCTTCGATCTCGTCATCTGCGACGTGTTCATGCCGGAGATGGACGGCTTCGAGACCATCCGCGCCCTGCACCGCCGTCACCCGAGCCTGCCGGTGCTGGTGATGTCCGGCAACCGCATCGAGCGCACCGGCGCCCCCGCGCCCGATTTCCTGCGGATGGCGGTCGATCTCGGCGCCGTCGGCAGCCTGCGCAAGCCGCTGCAGGCGAGCGAGATCCTCGCCGCGGTGGCGCGCTGCCTCGCCGTCCGGCCGGGCCCCGCCACCTGATCCGCATCCGCCGCCGGGCGCCCTTCGTAGCGCCTGCGACGAGCCGCCGAACCACACCGCGGCACCGTCACGCGAGCGGCCGCGCAAATTCCCGCGCCGCACCTGAGAACGCCTTGCAATAGCATGGTTTCATTCCGGAATTTTGCTACTTTGAAATCGTTCCAAGCGATGCTAGCACCAAACCGGCCGAGCCGGCCGACTGCGCGACCTTTGCTCCGGAGACCGCCATGCCGACCGAGCGAATGCCGACCGAGCGACTGCTGCGATGGGGCCTGGTGGCGGTGGCGATCGGCGGGCTCGCCGCCGGGCTGATCGCCTCGCTCGCGAGCTTCTCTTCTTTTGCCCACATCGCCTGGACCGCCGGCACGCTGCCGGTGCTGGTCGCCCTCGCGGTGTCGATCGTGCGCGACCTCGCCGCCGGCCGCATGGGCGTCGACGCCGTCGCCTTCGTGTCGATGACCGCCGCGCTGGTGCTCGGCGAGCCGCTCGCCGCCTGCGTGGTGGCGATCATGTATGCCGGCGGCAACGTGCTGGAGGCGATCGCGGTGGCACGCGCCGAGCGCGACCTCGGCACGCTGATCGACCGCGCCCCGCGGATCGCCCATCGCCGCACCGGCGAGGCGGTGCGCGACGTGCCGGTGGACGAGGTGGCGATCGGCGACATCGTGGTGGTGCGCGCCGGCGAGGTCGTGCCGGTCGACGGCCAGCCGGTCGGCGACACCCCGGCGATGCTCGACGAATCCGCGCTCACCGGCGAGCCGCTGCCGGTCGCCCGCAAACGCGGCGAGGAGGTGCGCAGCGGCACCGTCAATGCCGGCGAGACGTTCGAGATGCGGGCGACCGCGACCGCCGGCGAGAGCACCTATGCCGGCATCGTGCGGATGGTCGCCGCCGCCCAGACCGCCAAGGCGCCGTTCATCCGCATCGCCGACCGTTTCGCCCTGCTGCTGCTGCCGGCCACCCTGCTGCTCGCCGGCGGTGCCTGGTTCTTCACCGGCGACCCGATCCGCGCGCTCGCCGTGCTGGTCGCCTCCACCCCCTGCCCGCTGATCCTCGCCGCCCCCGTCGCCTTCGTCGCCGGCGTCTCGCAGGCGGCCCGGCACGGCATCCTGGTGAAGGGCGGCGGCGCACTCGAGGCGCTCGCCCGCACCCACACGGTGATGTTCGACAAGACCGGCACGCTCACCGTCGGCGGCGCCCGCCTGGTCGCGATCGAGACCGCACCGGGCGAAAGCCCGGACACCGTGCTGCGGCTCGCCGCCTCGCTCGAGCAGGCCTCCCACCACGTGGTGGCGGGTGCGATCGTCGCCGCCGCCGGCGCCCGCGACCTCGCGCTGTCGTTTCCCGAGGAGGTGTCCGAAAGCTTCGGCTCGGGCCTCACCGGGCGGATCGACGGAGAGACCGTCTGCATCGGCTCGCAGGCGATGGTGTTCGGCACCGCGCGGCCGCCCGACTGGGCGGCGCGGGCGGCGCGGCGCGCCTCGTGGCGCTCGGCGCTCGTCGTGTTCGTCGCGGCGGGCGGCCGGCCGGTCGGCGCGCTGCTCTTGGCCGACGAGCTGCGCCGCGAGACCCCGCGCGCGATCCAGATGCTGCGCACCGCCGGCATCGCCCGCATCATGATGGTGACCGGCGACCGCGCCGACGCGGCCGAAACCATCGGCGCCGCGCTCGACCTCGACGCCGTGCTGGCCGACCGCCTGCCGACCGACAAGGTCGACGCGGTGGCGACCGAGCAACGCCTGCACCCGACTTTGATGGTCGGCGACGGCCTCAACGACGCCCCGGCGCTCGCCGCCGCCGGCGTTGGCGTCGCGATGGGCGCGCGTGGCGCCAGCGCCTCCTCGGAAGCCGCCGACGTGGTGATCCTGGTCGACCGGCTCGACCGGGTGTCGCAGGCGGTCGGCATCGCCCGCCGGGCGACCGGCATCGCCACCCAGAGCATCGTCGCCGGCATGGTCTTGTCGGGCCTCGCAATGGGCGCGGCCGCCGCCGGCTGGCTGTCGCCGGTCGCCGCCGCCTTGGTGCAGGAGGCGATCGACGTCGCCGTCATCCTCAACGCGCTGCGCGCGCTCGGCCCCGGCCACCGCGGCCTCGCCCGGCTGATGAAGTCCGAGCCGCCGCTCGAGGCCCAGGTTTTGCGCGAGGAGCACGCGGTGCTGGAGAGAAGCCTCGACCGGCTGCGGGCGATCGCCGACGCGCTCGACGACGCCGACCCCGCCCATGCCGTCGCCCTGATCGCCGACGCCAGCCGGATCGTCGAGGAGCACGTGGTCGAGCACGAGCGCGACGACGAGACCTCGGTCTATCCGACCCTCACCCGCCACCTCGCCGACGCCCACGGCCTGTCGGCGATGAGCCGCGCGCACCGCGAGATCCAGCACCTCGCCCGGCTGCTCGCCCGTCTCGCCGCCGGGCTCGAGGCACAGCACGTCGACCGCTACCTGGTGCGCGACGCCCAGCGGGTGATCGAATCGGTCGAGGCCTTGGTGCGCCTGCACAACGCCCAGGAGGAGGATATTTACGAGCACGCCGTCGCCGCCTGAGGGGACTCGTCCCCGGGACTCGTCCCCCTTTTTTCGCACCTGTGTCCCCCGCACTGCCGTCGTCCGCTGCCCGTTTCGCGCCTACGTCCCTCGCCGCCAGCCGAGCGGTCGGTGGGCGCGATGGCGGAACCCGCTGCGCTCGTTCCGCCCTACGGGCCGAACTGCTGGGTCCCGCCGGCCCTCCGAGCGCTCCGCCGGCCCACCGGTGCGCCCCGCGAGCGGGGCCGCGAGCGGGCGGCGAGCGGGCCGCTTGCGGCATCCCAGCCCCGCACCGCGCCTGCGGCTGAGAAATTGCTTGTTTTTCCGGCGCCTGATCCGCCCTCTCGTGCTCGACCTCGCGCCTCTCGAGGATTAAGATTCGGCGACATGATCAAGGACCCCACCACCTGCGCGCCGGATTGCGCCCGCGATCTCGCGTCGCCGACCCTCCTCCGTCGCGCTTCATGCTGACCGAGGACCCGTTGCGTTCGCGAGCCGCCAGAGCGACCGAGGAGCCCGCGAGGGCCACCGCCGCGCCATCGATCGAAACCCCGATCGAGCCGATCACCACCACCGAGGCGCTCGCCGCCGTGTGCGAGCGGATGTCGGCTCATCCGTTCGTCACCGTCGACACCGAGTTCTTGCGCGAGTCGACCTACTACCCCCTGCTGTGCGTCGCCCAGATGGCGTGCGTCGGCGAGGCGGTGGTGGTCGACGCCCTCGCCGACGGCATCGACCTCTCCCCGTTCTGGGCCCTGATGGCCGACCAGCGGGTGGTCAAGGTGTTCCATGCCGCCCGCCAGGACATCGAGATCGTCTGGCACATGGCCGGGCTGATCCCCCAGCCGCTGTTCGACACCCAGGTCGCCGCGATGGTGCTGGGTTACGGCGACGCCATCTCCTACGACCAGCTGGTTCAGCGGGTGTGCGGCACCAATCTCGACAAGTCGCACCGCTTCACCGACTGGTCGCGCCGCCCACTGACGCCCGCGCAGATCATGTACGCGACCTCCGACGTCACCCATCTGCGCGACGTCTATGTCGCCCTCTCGGCCGACCTCGCCAAGCGCGGCCGCGCCAACTGGGTCGACGAGGAGATGGAGGTCCTGA
Source organism: Rhodovulum sp. PH10 (assembly GCF_000293785.1). GTDB lineage: Bacteria > Pseudomonadota > Alphaproteobacteria > Rhizobiales > Xanthobacteraceae > Rhodoplanes. The sequence goes on along the minus strand of NZ_AKZI01000037.1, from coordinate 11,679 downwards.
CCTCCCCCTCGACCTATCGCGCCGAGCCGGAAACCGCCTGGGAGCGGCTGAAGAGCCGGGTGCGCAAGCCCAAGGAGCTGGCGATCCTGATCGAGGTCGCGGCCTGGCGCGAGCGCGAGGCGCAGGCCCGCGACGTGCCGCGCGGCCGCGTGCTCAAGGACGACGTGATCGGCGAGATTGCGTTGCAGGCGCCGACCACGCCGGAGCGGCTCGCCGGGCTGCGCTCGCTGCCCAAGGGCTTCGAGCGATCGCGCTGGGGCCAGGACATTCTCGATGCGGTCAAGGCCGGGCTCGCCCGCGATCCGAAGTCGATCCCGCCGATCGAGCGCAACCGCCCGCCGCCGAACGGCAGCGCGACGGTGGAGCTTCTGAAGGTGCTTTTGCGGATGACCGCCGAGCGGCACAGCGTCGCCGCAAAGGTGATCGCCACCGTCGACGACCTCGAGCGGATCGCGGCGAGCGACGAGGCCGACGTGCGGGCGCTCAAGGGCTGGCGGCGCGAGCTGTTCGGCGAGAAGGCGCTCGCCCTCAAGCACGGCAAGCTGGCGCTGGCGGTCGAGCGGCATCGGGTGGTGACGGTCGACCGCTCCTGACCCGCTCGCGGGTCGACCGGCGCTCGGCCAAGCCGAGCCGTGCGGTCGCACGGAAGCCGGACTGCGCCGAACAGGCGCCGCCCGAGCGGTGCGCCGTCGGGCACCGACGAGAGCCGTGCGTGCTGTATGCGAGGGGGCGAGCCCCTACCCCGTGACGATCCGCGCCTCGCGGCCGATCAGCCGGGCGAGCTGGCGCAGGCGGTTGGCGAGGCGCTCGCCGTCGAGCGCGGCGAACCGCCCCTCGAGCACCAGCTGCAGCTCGCCCTTGCGCACCACCAGCGGCGTGTGCGGCAAAACACCCGGCATCGCCGCCGAGATCAGATAGGCGACCCGCATCGCCCCGCCGAGCACGCGGGCGCGGTCGATCATGCGGGCGGAGGCGAGCTCGCGCAGCGTCGGCGACAGCTCGCCGTCGTACAGCCCGACATGGCGGAAATAGACCGCGAGCGCGAGATAGGCGCGATCGGAGTGGTCGACGCCGAGAAAGCTCGCGTTCGAGATGATGTTGAGCGACTGCACGCCGCGATAATCGGGGTGGGCGCGCCAGCCGATGTCGCCGAGCAGGCAGGCGGCGCGACGCAGGCGCTTCTCGTCGGCGGTCTCGTCGAGGCCGGACGACGCCATGAAGCGGTCGGTCCAGTCGGTCAGCTCGACGCCCTGCTCGGGCGAGCGCGAGCGCAGGAGGTTCAAGTTCTCCGCCGCGGCGATCAGCGGATCGCGCTGGCGCTCCTTCTCGTCGAGCGCGGAATAGAGCAGCCCTTCGCGCACGCCCGCCGCCGACACCACGATGTCGCGCGGCCGGCCGACCCGGATGATGTGCTCGAGCACGATCGAGGCATAAGCGAGCAGCGGCCGCCGATACTCGTTCACCGAGGCGATCTGCGACAGCGTGTCGGCATTGACCCGCCGCACCAGCCGCACGAACTCCAGCGCCTCGCGCGCCGGGATCGTGTAGCCGTGCATCACGTCGAGCGGATAGCCGGTCTGGCGCATGTGCAGCCGGGTGAGCGCCCGCCACGTCCCGCCGACCGCATAGAAGGCGCGGCCGATGCCACCCTTCAGGAGGTCGACGTCGCGCATCGTCTCGCGCACGATGCGGTCGGCCTTCTTCAGCGAGTGGGCGGAGAGATCCTGCAGCGCGAGGCCGCCGAGCGGCAGCGTGAGGCCGCCCTTCAGCCGCGCCCCCCTGACGTCGACCAGCTCGAGCGAGCCGCCGCCGAGATCGCCGACCAGGCCGTCCGGCCGGTGCACGCCCGACACCACGCCGAGCGCGGACAGCTTCGCCTCGCGCTTGCCGGACAAGACGTCGACCGGCACCCCGCAGATCGCCTCCGCCTCGCGCACGAAATCGGGGCCGTTGGCGGCGTCGCGACAGGCGGCGGTGGCGATCACCTGCACCTTCGCCGCCCCCATGGTGTCGCACAGCATGCGGAAGCGGCGCAGCGCCTGGACGGCGCGGTCGACCGCATCCTGGGCGAGCAGCCCGGTGGTCAGCACCTCGCGGCCGAGCCCGGCCAAGACCTTCTCGTTGAAGATCGGGGTGGGGCTGCGCGTCAGCCCCTCGTAGACGACGAGGCGGATCGAGTTCGAGCCGATGTCGATCACGGCGACCGGCGGCCCGTGGTCGAGCCGGCCCTTGGCGACCGTGTCGGTTCCGTTGGCGGGAATCGCCGCCGGCGGCGTCCCGGCCGACACCGCTTCGATGGACTTCACCGTCTGCGCGGGTTTCACGCGTCCGGCCCGCCCTGGGGTGGCCCGCTTGCCCTTACGCACGGTCTCCCCGTCGCGCCAGGCTGCGGGGCGAGGACTCCTTCACCGACTTGCCACGACCCGAGAGACTTGGATTCGTCATGAAGTACTTGTGCGCGTTGAAGTGCTCTTCACCCGAGGCTGTCTTGATACGCGTCGAGCTGCCGTCCGGCAAGAGCGTCCAGCTCTGATCGTTGTCCTTGAAGTTGGCGACCATGATCTGGTCGAGCACCTGCTCGTGCACGGTCGGGTTGAGGATCGGGCACAGCGCCTCGACGCGGCGGTCGAGATTGCGCGGCATCATGTCGGCCGACGAGATGTAGACGTGCGCCTTCGGCCCCGGCAGCGGCTCGCCGTTGGCGAAGCAGTAGATGCGGCCGTGCTCGAGGAAGCGGCCGACGATCGACTTCACGCGGATGTTGTCGGACAGGCCCGGCACGCCCGGCCGCAGGCAGCAGATGCCGCGCACCACGAGATCGACCGGCACGCCGGCCTGCGAGGCGTCGTACAGCGCATCGATGATGCCGGGATCGACCAGCGCGTTCATCTTCATCCAGATCGCCGCCGGCCGGCCGGCGCGGGCATTGGCGATCTCCTCGTCGATGTGCTGGAGGATGCGGCCGCGCAGGTCGATCGGCGACACCGCCATCCGCTCGAGCTCGGCGGGCTCGGCGTATCCGGTGATGTAGTTGAAGATGCGGGCGACGTCGCGGGCGATCACCGGGTCGGCGGTGAAGAACGAGAGGTCGGTGTAGATGCGCGCCGTCACCGGGTGATAGTTGCCGGTGCCGGTGTGCACGTAGGACACCGGCTGGCCGTTCTCGCGCCGCACGACCAGCGACAGCTTGGCGTGGGTCTTCAGCTCGATGAAGCCGTACACCACCTGCGCACCGGCGCGCTCGAGGTCGCGCGCCCAGCGGATATTCGCCTCCTCGTCGAACCGCGCCTTCAGCTCGACCACCGCGGTGACCGACTTTCCGGCCTCCGCCGCCTCGGCCAGCGCCTTGACGATCGGCGAGTCCTTGGAGGTGCGGTAGAGCGTCTGCTTGATGGCGACGACGTCGGGGTCGCGCGCCGCCTGCTGGAGGAACTGCACCACCACGTCGAACGACTCGTAGGGGTGGTGGACGATCAGATCCTTCTGGCGGATCGCCGCGAAGCAGTCGCCGGCATGGTCGCGCACGCGCTCGGGAAAGCGCGGGCTGTAGGGCACGAATTCGAGGTCCGGGCGGTCGAGCCCGGAGAGCTGCGACAGCTCGGAGACCGCCAGCACGCCGTCGACCAGAAACACCTCGTCGTCGGCGGCGGCGAGCTCGCGCTGCACGAAGCGCTGCAGGTCGACCGGCATCGTCGCGTCGAGCTCGAGCCGGATCACGGTGCCGCGGCGGCGGCGCTTGAGCGCCGTCTCGTACAGCAGCACGAGGTCCTCCGCCTCCTCCTCGATCTCCACCTCGGAATCGCGCAGCACGCGGAAGCAGCCCTGCCCCCGCAGCGTGTAGCCGGGAAACAGCCGCGTGATGAACAGCGCGATCGCCTGCTCGAGGGTGATCAGCCGCACCCGGCCGGGCTCGCCGCCACCGCCGAGCCGGATGAACCGCTCGATCTTGGGCGGCACGCGGATCAGCGCGTTCATCGCCCGGCAGTCGCGCGCCCGAGAGAGCTGGAGCGCGAGCGAGAAGCCGAAATTCGGGATGAAGGGGAAGGGGTGCGCCGGGTCGATCGCCAGCGGCGTCAGCACCGGGAAGATGTGCTGGAGAAAGTAGTCCTCGAGCCAGGCGCGCTCGGCCGGCTCGAGCCGTTCGCCGTCGACGAAATCGATGCGGGTGCCGGCGAGCGCCTTCTTCAGCTCGCGCCAGCGCGTCTGCTGGTCGACGACCAGCGCGGTCACGCTCTCGTTGATGCGGGCGAGCTGCTCGGACGGGGTGAGGCCGTCGGGGCTCCTGGTGGTGATGCCGGCGCGCACCTGCCCCTTGAGGCCGGCCACCCGCACCATGAAGAACTCGTCGAGATTGTTCGCCGAGATCGACAGGAATTTCACCCGCTCGAGCAGCGGGTGGTTCGAATTGGCGGATTCCTCGAGGACGCGGCGATTGAACTGCAGCCACGACAGCTCGCGGTTGATGTAACGGTCGGGGCTGCGCTTCTTCTTCGGCTTCACCGGCTCGACCGGCACGACCCGCGGGGTGCCGTCGGTTTCGACTGTCGGGACTACGGCCTGCTGGTCGACCATGGGGAAACGATCCATCCGCATGTCGGTCGCCGCCCGGGGCGGCGCACGCTCGAGAAATCAAATCGGTCTACGTGCACTATGGGGACGCGCCTCGCGATTGGCCAGTCCCCGGCCCTCCCCGGCCCGACGCGCCGGGCGGCGGCACGGTGCCGCGCCGGGCGGGGTCAGTCCTCGCCGCCCTCGTCGCGCCCCAAAATCTCGATCGCGAGCGCGCGGGTGACCGGGCGCTTCTGCCGCAAGCCCTCGCGGTCGAGCGTGTCGACCACGGCGCGGGCGGCGGCGAGCGAGCGCTCGATGCGCCGCTCGAGATAGACGAGCAATCCCTCGTCGGCATCGATCTGGCGGTCGGCAAAGAGTTTTACGAGCACCGCGCGCAAAAGCTCCTCGTCGGGCGGGGCGAGCGTCACCGCCGGCAGCGCCCGCAGGCGCGAATGGAGGTCGGGCAGCCGCAGCCGCCAACCGGCAGGCGGCGAGGCGGCGGTGAGGAGCAGCCAGGCACCGGTCTCGCGGGCGAGGTTGAGGAGGTGGAACAGCGCCACCTCGTCGACCGCGGGCGAGACGTCCTCCAGCACCAGCGCGCCGTGCGCGAGCGCGGCCGGCACCGAGGCCTCGTCGAGCGTACGGGCGGACGCCACCGGGGCACCGGCCCGCTGCGCCCACACCGCGGCGAGGTGGCTCTTGCCCGCCCCTTCCGGGCCGAGCAGCACGAGCGCGCGCGACGGCCAGTCCGGCCAGCGGGCGACGGCGTCGATCGCGACCGCGTTCGAGGCACTGCGCAAAAAATCCTCGGGTGCAAAGCTCTCGGGATGCTCGAAGGCGAGCGCGAGCTGCCGCGGCCCGTCCTCGCGGGCGGCGGCCATCAGCCGGGCTCGCGCTCGGCGGCGGTCATGTGCCGCATCCATTCGCGCGTGTAGAAGCCGACCGAGAGCAGCGTCAGCGCGGCGACCATCCACATGATCACGGTCTGCACCGGCTTGGCGTCGAACTCGAAGCCGAGCGAGGCGAGCACCACCGAGGCGAAGACGATCTGCATCACCGTGTTGAGCTTGGAGATCATCAGCGGGCGCATCTTCACCGGCCGGCCGAGCAGCATCGCCAGCATCACCGCGCCGATGATCAGGATGTCGCGCGACACCACCAGAATCACCAGCCACACGGGAATCGCGCCGACCATGCCGAGCCCGACGAAGATGGCGATGATCAGCATCTTGTCGGCCAGCGGATCGAGATGCGCACCGAAATCGGTGGTCATGCCGAATCGCTTGGCGACGAAGCCGTCGATGCCGTCGCTGATCCCGGCGGCGACGAACAGCAGGAAAGCGGCCCGCATCTCGCCGGCGGCGATGGTCCACACCAGCACCGGCACGAGAAGAATACGGACGATGGTGACGATGTTCGGAAGATTCACGGTCCGGTCCCGGCTCATCCGGCCCCGCGGCGGGCCGGCACGCTGCCACGCAGCACGTTCATATTGGCATCACAGTCGTTGCGCTAGGCCCGATTCCAACGTAGGACGCGGCGAAACCGCGCTTCCCGCGCGCGCCGCGAGCCCACCATGACCGAATCCCGCCGCCCGGGCCTGACTTACGCCGATGCCGGCGTCGACATCGATGCCGGAAACCGCCTGGTCGACCTGATCAAGCCGCTGGTCCGCGCGACTCGCCGCACCGGCGCCGACGCCGAGATCGGCGGGTTCGGCGCGGTGTTCGACCTCAAGCCGACCGGCTTTCGCGATCCCGTCCTGGTGGCGGCGACCGATGGCGTCGGCACCAAGGTGAAGATCGCGGTGGAGACCGGACGGCACGACGGGATCGGCATCGACCTCGTCGCGATGTCCGTCAACGATCTCGTGGTGCAGGGCGCGGAGCCCCTGTTCTTTCTCGATTATTTCGCCTGCGGAAAACTCGAGCCGGAGATCGCGGCAAAGGTCGTCGCGGGCGTCGCGGAAGGCTGCAAGCAGGCCGGCTGCGCGCTGATCGGCGGCGAGACGGCGGAGATGCCGGGCGTCTATGCCGCCGGCGACTACGACCTCGCGGGATTCGCGGTGGGTGCTGCCGAGCGCGGCGGCCTGTTGCCGCGCGAGGTCGCCGCCGGCGACCGGGTGCTCGGCCTGGTCTCCTCGGGCGTGCATTCGAACGGCTACTCGCTGGTGCGCCGGATCGTCGAGAAGAGCGGGCTCGGCTGGGATGCCCCTGCCCCGTTCGCGCCCGGCCGCGCGCTCGGCGAGGCCTTGCTCGAGCCGACCCGCATCTATGTCGCCTCTTGCCTCGCCGCGCTGCGCGAGACGCGCGCGATCAAGGCGTTCGCCCACATCACCGGCGGCGGCTTTCCCGACAACATTCCGCGCGTGCTGCCGAAGGGGCTTTCGGTCGCGATCGATCTCGACGCGATGCCGGTGCCGCCGGTGTTTCGCTGGCTCGCCGAGGCGGGCGAGGTCGCCGAGGCCGAGATGCTGCGCACCTTCAACTGCGGCATCGGCATGATCGCGGTGGTCGCCGAGGACGACGTCGACGTCGTCGAGGCGGCGTTCGCACGCGCCGGCGAGACGCCGGTGCGGCTCGGGCGAGTGACGCCGGTCGGCGCCGACCGTGCGCGGGTGACCTATTCGGGCAAGCTCGCGCTCGGCGCCGCGTCATGAGCGGCGGGCGGGCTCGCGTCGCGGCCCTGATCTCGGGGCGCGGCTCCAACATGGCGGCGCTGATCGAGGCGGCCGCCGATCCGGCCTTTCCCGCCGAAATCGCGCTCGTGCTGTCGAACCGGCCGGACGCCGCCGGGCTCCTTCGCGCGACCGAGGCGGGCATTCCGGCGGTGGTGGTCGATCACAAGATGTTCGGCAAGGACCGGCAGGCGTTCGACGAGGCGGTCGACGCGGAAATCCGCGCGCGCCACATCGATCTCGTCTGCCTCGCCGGCTTCATGCGGCTGCTGACGCCGTGGTTCGTAGCGCGCTTCGAGGGCCGGCTGATCAACGTCCACCCGGCGCTGCTGCCGGCGTTCCGCGGGCTCGACACCCACGCGCGTGCGCTCGCCGCGGGCGTCCGGCTGCACGGCGCGAGCGTCCATTTCGTGGTGCCGGAGGTCGATGCCGGGCCGATCATCGTGCAGGGCGCGGTGCCGGTCGCCGACGACGACACCGCCGATTCGCTCGCCGCCCGCGTGCTGACGGTCGAGCACCGCATCTATCCGCTGGCGCTGCGCTGGCTCGCCGAGGGGCGCGTCTCGGTGGTCGACGGCCGCTGCAAGATCGCCGGCTCGACGATGGGTGCGACGACGATGGGTGCGACGGCGCCGGACGCGACGGCGGTGGGCGGCACCGGCGGTGATTCGCCGGGCGTGCTGATCGCCCCCTCGATCGGCTGATCGACACCGCGGCAGCGGCGCGTCTCGTCCGCCGCTGCGACCTCTCGTCTCCGAGCATAAAAAAACCCCCGGCGAACCGGGGGCTACGGGAAAGCACCCGCAAACCGGTCGTTCGACCGGCTGGCCGCTCACGCGACCTTGAGGTTCTCCGCGGAAGTCTTGCCGCGGTTGGTGACGAGCTCGTACTCGACCACCTGACCTTCATTCAGGGTGCTGAGACCAGCACGCTCGACCGCCGAGATGTGGACGAACACGTCCTTGTCGCCGGTCGAAGGCCGGATGAACCCATAGCCCTTCGTGGGGTTGAACCATTTGACGGTGCCTTTTTGCATCGTCGGTCTCCTGATCAAAGTCTGACGTCGCGATGATCACGACCGGCGATCACTCGACGGTCGCGAGACAACCCGGCATTTGGGGGGATCCGATTCGATCGACGCACGATGGCGTTTGCGGCCCGGAACGGCCAAAACCCGATTGCTGGGGCCACTTAACGCCAACTCGTGAACCAACGCAAGATGAAACCGACCGGATTCGAACAAGAACCGCTTCAATAACAGCGGTGTCTCGCGATCTGTACAGATTCCGGGTGGCGCACCCGGAGGTATACAGGCATGGAGAGGTGTCAAACTTACTTGACAATCCGTTCTCCGGCAGAAGAAGCTCGGTTCCGCTGCCCCCGTCGGCCGTTTCGGAACCCTGCGCGACCCCTGCGCCCGCCGAAAGACCTTGACGCGGCCCCGCATTATTTCTGCGCGGGATGCGCAATTCTTGCGGTGCAGCACGTATCGCTATCCGAAATTTGACCGAATTGTGCACTATTCGGGCAGCGGCCGGCCTTCCGCCGCGTTTCGGGCGGAATCGTCGCTCGCCGCGCGCTCGCCGGCGGCCGCCTCCCCGCCCCGCTTCGCCCGTCGCCACAGCCATCCGGCGGCCAGCACCAGCACCGCGCCGCCCGCCGCGAACGCGTGATCGAGCAGCGCCAGCCCCTCGCTGCCGGGATCGATGCCGAGCGCCGTGTCGAGCAGCGGATCGGTGGCGATCACCCCGCCGCCGATCCAGCCGAGCAGCGCCGCGCCCGCCCAGACGAGAATCGGGAATCGGTCGAGCAGCCCGACGATCAGCGCCGCTCCGGCGACGATCAGCGGCACGCCGATCGCGAGCCCGAGCACCAGCAGCGCCACGCTGCCCTGCGCCGCGGCGGCGATGGCGATGACGTTGTCGAGGCTCATCACGAGGTCGGCGACCACGACGATCTGCACCGCCCGCCACAGCCGGTCGGGCGCCTCGACGTCCTGGGTCTCCTCGTCGGGCACCACCAGGCGCGCGGCGATCACCAGCAGCGCGAGCCCGCCGGCGAGCTTGATGCCGGGCAGCTCGAGCAGCCGGGCGATCACCACCGTGAAGACGATGCGCAGCACCACCGCCGCGCCGGCGCCGAGCGCCATGCCCCACAGCCGGCGGCGCTGCGGCAGCCCGCGGCACGCCATCGCGATCACGACGGCATTGTCGCCCGACAGCAGGATGTTGATCCAGACGATCTCCAGAACCGAGAGCCAGAAGGCGCGGGTTCCGAGATCGGCGAGAAGAGCCTGGGCCGGTCCGGCGAGGCCGGACGGGTCGAAAAGATCGAAGGACATCGTGAAAGAACTATAGCGCCGGGCGATCCGTTCGTCGCCCGGTCGCAGAAATCATCGGTGTGCCGGCGTTCTCTTCCGCCGCCGCACCGCCTCGCGGTCGGCCCCGCCCGTGGACGCGGACGGGCCGAGACGGACGTGTCGTCAGCCGACGATCTCGTTGCCGGCGAAGAACTGGGCGATCTCCTTCGCCGCCGTGTCCGCCGCGTCCGAGCCGTGCACCGAGTTCTCGCCGATCGAGTTCGCGTGCGCCTTGCGGATGGTGCCCTCGGCGGCCTTGGCCGGATCGGTGGCGCCCATCAGGTCGCGATAGCGGGCGATCGCGTTCTCGCCCTCGAGCACCTGCACGACCACCGGGCCCGACACCATGAAGTCGACCAGCTCGCCGAAGAACGGCCGCTCGCGGTGGACGGCGTAGAAGGTCTCGGCCTGCTCGCGGGTGATGCGGACGCGCTTCTGCGCGACGATCTTCAGGCCCGCCTGCTCGATCATCGCGTTGATCGCGCCGGTGAGGTTCCGGGCGGTCGCGTCCGGCTTGATGATGGAAAAGGTGCGCTCGACGGCCATGCGAAAAACTCCCCCCTGAGGTCACGAATGTGCGGGGGATATACCGGCGCGCGGAACCGGCAGCAAGCCGCCAGGCGGGCGATCGACGAAGGAGCGCGCGAGCGAAAGCCGGATCGGATCACCATATCGGGTCGACCGGCGGACGAAGCGGCGGGGCGGCGGTCCCGCCGACGTGACGATCACCGCGGGCGGCGGTGCCGGCCGCCCGCTCGTGAGTCCTGATCGCGAGTGAGGAAAGGAAGAGGCCGCATGCGTACCCTGATGGCGTTCGTTCTGGGATTTCTGGTCGCGGTCGGCGGCGCGTTCCTGCGCGACAGCACCGCCGATCCCGGCACCCGACCGTTCGTGAACTGGGAGGTGGTGCGCGACAGCACGCATCGCGCCGCGGCGATGGTCGGCGACGAATGGAACCGGCTCACCCGCGGCACCGCGCTCGAGCGCCGCTCCGAGCAGCCGGCCGAGCCGCCCGCCGAACGGTGGGAGACGCCCGGCGAGCGGTGGCAGGATCGGCCGGGCGAGCCCGGCGAGCGGTGGCAGGATCGGCCGGGCGAGCCCGGCCGGGCGCAGCAGCCCTCGCGCGAGCCCTACGCGCCGCCCGGCGAGCGGCTGTGACCCGCCCCGACGTGTTCACGCACGAAAAAGCTCCGCCGGCGGGGGCCGGCGGAGCGAATTCTCACCCACGAAAGGATCGGCCGACTTACTGGCCGTACTTCTCGAGCACGCCCCGGCAGCCGGGGCTGAGACGCGACCGCTTGGCCTGGAAGCACGACAGCACGGCCATGTCGTCGCCGAGATAGTCCTTGCAGAGCCGCTTGGCGTCGCGCTCACACGCCTGCTGGTCGTCCGCCGTGCCACGCGAATTGGGGATCGGCGACGGGAATCGCGGCTGGGCGATCGCAACGGACGAGAAGACCACCGAGCCGGCGACCAAGGCGAGTATCGTACGAACCATTGTTCCTCCTGCGCCGCGGCATGGCCGAGCGGCGAATCATGTCGCACCGCCGTCATAGTAGGACGGCGTATCTTACCGATTGGGGGCGAATTGCGAGCCTTGCCCGATTCCCCATCCGGCCAAGGACCCACCCAATGCGGCAATCGTGTGAATCGTTCCCGCGAACGCCGTCGCGCGGCATCGTGACACCGCCGTGCCGGGACCGCCGCCGCCGGCCGGAACAGCCCGCGCGAGCAGACGTTTCGCAGGAGCCGGCGACGCCGGCCCGAGCGGTCGCGCGGTCCGGCACAGCCGGCAACCGGCCGAATCCCGGCCTCGCCCGGCGATGCACCGATGCAGGCACGATCGGCAGCGGCGCCGGCGGGGTCCCCACGATGCGGAGGAATCCCCCGATGAAGCAACGACTGATGATCGCCGCCGCGGCGGCGGCCCTGATCGCCGGCACCTCGCTCGCAGTCGCGCAGAGTGGCGGCGCCGGCGGCGGCGCGGCCGGCGGTGCGGCCGGCAGTGGCGCGGCCGGTGGTGCGGCCACCAGCGGCCCGGCGACCGGTGGTGCGACCGGCGGCGCCGGTGGGGCGGGGGCCCGGGGGGCGC
>NZ_AKZI01000036.1 GCF_000293785.1 Rhodovulum sp. PH10 | reverse complement strand
GCCCCGGCGGGGGAGGCGGCGGAGGTGGTGGCGGAGGTGGTGGCGGCGGAGGTGGTGGTGGCGGCGGAGGCGGAGGTGGTGGCGGGTCCGGATCGTCCGGCGGCACCGGCACGTAAGGATAAGGGGTGCCGGCGAGGAAGGGATAGCTCTGGCCCGGCAGCGAGCCCCAGGTGGCGGGGTCGAAGCCCGCCGGCAAACCCTGCACCAGCGCTGCGGTGGTCATCGGCGTGCCGGCGGCGCTCGTCGAAAGGCCGCTCGTTCGAGTGTCCCAATAGGAGTTTTGGACGTCGCCGACAAAAAGGCCGCTGCCCTCGACCGGTGTGATGGCGTTGCGGCCGATCAGCCCGCCCGCCGTGCCGCCCTCGCCGCTGCTCACGGCGCCGACCGCATAGGTCTGGTCGACAAACCCGCCATTGGTGCCGATCAGCCCGCCGGCGACCGCGCTGCCGGTGCCTGTCACCGCCGCGGTGGCGTAGGACTGCGAGACGGTCGCCTCGGCGGCGTACCAGGGCGTGCCGTTGATGCCGACGAGGCCGCCGATGGTGGTGCCGTCGTCGCCGGACACCGGGCCGGCGCCGAACGACTGCGAGACGCTGCCGATGTTCTGGCCGACCAGCCCGCCGGCCGCGCCGCCCGGCCCGGTGGTCGACACCGCCGCGAAGGCGCCGGAGGTCTCGACCGTGCCGTCGTTCAGGCCGACCAGCCCGCCGACCGTGCTGCCTGACCCTCCGCTCGCGGCGCCGTAGGCGAGCGAGCCCGTGACCGTGCCGAAATTGGACCCCGCGATCCCACCGACCCGCGAGAAGGCGCCGCCCGACACGTCGCCCCAGGCGAGCGCGAGATCGATGGTGCCCTCGTTGGCGCCGACCAGCCCGCCGAGTGTCGCGCCGCTCGCATCCTCTCCGGCAGAAATGTCGCCGAGCGCGACGCTGCCGGTGATGGTGCCCTCGTTGCGGCCGACCAGCCCGCCCACGGTGCCGTATGCGCTGTCGGCGGCGATCGCCACCAAGGCGTTGGAGAGACGAATGTCGCCGGTGTTGAGCCCGACCAGCCCGCCGGCGGTCGCCTCCTCGGCGGTGCCGGTCGCGAGCGTGCCATAGGCGTGGACGTTGTCCACGAGGCCTTCATTGGTGCCGGCGAGCATGCCGACCGGATTTGCGCCGTTGCCGGTGACCGTGCCGGTCAGCACGAGATTCTGGACGAGGCCTCCGGTGCCGATCGTCTCGAACAGGCCGGCGCTCGGCGTGCCCGAGCCGAGCCCGGTGATCGCATGGACCGGGCCGACCTCGCCGCCGTAGCCGTCGAACAGGCCGGTGAAGGTGCCGGCGATGCCGGCGAAATCGGTGACGCCGGAAAGGTCGATGTCGCGGCCGAGCGCATAGGTGCCGGCGAGGTTTTGCGAGATCGCCGCGAGATCTCGGGCGTCGTTCACCAGCATGGAGGCGGTCAGGGCCGTGCCCGGCGCCACCAGCGTGGCGAACGACTGCGGCTCGGCATAGCCGTCGGTCGGATTGTAATAGATCGAGACCGACCGGCTGCCGTCGGAAAAATCGATCACCGGGGCGGTGCCGTCGTAGACCACGGTTCCCGTGCCGGTGCCGGTGTTGTCGGCCCGCAGCACCAGCGCGCCGCCGCCGCTGCCGGTGATCAGTGCGCCGCTCTCGAACACGATGTTGCGGTAGGCGCTGAAGATCAGCGTCGCGCTGGTGCTCCAAGCGATGGAGACGTTTTCCTCGACGCGGATGTCACCGTCGCCGACGACGCCGTCGACATAGGTGGTCTGGATGACGTCGGTGCCGGCCTGGAGGCTCGCCTCGATGCTCTCCGCGAGCGACGGCCCGATCACCAGATCGGCGGGGTCCAGCAGCCAGGTGCCGCCGAGCCCCGCATTCACCCGGCCGGACACGGCGAGCGTATGGCCGGAGGTTTCGACGAAACCGCCGCCGGCGGTGCCGGTCGCGGAGATGGTGCCGTCGAAGCGGGTGGCTCCGTCCGACCACAGGACGACGCTGCCGCCGCTGCCCGCCATGCCGTCGGCGCGGATGGTGGCGCCCGCCGCGACGGTCACCGTCTCGGCGGCCGGGATGGCGTAGTCGAGGAGGCGGGTCGTAAAATCGTGGCCGCCGGTGCGGTCGCCGCCGATCAGCACGAGGCCGCCTGTGGTGCCGCTGGCGTCCAGCGCCGCGACCGGCTCGAGCGCGATCGTCCTGCCGGCGACGACGATTTTTCCGCCGGCGTCGCCGTCGCCCGCCGCGTCGAGCGTGCCGGATATCGAAACCGCGTCGGCCTCGATCAAGATGTCGCCGCCGGCGACAGGGAGGCTGGCGCCGCTCGCGGTTTTGGTCGACCCTTTCCGCGCGACCATCCGCTGGGTCGCCGTGACCTTGCCGCCCTCGGCGGTGAGGAAGATGCGGCCGCCCTTGTTGGCGACCCCGGTCGCCTTGACGATGCCGTTGGTGTTGCCGGCGAGCGCATAGACGTTGCCGCCATTGGCGCGCAGCTCCACCTCGGCGGCGGCGATGGTTCCGCGGTTCACCACCTTGCCGCCGGGGCCGGCGACCCGCACCTGCACCTTGCCCTGGCCGAGCGAGCCGTCGCTCACCAAGACCTCGCGGCCGGCGGCGAGCGCGACGGTGCCGTTCGGGGCGGTGAGGGCGCCGTCGTTCTCGACGGTGCGGCCGATCAGGATCACGTCGCCGCGGGCCGAGCCGATCCGGCCGAGATTGACCACCGCTGCGGTGCTTCCGCCGTCGAAGGTCAGCGCGCCGCCGGCGAGGAAGTCGGCGTCCGGCACGTCGAGGGTCGATCCGACGAAGCTACCGCCGGTCTCGATCACGCCGGTCGGGCCGACGGTGATGCCGGCCGGGTTGATCAGGTAGACGCTGCCGGTGGCGGTCAGAAGGCCGTCGATCGACGAGGGCAGGGGGCCGGTCACCCGGTTCAAGGTGGCGCCGCTGCCGTTGTCGAAATGCACCTGGTGGCCGGCGCCGATCGAGAAGGAGCTCCAGCCGACGATGCCGGTCGGGCTGGTCTGGGTGACCAGGAGGCCGGTCGGCGAGGGCTGGCCGATCGAGACGGTGCCGGCGGTCGGCGTGCCGCCGGTCGGCAGCGACTGGGCGGCGGCGGGAGTTGTCGGGGCTGTCGGGGCGGCGAGGAGGGCGAGGCCGGCGGCGAGGCACCCCGCCGTCCGAAGAGCGCGCGCAAAGAACGGCAGTGGCCCCCGGCGGGACCGAACCGTGCGCTGCGTCCCGTCGGCGGCTCCTCTCGTCATTCCGGCATCGTCCTGCTGCGTGCGCCCCGTCGTCGATCGCCCGCCGATGCCGGGCACACCCCGGCGCGGGTAAACGAGATGTAAACGCTAGCAGACGCGGTTTCCGGCCGCCAAGGAAGCGGGCGCCGAAATGGTCGCAAAACGACGGATTTACGGGCCGGCGTTGCGGAACTGCCGCATGGTCTCGGCCGGCCTGTTCTTTCGGGATCCGAAGAAGGGCGGTGTCACCGGCCGCCCGTCTTTCTCACTTCTTCTCTTTCAGGAGCTTGGTGCGGGCCTTTTCCAGCTCGGCGCGCTGCGCCTTCGAGACCTTCGGGAAATGCAGGTCGAGCTTGTCGAGCGCCTCGACGATGGTCTCGACGATCACCAGCCGGGCGAACCACTTGTCGTCGGCCGGCACCACGTGCCAGGGCGCATACGGGGTGGCGGTCGCGCGGATCGCGTCCTCGTAGGCCTGCATATAGTCCTTCCAGTGAGCGCGCTCGGCGATGTCCGCGGCGGAGAACTTCCAGTTCTTCGCCGGCTCCTCGAGGCGGTCGAGGAAGCGCTTCTTCTGCTCGTCCTTGGAGACGTGCAGGAAGAATTTCAGGATCAGCGTGCCGTTGCGGGAGAGGTACCGCTCGAAGGCGGCGATGTCCTCGTAGCGCTCCTCGAACAAATGCCGTCCGACCAGCTTCTGCGGCAGCTTCTGCTTCTCGATCACCTCCTGGTGGACGCGGGCGACCAGCACCTCCTCGTAATAGGAGCGGTTGAAGATGCCGATCCGGCCGCGCTCGGGCAGGCGGATCGCGCAGCGCCACATGAAGTCGTGGTCGAGCTCGTTGGCGGACGGCTGCTTGAAGGAAAACACCTGGCAGCCCTGCGGGTTGATGCCCGACATCACGTGCTTGATGGCGCCGTCCTTGCCGGCCGCGTCCATCGCCTGGAAGATCAGCAGCACCGACCAGCGATCCTGGGCGTAGAGCTTCTCCTGCAGCTCGGAGAGGCGGGTCACCCCGGCGGCGACGAAGACCTTCGCCTCCTCCTTCTCGAGGTCGATGCCGCGGGTGTCGTCGGGGGCGATCTCCGACAGCTTGAACCGGCTGCCCTTGGTGATGCGGTAGGGGGCGGTCAGCGCGGTCGGCTTCAGCGACATGGGAGGTCTCCGGCGGGAATGGACGACACGGCAATCGGCGGCGCGACGATCGGCGGGGCGACCGGCGCCGAGCCGATGCGAAGAATCCGCCTTTTATAGCAGAGGTCTTTCCGCATCGTATCGGCCCAGCGGCGGGTTCCTCCCGGCGATCGGCCAGGCAGGCACCGGAGCGGGCGACCGGCGCGGAAGAGAGCGCGGAAAAAAGACGCGGGATCGAATCGATTTCGACCGGCCGGCTTAAGACGACCGTGAGAGCCGGAAGGTAAGGTCGTCGACGAACGATCGAGAGGGCACTGCCGGCCCGCGATCGTCGGGTCGCATCGTCCTGAGCGTGCGGTCCGTGGCTGCCGGACGTCCGGGTCCCACGCCCCCGGATACGGTCTGAACCATGGTGGCACCGGCGTTCGGGTCCCTGCTCCGGGACGCCGGATGCCGCCATGGCCGTTTTTTTCCCCGGCCGAGCCCCGTCCGGCTCCCCCCGTCCGTCTGCGCCGTCCGCTTCCCTCGCGATCACTTCGCCGGTCGACCGCCTCGTTGGTCGCCGTGCTTCGCTGTTCGTCGCCGCGCTTCGCTTCCCGGCCGATCCGTGCTATCGACGGTGCACCGCAACTGCAACCGAAACGCGTGCCGGCGCCGCGCCGACGCTCCGCCGCCTTCCCTGGCCGCCCGACCACCCTCGGGCTTGGCAAACGACTTGCAAGGAAAACTCGCGCGGGGGGTTGGCAAACGGTTTGCAGCGGGCTACATAGCGAGAACGGGCGTGCCGGCCCTCTGCCGGCGCGCCCTTGCGTGCTCTCGGAAAACACGGTGGTACAGGACTCTGTTCCTTTTAGGCATCCGATCGGATCGATCTGAAGGGAACCGGGACCGACGCTGCCGCTCCGCTGGCACGTGGCCGCCCCTCGTGGGCGGTCGGTCCTGTCCGAGACTGCAGGTGCCCGCGCCCGAACGCCCAGTGCCCACGGCAACGGCTTAATTCCTGGATCGGCTTCCGGTTCCAAGGGCCTGCACAGACGGGGAAGATCGATACGGGGGAGACCCCGCATGGTTCCGACTCGGGTTCGACCCGCGAGCGTTCGCGCGCTTTCGGGGGACAGGGCATGAGGCGTCGTTCTCCGGCGGGCTCCGGCCCCAGGGAGAATGGCTCGACGCAACCGGCGGCTCCTTACCGGGGGTCGCCAACCAGAAAGAGCAAGACGTGGATCGAGCGGCAAAGAAGGAGCTCGTCACGACCCTGAACGAGGTGTTCAAGGCCTCGAACGTGGTCGTGGTGGCCCACTATGCCGGCCTCACCGTCGCCCAGATGCAGACCCTGCGCAGGCAGGCGAAGCAGGCCGGCGCGTCGGTGAAGGTCGCCAAGAACCGTCTCGCCAAGATCGCTCTCGACGGCACCGACGCGGCGATCGTCGCGCCCCTCCTCAAGGGGCCGACCGTTCTCACCTATTCGGGTGATCCGATCGCTGCACCCAAGGTCGTTTCCGACTTCGCCAAGGCCAACGACAAGCTCGTGATCCTCGGTGGGGCGATGGGGACGACCGCCCTGAACCCCGACGGCGTCAAGGCACTCGCCTCGCTGCCGTCGCTCGACGAACTGCGCGCCAAGATCGTCGGCCTGATCCAGGCCCCGGCGACCAAGGTGGCCCAGATCGTCGTCGCCCCGGCGGGCAAGCTCGCTCGGGTGGTTCAGGCCCATGCCGACAAGGGCGAGGCGGCGTGACGCCCTCGCAAACCCGAACTATCGCGAACCGAGAAGGAATTATCGCAAATGGCTGATCTCCAGAAGATCGTCGACGACCTGTCGAGCCTCACCGTTCTCGAGGCGGCCGAGCTGGCCAAGCTGCTCGAGGAGAAGTGGGGCGTGTCGGCGGCCGCCGCCGTCGCCGTCGCCGCCGCTCCGGGCGCCGCCGCCGCGGCTCCGGCCGAGGAGAAGACCGAGTTCACCGTCGTTCTCGCCGCCGCCGGCGACAAGAAGATCGAGGTGATCAAGGAAGTCCGCGCGCTCACCGGCCTCGGCCTCAAGGAAGCCAAGGACCTCGTCGAGGGTGCTCCGAAGCCGGTCAAGGAAGGCGTCAGCAAGGACGAGGCCGAGAAGGTCAAGGCCCAGCTGGAGAAGGCCGGCGCCAAGGTCGAGCTCAAGTAAGCGGTGGAACTCGAGTAAACGTGAGCTTTTGCTCGGCGATTCCGCACCCATATTGCGGAATCGTCGCCGCCGCCTCAGGGTGAGCGGCCGCAGTGCGGTCCGGGTCCGCCCGGATCGCCGAATTTCGGACGGTGGACCCGCCGGATCCGGCCGCAGTGCGGCACCGGATCGTGCGAGGGTCGCCGAGATGCCTGCTTCCGGCCCGCGGTCCTGCACCCGTCGGAAGCCCCCCGCTGCCGTTTTGGCCGGCGGAGGAAGCGAGAGGCCACGATGGCAGAGACGTTCACCGGTCGCAAACGGGTCCGCAAGTTCTTCGGTAAAATCCAGGAAGTCGCAGAGATGCCGAACCTCATCGAGGTTCAGAAGGCGTCCTACGACCAGTTCCTGCTGGTTCAGGAACCGAAAGGCGGGCGGCCCGACGAGGGGCTGCAGGCCGTCTTCAAGTCGGTTTTCCCGATCTCGGACTTCTCCAACACGGCCCAGCTCGAATTCGTCCGCTACGAGTTCGAGCCGCCGAAATACGACGTCGACGAGTGCCGCCAGCGGGGCATGACCTATGCCGCGCCGCTGAAGGTGACGCTGCGCCTCATCGTGTTCGACGTCGACGAGGAGACCGGTGCCAAGTCCGTCAAGGACATCAAGGAGCAGGACGTCTACATGGGCGACATCCCGCTCATGACGAACAACGGCACCTTCATCGTCAACGGCACCGAGCGCGTCATCGTCTCGCAGATGCACCGCTCGCCGGGCGTGTTCTTCGACCACGACAAGGGCAAGACCCACTCCTCGGGCAAGCTCCTGTTCGCCGCCCGCATCATCCCGTATCGCGGCTCCTGGCTCGACATCGAGTTCGACGCCAAGGACATCGTCTATGCCCGCATCGACCGCCGCCGGAAGATCCCGGTGACGTCGCTGATGTATGCGCTCGGCATGGACGGCGAGGAGATCCTCAACACCTTCTACAGCCAGGTGCTCTACAAGCGCACCAAGGACGGCTGGCGCGTGCCGTTCGACGCCAACCGGATGAAGGGCTACAAGGCGATCAACGACCTGGTCGACGCCGACACCGGTAACGTGGTGGTCGAGGCCGGCAAGAAGATCACCGTGCGGCAGGCGCGCCTCCTTCAGGAGAAGGGGCTGCAGGCGCTGCGCATGACCGACGACGAGCTGCTCGGCGCCTACATCGCCGAGGACCTCGTCAACGTGAACACCGGCGAGATCTATGTCGAGGCCGGCGAGGAGATCACCGAGAAGACCCTCAAGCTGCTGGCCGAGGTCGGCTACAACGAGGTTCCGGTGCTCGACATCGACCACGTCAATGTCGGCCCCTACATCCGCAACACGCTCGCGGTCGACAAGAACATGCGGCGCGAGGACGCCCTGTTCGACATCTACCGGGTGATGCGGCCGGGCGAGCCGCCGACCATCGACACCGCGAGCGCGATGTTCGAGTCGCTGTTCTTCGACAGCGAGCGCTACGACCTCTCCGCGGTCGGCCGCGTGAAGATGAACATGCGCCTCGACATGCAGTGCCCCGACACCATCCGGGTGCTGCGCAAGGACGACATCCTCGGCGTCATCAAGACGCTGGTAGATCTGCGCGACGGCAAGGGCCAGATCGACGACATCGACCATCTCGGCAACCGCCGGGTGCGCTCGGTCGGCGAGCTGATGGAGAACCAGTACCGCATCGGCCTTTTGCGCATGGAGCGCGCCATCAAGGAGCGGATGTCGTCGGTCGACATCGGCACCGTGATGCCGCAGGACCTGATCAACGCGAAGCCGGCGGCCGCCGCCGTGCGCGAGTTCTTCGGCTCGTCGCAGCTCTCGCAGTTCATGGACCAGACCAACCCGCTGTCGGAGATCACCCACAAGCGCCGCCTGTCGGCGCTCGGCCCGGGCGGCCTGACGCGCGAGCGCGCCGGCTTCGAGGTGCGCGACGTGCACCCGACCCATTACGGCCGCATCTGCCCGATCGAGACGCCGGAAGGCCCGAACATCGGCCTGATCAACTCGCTCGCCACCTATGCGCGCGTCAACAAGTACGGCTTCATCGAGGCGCCGTATCGCCGCGTGCGCGAAGGCTGCGTGACCGACGAGGTGGTCTATCTCTCCGCCATGGAGGAGGGCCGCTACTACGTCGCCCAGGCCAACCAGACGGTCGACGGCGAGGGCAAGTTCACGGAAGACCTGATCGTCTGTCGCCACGCCGGCGACGTCTTGATGATGCCGCCGGACCGCGTCGACTACATGGACGTGTCGCCCAAGCAGCTGGTCTCGGTCGCCGCGGCGCTGATCCCGTTCCTCGAGAACGACGACGCCAACCGCGCGCTGATGGGCTCGAACATGCAGCGCCAGGCGGTGCCGCTGGTTCGCGCCGAGGCGCCGTTCGTCGGCACCGGCATGGAAGGCGTGGTCGCCCGCGACTCGGGCGCCGCCATCGCCGCCCGCCGCACCGGCGTCATCGACCAGGTGGACGCCACCCGCGTCGTCATCCGGGCCACCGAGGATCTCGATCCGACCAAGTCGGGCGTCGACATCTATCGGCTGCAGAAATTCCAGCGGTCGAACCAGTCGACCTGCGTCAACCAGCGCCCGCTGGTGAAGGTCGGTGATCACGTCGCCAAGGGCGACATCATCGCCGACGGTCCGTCGACCGAGCTCGGCGAGCTGGCGCTCGGCCGCAACGTGCTGGTCGCGTTCATGCCGTGGAACGGCTACAACTTCGAGGACTCCATCCTCCTCTCCGAGCGGATCGTGAAGGACGACGTCTTCACCTCGATCCACATCGAGGAGTTCGAGGTGATGGCCCGCGACACCAAGCTCGGGCCGGAGGAGATCACGCGCGACATTCCGAACGTGTCGGAAGAGGCGCTGAAGAACCTCGACGAGGCGGGCATCGTCTATATCGGCGCCGAGGTGCATGCCGGCGACATCCTGGTCGGCAAGATCACCCCGAAGGGCGAGAGCCCGATGACGCCGGAGGAGAAGCTCCTGCGCGCCATCTTCGGCGAGAAGGCCTCGGACGTGCGCGACACGTCGCTCCGCGTGCCGCCCGGCGTGCAGGGCACCATCGTCGAGGTGCGGGTGTTCAACCGGCACGGCGTCGAGAAGGACGAGCGTGCGCTGGCGATCGAGCGCGAGGAGATCGAGCGGCTCGCCAAGGACCGCGACGACGAGCAGGCGATCCTCGACCGCAACGTCTACGGCCGTCTCGCCGAGCTGCTCGACGGCAAGGTCGGCATCGCCGGCCCGAAGACCTTCAAGAAGGACTCGACGATCACCCGCGCGGCGCTCGACGAGTATCCCCGCTCGCAGTGGTGGCTGTTCGCCACCGACGACGACCGGCTGATGACCGAGATCGAGGCCATCCGCAAGTCGTACGAGGAGAGCAAGAAGGGCCTCGAGCAGCGCTTCCTCGACAAGGTCGAGAAGCTGCAGCGCGGTGACGAGCTGCCGCCCGGCGTGATGAAGATGGTCAAGGTCTTCATCGCCGTGAAGCGCAAGATCCAGCCGGGCGACAAGATGGCCGGCCGGCACGGCAACAAGGGCGTGGTGTCGAAGATCGTGCCCGCCGAGGACATGCCGTTCCTGGAGGACGGCCAGCCGGTCGACATCGTGCTGAACCCGCTCGGCGTGCCGAGCCGCATGAATGTCGGCCAGATTCTCGAGACGCATCTCGGCTGGGCCTGCTCGGGCCTCGGCAAGAAGATCGGCCAAGCGATCGACGCCTATTACGGCGGCGGCGGCCTCAAGCCGCTCCAGACCACGCTGCACGAGGTCTACGGCGAGGAGGAGACCATCCAGTCGATGGGCGAGGGCGAGCTGGTCGAGCTCGGCTCCAACCTGCGCAAGGGCGTGCCGATCGCCACCCCGGTGTTCGACGGCGCCAAGGAGCAGGACATCGAGCGGTTCCTCAACATGGCGGGGCTCGATCGCTCCGGCCAGGTGACGCTGTTCGACGGCCGCACCGGTGATCAGTTCGATCGCAAGGTGACGGTGGGCTACATCTACATGCTGAAGCTCCACCACCTGGTCGACGACAAGATCCACGCCCGCTCGATCGGCCCGTACTCGCTGGTCACCCAGCAGCCGCTCGGCGGCAAGGCGCAGTTCGGCGGCCAGCGCTTCGGCGAGATGGAGGTGTGGGCGCTCGAGGCGTACGGCGCGGCCTACACCCTGCAGGAGATGCTCACCGTGAAGTCGGACGACGTCGCCGGCCGCACCAAGGCGTACGAGTCGATCGTGCGCGGCGACGACACCTTCGAGGCCGGCATCCCGGAGAGCTTCAACGTGCTGGTGAAGGAGATGCGCTCGCTCGGCCTCAATGTCGACCTGCACAACTCCAAGCAGTCGCGCGGTCCGGGCGACACGGCGGAGGCGGCCGAGTAAGCCGATGCGGGCCGGGCACGACCCGGCCCTCCCGCCGCGGCTCCCCGGCCGCGGACGGGATCGCGCGACGCCACCCCGCGGCGCGAACGAGAAACGAGACGGCTGCGCGAAGTTTCAGCGCGTGAAGTTCGGCGGTCGCACCCACCAAGCGTGGAGATGAGTATGAATCAAGAGGTCATGAACCTTTTCGGGCCGCAGGCGCCGGCCCAGGTGTTCGATCAGATCCGCATCTCGATCGCCAGCCCGGAAAAGATTCTGTCGTGGTCGTACGGCGAGATCAAGAAGCCGGAGACGATCAACTACCGCACCTTCAAGCCGGAGCGCGACGGCCTGTTTTGCGCCCGCATCTTCGGCCCGATCAAGGACTACGAGTGCTTGTGCGGCAAGTACAAGCGCATGAAGTACAAGGGCATCATCTGCGAGAAGTGCGGCGTCGAGGTCACCCTCTCGCGGGTGCGCCGCGAGCGCATGGGCCATATCGAGCTCGCCGCTCCGGTCGCCCACATCTGGTTCCTGAAGTCGCTGCCGAGCCGCATCGGTCTCTTGATGGACATGACCCTCAAGGACCTCGAGCGGATCCTGTACTTCGAATACTACGTGGTGCTCGAGCCCGGCCTGACGCCGCTGCAGAACCGGCAGCTGCTCTCCGAGGAGGAGTATCTGCGGGCGCAGGACGAGTACGGCGCCGACAGCTTCACCGCGATGATCGGCGCCGAGGCGATCCGCGAGATGCTCAAGGCGATGGATCTCGAGAAGATCGCCGCCGATCTGCGCAAGGAGATCGCCGAGTCGACTTCGGACCTGAAGCCGAAGAAGCTCGCCAAGCGCCTCAAGCTGATCGAGGCCTTCGTCCAGTCCGGCAACCGGCCGGAATGGATGATCCTCACCGTCGTGCCGGTGATCCCGCCGGACCTGCGCCCGCTCGTCCCGCTCGACGGCGGCCGCTTCGCGACGTCCGATCTGAACGACCTCTATCGCCGCGTCATCAACCGTAACAACCGCCTCAAGCGGCTGATCGAGCTGCGCGCGCCCGACATCATCATCCGCAACGAGAAGCGGATGCTGCAGGAGGCGGTCGACGCGCTGTTCGACAACGGCCGGCGCGGCCGCGTCATCACCGGCGCCAACAAGCGTCCGCTGAAGTCGCTCGCCGACATGCTGAAGGGCAAGCAGGGCCGGTTCCGTCAGAACCTGCTCGGCAAGCGCGTCGACTATTCCGGCCGCTCGGTGATCGTGGTCGGTCCGGAGCTGAAGCTGCACCAGTGCGGCCTGCCGAAGAAGATGGCGCTCGAGCTGTTCAAGCCGTTCATCTATTCGCGGCTCGACGCCAAGGGCCTGTCGACCACGGTGAAGCAGGCGAAGAAGCTGGTCGAGAAGGAGAAGCCGGAGGTCTGGGACATCCTGGACGAGGTGATCCGCGAGCATCCGGTGCTGCTCAACCGCGCGCCGACGCTGCACCGCCTCGGCATCCAGGCGTTCGAGCCGACGCTGATCGAGGGCAAGGCGATCCAGCTGCATCCGCTGGTGTGCGCGGCCTTCAACGCCGACTTCGACGGCGACCAGATGGCGGTCCACGTGCCGCTGTCGATCGAGTCGCAGCTCGAGGCCCGCGTGCTGATGATGTCGACCAACAACATCCTGCACCCGGCCAACGGCTCGCCGATCATCGTGCCGTCGCAGGACATCGTGCTCGGCCTCTATTATCTCTCGATCGTTCGCGAGAACGAGCCGGGGCAGGGCAAGGCGTTCGGCAATCTCGCCGAGATCGATCACGCGCTGGGCCAGAAGGTCCTCACGCTGCACTCCAAGATCCGGTATCGCTGGGAAGGTCTCGACGAGAACGGCGAGGAGGTGTCGCGGGTGATCGAGACGACGCCGGGCCGCGTCGTGCTCGCCCAGGTGCTGCCGCGCCACAAGAAGATCCCCTTCGAGGTCGTCAACAAGCTGATGACCAAGAAAGAGATCTCCAACATGATCGACACCGTCTACCGCCACTGCGGTCAGAAGGAGACGGTGATCTTCTGCGATCGCATCATGGCGCTCGGCTTCTATCACGCGTTCAAGGCCGGCATCTCGTTCGGCAAGGACGACATGGTGGTGCCGAGCTCGAAGTGGCAGATCGTCGAGAAGACCCGCACGCTCGCGAAGGAGTTCGAGCAGCAGTTCCTCGAGGGTCTGATCACCCAGGGCGAGAAGTACAACAAGGTGGTCGATGCCTGGTCCAAGTGCACCGAGCAGATCGCCGACGAGATGATGCGCGAGATCTCGGCCGTGCGTAAGGTCGAGGACGGCTCGGGCCGCGAGGTGCCGATCAACTCGATCTACATGATGGCCCACTCCGGGGCGCGCGGTTCGCCGGCCCAGATGCGCCAGCTCGCCGGCATGCGCGGCCTGATGGCCAAGCCGTCGGGCGAGATCATCGAGAGCCCGATCATCTCGAACTTCAAGGAGGGCCTGTCGGTTCTGGAATACTTCAACTCGACCCACGGCGCCCGCAAGGGCCTCGCGGACACCGCGTTGAAGACCGCGAACTCGGGCTATCTCACGCGGCGTCTGGTCGACGTGGCGCAGGATTGCATCATCACGAGCAACGACTGCGGCACCGAGAGGGGCATCAAGGTCCGGGCGATCATCGACTCCGGTCAGGTGGTGGCCTCGCTCGGCAGCCGCATCCTCGGCCGCACCGTGGCGGAGGACGTGCGGGCGCCGGCGACCGGCGAGCTGATCGTGCCGCGCAACACGCTGCTCGACGAGCGCGACGTCGATCGCATCGTCAAGGGCGGCGTGCAGGAGCTGAAGATCCGCTCGGTGCTGACCTGCGAGAACACCTCGGGCGTGTGCGGCGCCTGCTACGGGCGCGATCTCGCCCGCGGCACGCCGGTCAACATGGGCGAGGCGGTCGGCGTCATCGCGGCGCAGTCGATCGGCGAGCCGGGCACCCAGCTCACGATGCGCACGTTCCACATCGGCGGCGCGGCGCAGATCTCGGAGCAGTCGTTCGTCGAGTCGAACTTCGACGGCACGATCCGGATCAAGAACCGCAACATGATGCGCAACTCCGATGGCGACATGATCGCCATGGCGCGCAACATGGCGGTGATCGTGGTGGATCAGGACGGCACCGAGCGCGCCATCCATCGGATCCAGTACGGCTCGCGCGTGAAGGTGGACGAGGGCGCCAAGATCACCCGCGGCGACCGCATCGCCGAGTGGGATCCCTACACCCGGCCGATCCTCACCGAGGCGGAGGGCGTGGTCGACTTCGAGGATCTGGTCGAAGGCCAGTCGATGTCGGAAACGCTCGACGAGTCGACCGGCATCGCCAAGCGCGTGGTGATCGACTGGCGTGGTGCGGGCTCGGGACGGGGCCCGGATCTGCGCCCCTCGATCGTCATCAAGGACGACCAGGGCCACATCCTGAAACTCGCCCGCGGCGGCGACGCACGTTATCAGCTCGCGGTCGACTGCATCCTGTCGGTCGATCCGGGCACGCGGGTGAAGGCGGGCGACACCATCGCCCGCATGCCGACCGAGAGCGCCAAGACGCGCGACATCACCGGCGGTCTGCCGCGGGTGGCGGAGCTGTTCGAGGCGCGGCGGCCGAAGGAGGCGGCGGTGATCGCCGAGATCTCCGGCACCGTGCGGTTCGGGCGCGACTACAAGAACAAGCGTCGCCTCACCATCGAGCCGAGCGAGAAGGACGAGGAGGCCAAGGAGTATCTGATCCCGAAGGGCAAGCACATCCACTTGCAGGACGGCGATCTGATCGAGAAGGGCGACTACATCGTCGAGGGCAACCCGGCGCCGCACGACATCCTGGCGGTCAAGGGCGTCGAGGAGCTCGCCGCCTATCTCGTCAACGAGATCCAGGAGGTCTACCGGCTCCAGGGCGTCGGCATCAACGACAAGCACATCGAGGTGATCGTTCGCCAGATGCTGCAGAAGGTCGAGGTCGACGACGCCGGCGAGACCGATCTGATCCAGGGCGAGCAGATCGACTGGGTCGAGCTCGCCGCCGTCAACGAGCGGGCCCGCGAGGAGGGCAAGCGGGAAGCGAAGGGGCATCCGGTGCTGCTCGGCATCACCAAGGCCTCGCTGCAGACCCGCTCCTTCATCTCGGCGGCGTCGTTCCAGGAGACCACGCGGGTGCTCACCGAGGCCGCCGTCGGCGGCAAGTGCGACACCCTCGACGGCCTCAAGGAGAACGTCATCGTCGGCCGGCTGATCCCGGCGGGCACCGGCGCGCAGATGAACACGCTGCGTGAGGTCGCTTCCAAGCGCGACTCGCTCATCCTCGAGGAGCGCGAGAAGGAGCGGGTGGAGCAGCCGCCGGAGCCCACCGAGCCGCCGCCGGCGCTGCCCGCCGCGGAGTGACGGACGCCCGCGTGACGGACGCCGTGTGAGGACTCGCCCGGGCCGCGTCTTCGAGCGTGCGGGCCTCGAACAAACATTGGAAGGCCGCCTTCGGGCGGCCTTCTTGCCGTGTGGCGAGGAGCGGTCACGGACGTCGGCGGCGCTGTCGTCGGTCGTCGTGCCGTGGAGGAGGCGACCATGCCGAGCCGAGCCCTTCCGAGCCTGCTGCGCCCGAGCCTGCCGTCACCGAGCCTGTCGTCACCGAGCCGGCGACGTGTGCTGACCGGGCTCGCCGCGGCCGCCGGCTGGTTAGTCGGGGGGCGGGGCAGGGCGGGTGCCGCCGCCTTTCCGGGGCCGCTCGCCGAAACGTTCGCCGCGCTCGAGCAACAGAGCGGCGGCCGTCTCGGCGTCGCGCTCTTGGACACGCGCACCGGCGCACGCGCGGGCCACCGTGCCGACGAGCGCTTTCCGATGTGCAGCACCGTCAAGCTGCTCGTCACCGGCGCCACCTTGGCAAAGGTCGACCGCGGCGACGACCGGCTCGACCGCACGATCCCGGTCGCCGAGAGCGATCTCCTCGCTCATGCCCCGGTCACCCGGCGGCACGCGGGCGGCGACATGACGGTCGAGGCGCTGTGCGCGGCGGCGATGACCGTGAGCGACAACACGGCGGCCAACCTTTTGCTCGACGCGCTCGGCGGGCCGGCGGGCGCGACCGCCTTCGTCCGCTCGCTCGGCGACACGGTCACGCGGCTGGATCGCAAGGAGCCCGCGCTCAACGAGGCGCTGCCGGGCGATCCGCGCGACACCACGACGCCGAAGGCGATGCTCGCCGATCTCGATGCGCTCGCTCTCGGCAACGCACTGGCACCGCCCTCGCGCGAAAAGCTGGTGGGCTGGATGGTCGCCAACGAGACCGGCGGGGCGCGGCTGCGGGCCGGCGTGCCGGACGGCTGGCGGGTCGGCGACAAGACCGGCGCCGGCGGCAACGGCACCAGCAACGACGTCGCGATCTTTTGGCCGCCGGGGCGGCCGCCGGTTCTGGTCGCCGTCTTTCTCACCGGCTCGTCGGCTCCACCGGCGCGGCGCGACGAGATCATCGCCGCGGTCGGCCGGGCGATCGCTGGCCTCATCCGCGACTGAGAAACCATTTTCCCCGTGAGCGGTTTATGCCCCCGGGGGGTGGCCGCCTGGCGGCGTCGGCCGGCGTGGCGGGCGGGCGGACGAGGGCGGCGAGCAAAAGCCCCTGGACAAGACGCGAGGGGCAAGATGGCCGATCGGTGGTGGCAGGCCGGCATTCTCTATCAGGTGTATCCGCGCTCGTTTCAGGATTCCGACGGCGACGGCATCGGCGATCTTCCGGGCATTCTCGCGCGCCTGCCGCATCTCGTCGAGCTCGGCGTCGACGCCTTGTGGCTGTCGCCGATCTATCCCTCGCCGATGGCCGACTTCGGCTACGACATCTCCGACTACACGGCGATCGACCCGGTCTTCGGCACCATGGCGGACTTCGACGCGCTGTTGTCGGCCGCCCACGCGCACGGCATCAAGGTTTTGCTCGACCTCGTGCCGAACCACACCTCCGACCGGCATCCGTGGTTCGAGGAGAGCCGCGCCTCGCTGCACAACCCGAAGCGCGAGTGGTACATCTGGCGCGACCCGGCTCCCGACGGCGGGCCGCCCAACAACTGGCTGTCGGAGTTCGGCGGCAGCGCCTGGGAGTTCGACCCGGCGACCGGCCAGTACTACTACCACGCCTTCCTCGACAAGCAGCCGGACCTCAATTGGCGCAACCCCGCGGTGCGCGAGGCGATGCACGATGTGATGCGCTTCTGGCTGCGCCGCGGCGTCGACGGCTTTCGCGTCGACGTGATCTGGCATTTGATCAAGGACGACCAGTTCCGCGAAAACCCGCCCAACCCGGACTGGCATCCGGGCCGCCCGCCGGCGGAAAAGGTGATCCCCCTCTACACCGCCGACCGGCCGGAGGTGCACGACGTCATCGCCGAGATGCGCAAGGTGATCGAGGAGTTCGACGAGCGGGTGCTGATCGGCGAGATCTACCTGCCGATCGAGCGGCTCGTCACGTATTACGGCGCGGACCTCTCGGGCGCCCATCTGCCGTTCAATTTCGCACTGCTCAACGCCGAGTGGCACGCGGAAACCCTCGCCCGGCTGATCGAGGAGTACGAGACGGCGCTGCCGGAGGGCGGCTGGCCGAACTGGGTGCTCGGGAATCACGACCGGCCGCGGGTCGGCACGCGAGTCGGCCGCGACCAGGTGCGAGTCGCGGCGATGCTGCTGCTCACGCTGCGCGGCACGCCGACACTCTATTATGGCGAGGAGATCGGCATGGCCGACGTCGCGGTGCCGCCCGAGCGGGTGCGCGACCCCTACGAGAAGAACGTGCCGGGGATCGGCGTCGGCCGCGATCCCTGCCGCACGCCGATGCAGTGGGAGCCGGCGCCCCACGGCGGATTCTCGACCACCGAGCCGTGGCTGCCGCTGGCCGCCGACTTTCGCCAGGAAAACGTGGCGAATCAGCAGGATGATTCGACCTCGGTGCTCAATTTGTACCGCCGGCTGATCGCGCTGCGGCGGCAGAATCGGGTGCTGACGCAGGGAAGCTACGAAAAGATCGCCGCCACGGGCGATATTCTCGTTTATGTACGTACACTTTCCGGTGATCGCGTGTTGGTGGCCCTGAATCTGTCCGGCGAGCCGGTCTCGATGGCCCTGGAGGGCCGTGCGACTCGGGGCAGGGTGCTGGTTTCGGCCTTCGGTGACCGCGACGGCGAGTCGGTGGACGGCGAAATCGCCTTGCGAGGACACGAAGGAGTGGTGATCGCCCTCGACCGCACCCCCGCCGGCGCCTAACGGCTGCGCGCGCTGCCACGAAAATGGCCGCATCCGGTAGGGGCGCTTGACTTCCCCGACTGTGGCCGCTAAAACCCGCCCACTTTTCGGCAGGCGGTGAGCTTCGCTGGTCGGTACGGCTCGTCTCGCGACACGGTTTTTTCGCAGCCCCGGTGCTGCAAGAAAATCAGCGGGACACCAGCAGCCTCGACGAATGATGCTCAAACGCTGCCTCTGACACACGACTGTCAGGTTTGGTGTACACGAGCGCGGGACCTCTTTGTCTCGTGTTCCTCTGTCGACGGTGCGCCACCTCCTCGGGGGATGGCGCACGGTGCGTTTTCGCGTGTGAGCGCGACGCGCAGCGGAATTCGGCGCGACGGGCGAGAGCCCGCACAGGAGACTGAAGGCGAGCGATGCCGACCATCAATCAGCTGATCCGTAATCCGCGGGTCCCGCAGCGGGCGCGCAAGAAAGTTCCGGCCCTTCAGCAGAGCCCGCAGAAGCGGGGCGTCTGCACGCGCGTCTACACGACTACGCCGAAGAAGCCGAACTCGGCGCTCCGCAAGGTCGCCAAGGTCCGGCTGACCAACGGGTTCGAGGTGATCGGCTACATCCCCGGCGAGGGCCACAATCTGCAGGAGCACTCGGTGGTGATGATCCGCGGCGGCCGCGTGAAGGACCTGCCCGGCGTTCGCTATCACATCCTGCGTGGCGTCCTCGACACCCAGGGCGTCAAGAACCGCAAGCAGCGCCGGTCCAAGTACGGCGCCAAGCGCCCGAAGTAATCGCGGAGAACGATCATGTCCCGCCGTCACCGTGCAGACAAGCGCGAGATCTTGCCGGATCCGAAGTTCGGCAACGTCGTCGTCACCAAGTTCATGAACTCGATCATGTATGCCGGCAAGAAGTCGGCGGCCGAGGCGATCGTCTATGGTGCCTTCGACATCATCGAGGGCAAGACCAAGACCAACCCGCTGTCGGTGTTCCAGTCGGCGCTCGACAACGTGATGCCGGCCATCGAGGTGCGCTCCCGCCGCGTTGGCGGCGCCACCTATCAGGTGCCCGTCGAGGTGCGCACCGACCGCCGTCAGGCGCTCGGCATCCGCTGGCTGATCTCGGCCGCGCGCGCCCGTAACGAGAAGACCATGACCGAGCGCCTCTCCTCCGAGCTGCTCGACGCCTCCAACAACCGCGGCAACGCCGTGAAGAAGCGCGAGGACACGCACCGCATGGCGGAAGCGAACCGCGCCTTCTCGCACTATCGCTGGTAGCCCTGCGACCTGCCGCTCGCACGACATCGAAGGAAGACCCCCCATGCCCCGCGCGCATCCCATCGAGGACTACCGCAACTTCGGCATCATGGCCCACATCGACGCGGGCAAGACGACGACGACCGAGCGGATCCTCTATTACACGGGCAAGAGCCACAAGATCGGCGAGGTCCACGAGGGCGCCGCCACGATGGATTGGATGACGCAGGAGCAAGAGCGCGGCATCACCATCACCTCGGCGGCGACGACGGCCTTCTGGAAGGGCAAGCGGCTCAACATCATCGACACCCCCGGGCACGTCGACTTCACGATCGAGGTGGAGCGTTCGCTGCGCGTGCTCGACGGTGCGGTATGCGTGCTCGACTCCAACCAGGGCGTCGAGCCGCAGACCGAGACGGTCTGGCGCCAGGGCGACAAGTACAAGGTTCCGCGGATCGTCTTCTGCAACAAGATGGACAAGATCGGGGCCGACTTCTTCAAGTGCCTCGAGGACATCAAGACCCGCCTCGGCGCCCGCCCGGTCGCGATCCAGCTGCCGATCGGCTCGGAGAGCAATTTCAAGGGCGTGATCGACCTCATCCGCATGGTCGCGGTGTTCTGGGACGACGACGCACTCGGCGCGCACTATCGTGACGACGCGATCCCGGCCGACCTCGCCGACAAGGCGAAGGAATATCGCGAGTACATGATCGAGGCCGCCGTCGAGCTCGACGACGAGGTGATGACCGCGTACCTCGAGGGCAACGAGCCCGACGAGGCGACGCTGCGCCGCCTGCTGCGCAAGGCGGTGGTCACCGGCGCCTTCTATCCGGTGCTGTGCGGCTCGGCCTTCAAGAACAAGGGCGTGCAGCCGCTGCTCGACGCCGTGGTCGATTTCCTGCCGTCGCCGCTCGACGTGCCGGCGATCAAGGGCGTCGACGCCGACGGCAACGAGGTCGTTCGTCATCCCGACGACAACGAGCCGATGGCGCTGCTCGCCTTCAAGATCATGGACGACCCCTTCGTCGGCACCATCACCTTCTGCCGCATCTATTCGGGCATCCTGCAGAGCGGCACCGGCGTGATCAACTCCACGCGCGAGCGCAAGGAGCGGATCGGCCGCATGCTGCTGATGCACGCGAACAACCGCGAGGACATCAAGGAAGCCTATGCGGGCGACATCGTCGCGCTGGCCGGCCTGAAAGAGGCCCGCACCGGCGACACGCTGTGCGACCCGAACAAGCCGGTCATCCTCGAGAAGATGGAGTTCCCGGACCCCGTCATCGAGATCGCGATCGAGCCGAAGTCGAAGGCCGACCAGGAGAAGCTGGGCGTGGCGCTGGCCAAGCTCGCGGCCGAGGATCCGTCCTTCCGCGTGTCGACCGACACCGAGTCCGGCCAGACCATCCTCAAGGGGATGGGCGAGCTGCATCTCGACATCAAGGTCGACATCCTCAAGCGCACCTACAAGGTCGACGCCAATATCGGCGCGCCGCAGGTGGCCTATCGCGAGAAGCTCACCAAGTCGGTGACGATCGACTACGTCCACAAGAAGCAGACGGGCGGCTCCGGCCAGTTCGCCGGCGTCAAGATCGTGGTCGAGCCGGCCGAGCCGGGCACCGGGTTCGTGTTCGAGAACGCGATCATCGGCGGCGCGGTGCCGAAGGAATACATCCCCGGCGTCGAGAAGGGCCTGAACTCGGTCCTCGGCTCGGGCGTCATCGCCGGCTTCCCGGTGGTGGACCTGAAGGTCACGCTGGTGGACGGCAAGTTCCACGATGTCGACTCGTCGGCGCTGGCCTTCGAGATCGCGTCGCGGGCGGCGCTGCGCGAGGCGCTGCAGAAGGGCGGCTCCGTGCTGCTCGAGCCGATCATGAAGGTCGAGGTGGTCACTCCCGAGGAGTACACCGGCTCGGTGATCGGCGACCTCAATTCGCGTCGCGGCCAGATCCAGGGCCAGGACATGCGGGGGAACGCCAACGTGGTGAACGCCATGGTGCCGCTCGCCAACATGTTCGGGTACGTCAATACGCTGCGGTCGATGTCGCAGGGACGTGCCACCTTCACCATGCAGTTCGACCATTACGAGCAAGTTCCGCAGAACGTGGCTCAGGAGGTTCAGGCGAAGTTCGCCTGACCTCAGCCTGACCGTCACGACCGCAACGCCAAAACGACTGAAGGCAACGGAGAGTCCCGATGGCCAAAGAGAAGTTCGAACGTAACAAGCCGCACTGCAATATCGGCACGATCGGACACGTGGATCACGGCAAGACGACGCTGACCGCCGCGATCACCAAGGTCCTCGCCGAGGCGGGTGGCGCGACCTTCACGGCCTACGACCAGATCGACAAGGCTCCGGAAGAGAAGGCCCGCGGCATCACCATCTCGACCGCGCACGTCGAATATCAGACCGCGACCCGCCACTACGCGCACGTCGACTGCCCCGGGCACGCCGACTACGTGAAGAACATGATCACCGGCGCGGCGCAGATGGACGGCGCCATCCTGGTGGTGTCCGCTGCCGACGGCCCGATGCCGCAGACCCGCGAGCACATCCTGCTCGCCCGTCAGGTCGGCGTGCCGGCGCTGGTCGTGTTCATGAACAAGGTCGACATGGTCGACGATCCGGAGCTGCTCGAGCTCGTCGAGCTCGAGGTACGCGAGCTCCTGTCGAAGTACAACTTTCCCGGCGACAAGATCCCGATCGTCAAGGGCTCGGCCCTGATGGCGCTCGAGGGCAAGGAAGACAAGATCGGCCGCGAGGCGATCCTCGAGCTGATGAAGCAGGTCGACGACTACATCCCGCAGCCGGATCGTCCGAAGGATCAACCCTTCCTGATGCCGGTCGAGGACGTGTTCTCGATCTCCGGCCGCGGCACCGTGGTGACCGGCCGTATCGAGCGCGGCGTGATCAAGGTCGGCGAGGAAGTCGAGATCGTCGGCATCAAGCCGACCGTCAAGACCACCGTGACCGGCGTCGAGATGTTCCGCAAGCTGCTCGACCAGGGCGAGGCGGGCGACAATGTCGGCTGCCTGCTGCGCGGCACCAAGCGCGAGGACGTGGAGCGCGGCCAGGTGCTGTGCAAGCCCGGCTCCGTCAAGCCGCACACCAAGTTCAAGGCCGAGGCCTACATCCTGACGAAGGAGGAGGGCGGTCGTCACACCCCGTTCTTCACCAACTATCGTCCGCAGTTCTACTTCCGCACCACCGACGTGACCGGCGTCGTTCATCTCCCCGAGGGCACGGAGATGGTGATGCCGGGCGACAACTGCGCGATGACCGTCGAGCTCATCGTGCCGATCGCCATGGAGGAGAAGCTCCGCTTCGCCATCCGTGAGGGCGGCCGCACGGTCGGCGCCGGCGTCGTGGCGAGCATCATCGAGTAAGTTCGAACGGCGAGCAGGGGCGGCGCGCGGAATTGTCCGCTCGCCGCTTCCCGCTCCCTTCGGCCCTACTCACCATTCGCTATTCGCTATTCGCCCGTAGCGACGGCGATCGAGGCAGAAGACATGAACGGCCAGAACATCAGAATTCGCCTCAAGGCGTTCGATCACCGCATTCTCGATGCCTCGACGCGCGAGATCGTGGCGACGGCGAAGCGGACCGGCGCGCAGGTGCGCGGTCCGATTCCGCTGCCGACCAAGATCGAGAAGTTCACGGTCAATCGCTCGCCGCACGTCGACAAGAAGAGCCGCGAGCAGTTCGAGATGCGCACCCACAAGCGGCTGCTCGACATCGTCGATCCCACTCCGCAGACCGTCGACGCCCTGATGAAACTCGACCTCGCCGCCGGCGTGGACGTCGAGATCAAGCTCTGAGGGCGCTGCCGGGCACGGCGCAGAAAAGGACGAGAACGATGCGTTCCGGTGTGATCGCACAGAAGGTCGGGATGACGCGCGTCTACACGGACGCGGGAGAGCACGTGCCCGTCACGGTGCTCCGGCTGGCGAATTGCCAGGTCGTCGCCCACCGCACCAAGGAAAAGAACGGCTACGTCGCGATGCAGCTCGGCGCGGGTGTCCGCAAGCCGAAGAACACGCCGAAGGCCGAGCGCGGACATTTCGCGGTCGCCAAGGTGGAGCCGAAGCGCGAGGTGGTCGAGTTTCGGGTCGACGACGGCGGGCTGATCCCCGTCGGCGCCGAGATCACGGCGGACCATTTCGTCGTCGGCCAGTTCGTCGACGTGACCGGCACCTCGGTCGGTAAAGGCTATGCCGGCCCGATGAAGCGCTGGAACTTCGGCGGTCTGCGGGCCACCCACGGCGTGTCGATCTCGCATCGCTCGCACGGGTCGACCGGTGGCCGTCAGGATCCCGGCAAGACCTTCAAGAACAAGAAGATGGCCGGCCACATGGGCGTCGAGCGCGTCACCACCCTGAACCTCAAGGTGGTGCAGACCGACGTGACGCGTGGGCTGATCCTGGTCGAAGGTGCGGTGCCGGGCGCCAAGGGCGGCTGGATCACGGTGCGCGACGCCGTGAAGAAGTCGCTGCCGAAGGACGTCCCGATGCCCGGTAAGTTCCGTCTGCCGAACGGCGACGGCGCAGCGGGTGGCGTGGCGGCCGAGACGGCCCCGGAAGCGCCGGCCGAGGGAGCGTGACATGCAGCTCGACGTCAAAACCCTTGAAGGCGAGGCCGCCGGGTCGATCGATCTCGACCAGGAGATCTTCGGTCTCGAGCCGCGCGCGGATCTGATCCAGCGCTGCATCGTCTGGCAGCTCTCGCGCCGTCAGCGCGGCACTCACGCGGTCAAGAACCGCGCGGAGATCTGGCGCACCGGCAAGAAGATGTACAAGCAGAAGGGCACCGGCAGTGCCCGCCACGGCTCGGCGCGCGCGCCGCAGTTCCGCGGCGGCGGCCGCGCCTTCGGCCCGCAGGTTCGCAGCCACGCGATCGACCTGCCGAAGAAGGTGCGCGCGCTGGCGCTCCGTCACGCGCTGTCGGCCAAGGCGAAGGACGGCGGCATCGTCGTGCTCGACAAGGCGGCGCTCGACGACGGCAAGACCAAGACGCTGAAGACGCGGTTCGCCGCGCTCGGCCTCGACAACGCGCTGATCATCGACGGGGCCGAGCTCGAAGCGAAGTTCTCGATGGCGGCTCGCAACATCCCGAACATCGACGTGCTGCCGGTGCAGGGGATCAACGTCTACGACATCCTGCGGCGGACCAAGCTCGTTCTGACCCGGGCCGCGCTCGATGCGCTGGAGGCGCGCTTCAAATGACGACGAGGGATCCGCGCCACTACGACGTCATCGTCAGCCCGATCATCACCGAGAAGGCGACCCAGGCGTCCGAGCACAATCAGGTGCTGTTCAAGGTCCGCAAGACCGCCACCAAGCCGCAGATCAAGGAGGCGGTGGAGAAGCTGTTCGACGTCAAGGTGAAGGCGGTGAACACGCTGATCCGCAAGGGCAAGACGCGACGCTTCAAGGGCGTCAAGGGCGAGCTCTCGGACGTCAAGAAGGCGATCGTGACCCTCGAAGAGGGCCACCGCATCGACGTGACGACGGGGCTCTAGGGGAACCGCGATGGCACTCAAGACTTTCAAGCCGACGACGCCGGGCCAGCGCCAGCTGGTCATCGTCGATCGCTCGGCCCTCTGGTCGGGCAAGCCGGTCAAGGCGCTCACGGTCGGCAAATCGTCGAGCGGCGGCCGCAACAACACCGGCCGCACCACGGTTCGTTTCCGCGGCGGCGGCCACAAGCAGGCGCTGCGTCTGGTCGACTTCAAGCGTCGCAAGGCCGACGTGCCGGCGTCCGTCGAGCGGATCGAGTACGATCCCAACCGCTCGGCGTTCATCGCGCTGATCAAGTACGAGGACGGCGAGCTCGCCTACATTCTCGCGCCGCAGCGGCTCGCCATCGGCGACACCGTGGTGTCGGGCGAGAAGGTCGACGTGAAGCCGGGCAACGCGATGCCGCTGGCCAGCATGCCGATCGGCACGATCGTGCACAATATCGAGCTGAAGATGGGCAAGGGCGGTCAGCTCGCCCGCTCGGCCGGTACCTACGCACAGATCGTCGGTCGCGACCGCGACTACGTGATCCTGCGTCTGAGCTCCGGCGAGCAGCGCCTGGTGCACGGCCGCTGCATGGCCACCGTCGGTGCGGTGTCGAACCCGGACCACATGAACACCTCGATCGGCAAGGCCGGTCGCTCCCGCTGGCTCGGCCAGCGCCCGCACAATCGCGGCGTGACGATGAACCCGGTCGATCATCCGCACGGCGGCGGCGAAGGCCGCAGCTCGGGCGGTCGGCATCCGGTGTCCCCGTGGGGTTTCCCCACCAAGGGCAAGCGGACCCGCAAGAACAAGACCACGACCAAGTTCATCGTTTCCAGCCGCCACGTGCGGAAGAAGAAATAAGGAAGCACGAGATGGCGCGCTCCGTGTGGAAGGGTCCGTTCGTCGACGGCTATCTGCTGAAGAAGGCGGATACCGCCCGCTCGTCCGGCCGGCACGACGTGATCAAGACGTGGTCGCGTCGTTCGACGATCCTGCCGCAGTTCGTGGGCCTCACGTTCGGGGTCCACAATGGGCACAAGCACGTCCCCGTGCTGGTGACCGAGGAAATGGTCGGGCACAAGTTCGGCGAGTTCTCGCCGACCCGGACCTTCCACGGCCACTCCGGCGACAAGAAGGCCAAGCGGGGCTGAGGCGAGGAGCCTGGACATCATGAGCAAGAATTCGCATCCGCGCAGCCTCGCCGACAACGAGGCCAAGGCGGTCGCCCGGATGCTCCGGGTTTCACCGCAGAAGCTCAATCTCGTCGCACAGCTCATTCGCGGCAAGAAGGTGCAGACTGCGCTCGCCGACCTCGAGTTCTCGCGCAAGCGGATTGCCCGCGACGTGCGCAAGTGCCTGCAGTCGGCCATCGCCAACGCCGAGAACAACCACGATCTCGATATCGACGATCTGGTGGTGGCGCAGGCGCACGTGGGCAAGGGGCTGGTGATCAAGCGCTACGTGCCGCGCGGCCGGGGCCGCTCCGGCAAGATCATGAAACCGTTCTCGCACCTGACGATCGTCGTTCGTCAGGTCGAAGCCAGCGCATCCTAAGGAGGCCTTTCATGGGTCAGAAGGTCAATCCGATCGGCCTCAGGCTCGGCATCAACCGGACCTGGGATTCGCGCTGGTACGCGGGCAAGACCGAGTACGGCAAGCTGATGCACGAGGACATGGCGATCCGGCGCGAGCTGATGAAGCAGCTCAAGCAGGCGGCGGTGTCGCGCATCGTCATCGAGCGCCCGCACAAGAAGTGCCGCGTCACCATCCACTCGGCCCGACCGGGCGTGGTGATCGGCAAGAAGGGCGCCGACATCGAGAAGCTGCGCCGCAAGGTCGCCGCGCTGACGCATTCCGACGTGGTGCTGAACATCGTCGAGATCCGCAAGCCCGAGCTCGACGCGCAGCTCGTCGCGGAATCGATCGCCCAACAGCTCGAGCGTCGCGTCGCCTTCCGCCGCGCGATGAAGCGCGCCGTGCAGTCGGCGATGCGTCTCGGCGCCGAGGGCATCCGCATCAACTGCTCCGGTCGGCTCGGCGGCGCCGAGATCGCCCGCATGGAGTGGTATCGGGAGGGCCGGGTGCCGCTGCACACGCTGCGCGCCGACGTCGACTACGGCGTCGCCACCGCCTTCACGACCTACGGCACGTGCGGCTGCAAGGTGTGGATCTTCAAGGGTGAGATCCTCGAGCACGACCCGATGGCGCAGGACAAGCGCGCGGCCGAGGCCGACGCGGGCGGCCGTCCGCCGCGTCATGCGGCCTGAGGTCGGCGGCGCGAGAGAGAACAGGAAGGGTTGATCCATGCTGCAACCGACCCGCACGAAATTCCGCAAGGCGCACAAGGGTCGCATCAAGGGCGTCGCGACCAGCGGGACGACCCTGGCGTTCGGCCAGTTCGGCCTGAAGGCGATGGCCCCGGAGCGGATCACGGCTCGTCAGATCGAGGCCGCCCGCCGGGCGATGACGCGCCACATGAAGCGCGCCGGCCGCGTCTGGATCCGGATCTTCCCGGACGTGCCGATCTCCAAGAAGCCCCTCGAGGTGCGCATGGGATCGGGCAAGGGCGCGCCGGAATACTGGGTGGCCCGGGTGAAGCCCGGCCGCGTGCTGTTCGAGGTGGACGGCGTGACCAGCGAGATCGCGCGCGAGGCGCTGACGCTCGCGGCCGCCAAGCTGCCGATCAAGACGCGCTTCGTCGAGCGCCTCGGGGAATAAGGAGCGAACGATGGCGAAGCTCGACGACATGCGCACGATGACGGTCGACCAGCTCGACGACGAGCTGCTGAAGCTGAAGAAGGAGCAGTTCAACCTGCGCTTTCAGAAGGCGACCGGTCAGCTCGAGAACACGTCGCGCGTGCGCCAGGTGCGCCGCGACATCGCCCGGATCAAGACGGTCGCGCAGGGCAAGCGCGCTGCCGGCGAGACCAAGTGAGGAGACGACAGCGATGCCGAAGCGCATGCTGCAAGGGACCGTCGTGAGCGACAAGCTCGACAAGACCGTGGTGGTCAGGGTCGATCGTCGATTCACCCATCCGGTGATGAAGAAGACGGTCCGGCGGTCGAAGAAGTATCACGCTCACGACGAGCAGAACGAGTACGCGGTCGGCGACACCGTGTGGATCGAGGAGCATCGCCCGATCTCCAAGCTGAAGCGGTGGGCGGTCGTCCAAGGCGAGAAGCGCGCGAAATAGCCGCGCGCTCCAACAGGAAAAAACAAGGCGGCTCATCATGATCCAGATGCAGACCAATCTCGACGTGGCGGACAATTCCGGCGCGCGCCGCGTCATGTGCATCAAGGTGCTGGGCGGCTCGAAGCGCAAGTACGCGACCATCGGGGACGTCATCGTGGTGTCCGTGAAGGAGGCGATTCCGCGCGGCCGCGTGAAGAAGGGCGACGTCATGAAGGCGGTCGTCGTGCGGGTGGCCAAGGACATCCGCCGTGCCGACGGCTCGGTGATCCGGTTCGACCGCAACGCCGCGGTCCTGATCAACAATCAGGCCGAGCCGGTCGGCACTCGCATCTTCGGCCCGGTGCCGCGCGAGCTGCGCGCCCGCAACCACATGAAGATCATCTCGCTCGCCCCGGAGGTGTTGTGATGGCTGCG
This sequence comes from Rhodovulum sp. PH10, assembly GCF_000293785.1. GTDB lineage: Bacteria > Pseudomonadota > Alphaproteobacteria > Rhizobiales > Xanthobacteraceae > Rhodoplanes. The sequence continues at coordinate 137,764 of NZ_AKZI01000036.1, read as the reverse complement.
AAGATCCGCAAGGGCGACAAGGTCGTCGTGCTCACCGGACGTGACAAGGGCCGCACCGGCGAGGTGATCGCGGTGCGCCCGTCCGAGAATCGCGCGCTGGTGCGCGGCGTCAACATCGTCAAGCGTCACCAGCGCCAGACCGCCCAGCAGGAGGGCGGCATCATCTCCAAGGAAGCGCCGATCCACCTGTCGAACCTCGCGCTCGCCGATCCCAAGGACGGCAAGCCGACCCGTGTCGGGTTCAAGATTCTGGAGAACGGCACCAAGGTGCGGATCGCCAAGCGTTCGGGAGCCGAGATCAATGGCTGACAAGGACAAGAAGGCCGACGCCAAGAAGCCCGAGAAGGGCGCCAAGGGCGCGCCGGCCGCGGCCGACAAGGCCGTGCAGGCCAAGGCCAAGCCGAAGGCGAAGGCAGCGCCGACCGTCGCGTTCGACGAGCCGAAGGGTCCGTCGCGGCTGCGCGTGCAGTACGACGAGGTGGTCAAGAAGAAGCTGACCGAGGAATTCGGCTACAAGAACCAGTTCCAGGTCCCCAAGATCACCAAGATCGTGATCAACATGGGCGTGGGCGAGGGCGTGGCCGACCGCAAGAAGGTCGAGCAGGCGGCCGACGACCTCGCGCTGATCTCCGGCCAGAAGCCGGTGATCACCAAGGCGCGCAAGTCGATCGCCACCTTCAAGGTGCGCGAGGGCCAGGCGATCGGCTGCAAGGTGACGCTGCGCAAGGACCGGATGTACGAGTTCGTCGACCGGCTGATCAACATCGCGCTGCCGCGCGTGCGCGACTTCCGCGGGCTCAACCCGAAGAGCTTCGACGGCGGCGGCAACTACACGCTCGGCATCAAGGAGCACATCATCTTCCCGGAGATCGACTACGACCAGGTGGCCGAGGTCTGGGGCATGGACATCACGGTCTGCACCACGGCGCGTTCCGATGCGGAAGGGCGCGCGCTGCTGCAGGCTTTCAATTTCCCGTTCCGGCAGTGAGCCGGGTCGAACGACCGGCTCAGACGCGGAGTTAGGAGCAGCGAATGGCGAAGAAGAGTGCTGTCGAGAAGAACGAGCACCGGCGCAAGCTCGTGTCGCAGCAGGCAGCGAAGCGGGCGCGCCTGAAGGCCGCCGCGAGCGACAAGAACAGCCCGATGGAGGAGCGCTTCGCCGCGGCGCTCAAGCTCGCCGAGATGCCGCGCAACGGCTCGGCGACCCGCATCCGCAACCGCTGCGACGTGACCGGCCGCCCGCGGGCGTTCTACCGCAAGCTCAAGATGAGCCGTATCGCGCTGCGCGAGCTGGGGTCCAAGGGCTTGATCCCGGGCCTCCTGAAGTCGAGCTGGTGAGAGGGTCGAGACGATGAACGATCCGATCGGTGACATGATCACCCGCATCCGCAACGCGCAGATGCGCTCCAAGACGCGGGTCTCGACCCCCGGCTCGAAGCTGCGCGCGAGCGTGCTCGAGGTCCTCAAGACCGAAGGCTACATCCGCGACTACTCGATGACCGAGCACGCCGACGGGCGCACCGAGTTCGACATCGAGCTGAAGTATTTCGACGGCGCTCCGGTGATCCGCGAGATCGCCCGCGTGTCGAAGCCCGGCCGGCGGGTCTATGCGTCGGTCAAGACGCTGCCGCGGGTCAACAACGGCCTCGGCGTCGCGATCGTGTCGACCCCCAAGGGCGTGATGGCGGACCATGCGGCCCGCGACGCCAATGTGGGCGGCGAAGTTCTCTGCACGGTGTTCTAACGAGGGCCAGCATGTCTCGCATCGGCAAGAGGGCGGTGCCGGTCCCCTCCGGAACCACCGCCGACATCAAGGGCCAGACGGTCAAGGCCAAGGGGCCGAAGGGTACGCTCGATCTCGTGCTGCCCGACGAGATCGTCATCGCCATGGAAGAGGGCGCCATCAAGGTGACGCCGCGTCACGAGACCAAGCGGGCCCGCTCCATGTGGGGCACCTCGCGCACGCTCGTGTCGAACCTCGTCACCGGGGTCTCGAAGGGCTTCGAGGAGAAGCTGGAGATCACCGGCGTCGGCTACCGCGCCCAGGTGCAGGGCAAGAACCTGCAGCTCGCGCTCGGCTACAGCCACGACGTGGTCTATCCGATCCCCGAGGGGATCGTGATCACGACGCCGAAGCCCACCGAGGTGGTGATCGCCGGCATCGACAAGCAGCGGGTCGGCCAGGTGGCCGCCGAAATTCGCGCGTTCCGCGGTCCGGAGCCCTACAAGGGCAAGGGCATCAAGTACGCGGGCGAATACATCTTCCGCAAGGAAGGCAAGAAGAAATAACGGGGCGCACGATGTCCAGGCTCAGCATCAAGACGGCACGGCGCGCCGGCCGCGTGCGGCGTGCCCTCAAGGCGGTGGCGGGCGATCGGCTTCGGCTGTCCGTCCACCGGTCCTCCAAGCACATCTACGCCCAGGTGATCGACGACCTGAAGGGCGAGACGATCGCGGCCGCCTCCTCGCTGGAGAAGGCGCTGCGCGAAAGCCTCAAGACGGGCGCCGACAAGGAAGCCGCCAAGACGGTCGGCAAGCTGCTCGCCGAGCGGGCGGCCGCCAAGGGTGTCAAGGACGTGGTCTTCGACCGCGGCGGCTACATCTATCACGGCCGCGTCAAGGCGCTGGCCGACGGCGCCCGCGAGGGCGGGCTGAATTTCTGACGGGGCAGCGGGCGCGCGCCCGAACGGAGATTATGACATGGCACGTGAGCGCGAACGCGATCGGGACGAGCGCGACAACGAGTTCACCGATAAGCTCGTTCACATCAACCGCGTCGCGAAGGTCGTGAAGGGCGGCCGCCGGTTCGGCTTCGCCGCGCTGGTGGTGGTCGGCGACCAGAAGGGCCGCGTCGGCTTCGGCCACGGCAAGGCCCGCGAGGTGCCGGAGGCGATCCGCAAGGCGACCGATGCGGCCAAGCGCGGCCTCATCCGGGTGCCGCTGCGCGAGGGCCGCACCCTCCATCACGACGTCACCGGCCATCACGGCGCCGGCAAGGTGCAGCTGCGTGCGGCGCCCGCCGGTACCGGCATCATCGCCGGCGGCCCGATGCGCGCCGTGTTCGAGACGCTCGGCATGCAGGACGTGGTGGCGAAGTCGCTCGGCTCGTCGAACCCGTACAACATGGTGCGGGCGACCTTCGATGCGCTGAAGAACCAGGATTCGCCGCGCTCGGTCGCGGCGCGCCGCAACATCAAGGTCTCGGCGCTGCAGTCGCGCCGGCGCGAAGGCGCCGACGCCGAGGCGGCGTCCGAGTGAGCCCCGCCGGGAGAAGCGAGATGGCGAGCGAGACCAAGACCCTCCGGGTCCAGCAGATCGGCAGCCCGATCCGCCGCCGGCACGATCAGCGCGAGACGCTGGTCGGGCTCGGCCTCAACAAGATCGGGCGCGTGTCCGAGCTGCCGGACACGCCGTCCGTGCAGGGCATGATCAGCAAGGTGCATCACCTCGTCCGCGTGCTCGAGCGCGAGGGCGAATAAGCGTTCGTCGCGGCCGGGCTCGGCCCGGCCGGTCGTCCGGCGGCCGCACGCGGTGCGGCGCGGAGACTGCGGCCGCCAGGGCCGGGCGACCCGTCTAGACCCGAGGAATTCGACATGAAGCTCAACGAGATCGCGGACAAGCCAGGGGCCCGCAAGGCGCGCATGCGGATCGGCCGCGGCATCGGGTCCGGCAAGGGCAAGACCGGCGGGCGCGGCGGCAAGGGCCAGACCGCGCGCACCGGCGTCGCCATCAAGGGGTTCGAGGGTGGCCAGATGCCGCTGCATCGGCGTCTGCCGAAGCGCGGCTTCAAGAATATCTTCGCGCTCGACCTCAACGAGGTGAACATCGGTCGCGTCCAGGCGGCGATCGACAAGGGCACGCTCAAGACCGACGCGGTGATCGACTGCGCGGCGCTGGTGAATGCCGGCGTGCTGCGGCGCGCCCGCGACGGCGTCCGGCTCTTGGGCGGCGGCGAGCTCACCGCCAAGGTCGATTTCGAGGTGCACGGCGCTTCGCAGTCGGCGATCGCCGCCGTCGAGAAGCTCGGCGGCACCGTGAAGGTGCTGGCCGTCCGCAAAGAGACGGGCGAACAGGCCGGCTGATCCCCATATCGGGGTCTGCGCCGGCTCGGCGACGCCGGCTCGGCGCCGCCGATCGGGGGCGACGCCGACCAGGGCGGCAACCGGAGCTTCGACATGGTCTCTGCAGCAGAGCAACTGGCAGCCAATCTCAACTTCTCGGCCCTCGCCAAGGCCGAGGAGCTCAAGAAGCGTATCTGGTTCACGCTGGGGGCGCTGCTGGTCTACCGGCTCGGCACCTACATCCCGCTGCCGGGCATCGATCCCGGCCAGTGGGAGCAGATCTTCCGCACCCAGGCGGGCGGCATTCTCGGCATGTTCAACATGTTCGCGGGAGGCGGCATCCATCGGATGGCGATCTTCGCGCTGAACATCATGCCGTACATCTCCGCGTCGATCATCATCCAGCTGATGACGACGGTGTCGCCCCAGCTCGAGGCCCTCAAGAAGGAGGGCGAGGCGGGCCGGAAGATCATCAACCAGTACACCCGCTATCTCACGGTGATCCTGGCCGGCTTCCAGGCCTACGGCATCTCGGTCGGCCTGCAGGGCGCGGGCTCGGTGGTCGCCGATCCGGGCCCGACCTTCATCATCTCGACGGTGATCACGCTGACCGGCGGCACCATGTTCCTGATGTGGCTCGGTGAGCAGATCACCGCGCGCGGCATCGGCAACGGCATCTCGCTGATCATCCTCGCCGGCATCGTCGCCGAGCTGCCGAGCGCGATCGCCGGCATGCTCGAACTCGGTCGCCAGGGCGCGCTGTCGACCGGCCTGATCCTCGGCATCATCGTCATGGCGATCGCGGTCATCGCCTTCATCGTGTTCATGGAGCGGGCGCAGCGCCGGTTGCTGATCCAGTACCCGAAGCGCCAGGTCGGCAACCGCATGTTCGAGGGCCAGACCTCGCACCTGCCGCTCAAGCTGAACACGTCGGGCGTCATTCCGCCGATCTTCGCCTCCTCGCTCCTCCTGTTGCCGACCACCGTCGCCAACCTGAACGCGGGGCAGGGGCCGGAGTGGCTGTCGACCATCACCACCCAGCTCGGCCACGGCCGTCCGCTGTTCCTGGTGTTCTATATCGGCATGATCGTCTTCTTCGCCTTCTTCTACACGGCGATCGTGTTCAATCCGACCGAGACCGCCGACAATCTCAAGAAGCACGGCGGCTTCATCCCCGGCATTCGTCCGGGCGAGCGCACCGCGGAGTACATCGATTACGTGCTCACGCGCATCACCGTGATCGGCGCGGCCTATCTCGCGATCGTCTGCCTGATCCCGGAAATCCTCATTTCATACGCGGCGGTGCCGTTCTACTTCGGCGGCACGTCGCTCCTGATCGTGGTCAGCGTGACGATGGATACGGTGGCGCAGGTGCAGGGTTACCTGCTCGCTCATCAGTACGAAGGCCTGATCAAGAAATCCAAGCTGAGGGGCCGTCGTCGATGAGACTGATCCTGCTCGGACCGCCGGGTGCCGGCAAGGGCACCCAGGCCCAGCGCCTGGTGCAGAGCCACGGCATCGTCCAGCTCTCGACCGGCGACATGCTGCGCGCCGCGGTCAAGGCGGAGACGCCGGTCGGCCTGAAGGCCAAGGACATCATGGCGCGTGGCGAGCTGGTGCCGGACGCGGTGGTGGTGGCGATCGTGTCCGACCGGATCGACCAGCCCGACGCCGCCAACGGCTTCATCCTCGACGGCTTTCCGCGCACCGTGCCGCAGGCCGAGGCGCTCGAGGCGATGCTCGCCGACAAGGGCCTTGCGCTCGATGCGGTGGTCGAGCTGAAGGTCGACGAGGCGGCGCTGCTCGCGCGGGTCGAGAATCGTGTACGGGAGATGACCGCGAAAGGCGAGGCGGTGCGACCGGACGACAACCCCGAGGCGCTGAAGACGCGCCTTTCGGCGTACCGGTCCCAGACCGCGCCGCTGACGGCGTATTACGACGGCAAGGGCATGCTCCGAACCGTCGACGGAATGGCCTCGATCGACCGGGTGACCGCGTCGATCGAGGAGGTGCTTGAGACGGCCAAGGCGGCGGGCGGCCGGTCCGCGTCGGCGGCGGCCGCACGGTGATCGTGTCCGAACCGTCCGGCGCACGCCGCGGCGGGAGCCGGACAGGAGATCACGGCGACTCGAGGGCGCAGAGGTTGACGGGTCCGAAGGGAATCCGTAAATACTGCGTTCCCTGTCGGAGTGAACTCATGGACGGCGCCGGGCCCCCGAAATCGGGGAGTGGCGTCGTTTTCGCGCGTATCGGCAGCGCATAGAGGCGAACAACCGGCGACGACGGCCGGGGGGAAGAAGGAGCTGCGGCTTTGGCCCGTATTGCTGGCGTGAACATTCCGACCAATAAGCGCGTGCTCATTGGTCTTCAGTACATCCACGGGATCGGGCCGGCGAAGGCCCTGGAGATCGTCGAGAAGGTCGGCATCCCGGTCGAGCGCCGCGTGTCGCAGCTGACCGACAACGAGGTGCTGCAGATCCGCGAGATGATCGACCGCGACTATCTGGTCGAAGGCGATCTGCGCCGCGAGACCTCGATGAACATCAAGCGGCTGATGGACCTCGGCTGCTACCGCGGCCTGCGCCATCGTCGCGGCCTGCCGGTGCGCGGCCAGCGCACCCACACCAATGCCCGCACCCGGAAGGGTCCGGCCAAGCCGATCGCCGGCAAGAAGAAGTAAGAGTATCAACGGGCCGCCGGCACTCGGCCGCAGGTCTTCAGGTCAGAGGCGGAACGGTGCGACATCCGGACCGCAAAAGGGTCGACAATGGCAAAGGAAACCACCCGCGTCCGCCGCCGTGAGCGCAAGAACATCGCCTCCGGCGTCGCACACGTGAACGCGTCCTTCAACAACACGATGGTGACCATCACCGATGCCCAGGGCAATGCCATCGCCTGGTCGTCGGCCGGCACCATGGGCTTCAAGGGCTCGCGCAAGTCGACCCCCTACGCCGCTCAGATCGCCGCCGAGGATTGCGCCCGCAAGGCGCAGGAGCACGGCATGCGTACGCTCGAGGTCGAGGTGGCGGGGCCCGGCTCCGGCCGCGAATCGGCCCTTCGCGCGCTGCAGTCCGCCGGCTTCACCATCACCTCGATCCGCGACGTGACGCCGATCCCGCACAACGGCTGCCGTCCGCGCAAGCGCCGCCGCGTGTGATTTTCGAGAGTACGACTTCGTTGCCGGCGGACCCCGGGTCCGCCGCCGCTTTTCGGTCTCGCGGGCGGAGCGGGACGCGCGGCTCGACCAACCCCCGCGCCACTCGATCATGGGTGATGACGTGACCATTCAGAAGAACTGGCAAGAATTGATTCGGCCTAACAAGCTGAACGTGCTCCCGGGTCACGACCCCAAGCGCCTCGCGACCGTGGTCGCCGAGCCGCTGGAGCGTGGCTTCGGCCTGACGCTCGGCAACGCGCTGCGCCGGATCCTGCTGTCGTCGCTCCAGGGTGCCGCCGTGCAGTCGGTCCATATCGACGGCGTCCTCCACGAGTTCTCCTCGATCGGCGGCGTGCGTGAGGACGTCACCGACATCGTCCTGAACATCAAGGACATCGCCATCAAGATGCAGGGCGAAGGCCCGAAGCGGATGGTGGTGAAGAAGCAGGGCCCGTCGGTCGTCACCGCCGCCGACATCCAGACCGTCGGCGACGTGGTGATCCTCAATCCGGAGCTGACCTTGTGCCATCTCGACGAGGGCGCCGAGATCCGCATGGAGTTCACGGTCGACACCGGCAAGGGCTACGTCCCGGCCGAGCGCAACCGTCCGGAGGACGCGCCGATCGGGCTCATCCCGGTCGACAGCCTCTACTCGCCGGTCAAGAAGGTCTCCTACAAGGTCGAGAACACCCGTGAGGGCCAGATCCTCGACTACGACAAGCTGACCATGCAGATCGAGACCAACGGCGCGGTGAGCCCGGACGATGCGCTCGCTTATGCCGCGCGCATCCTGCAGGACCAGCTCAACGTGTTCGTCAATTTCGAGGAGCCGAAGCGGGCCGAGCAGCCGATGCTGCTCGCCGACGATCTCGGCGGCATCCCGCCGGCCTTCCTCAAGAAGGTCGACGAGCTCGAGCTGTCGGTGCGCTCCGCCAACTGCCTGAAGAACGACAACATCGTCTATATCGGCGACCTCGTTCAGAAGACCGAGGCGGAGATGCTCCGCACGCCGAACTTCGGGCGGAAATCGCTCAACGAGATCAAGGAGGTGCTGGCGCAGATGGGCCTGCATCTCGGCATGGAGGTGCCCGGCTGGCCCCCCGAGAACATCGAAGAGCTGGCCAAGCGCTTCGAAGACCACTACTGAGGCCCGGCGTGCCCGGCGCGCCCGCGCGGCGCGCGCCCGGCACCCGTCGCCGAGGGCATTGTTTGTGACAGGATTCCGGCTCGCCGTGGTGCGCTCCCCGGAATGACCGGCAGGAAGAGGAAACGGCCATGCGCCACGGTTTCGCCCACCGCAAGCTCAACCGCACGTCCGAGCATCGGCGCGCCATGTTCGCCAACATGGCGGCGGCGCTGATCAAGCACGAGCAGATCGTCACCACCCTGCCGAAGGCGAAGGATCTCCGTCCGATCGTCGAGAAGCTGGTCACCCTCGGCAAGCGCGGCGACCTGCACGCGCGCCGCCAGGCGGTCGCCGAGCTGCGCGACATCGCGATGGTCAAGAAGCTCTTCGAGGTGATCGGCCCGCGCTACAAGGACCGCCAGGGCGGCTACACCCGGGTCCTCAAGGCCGGCTATCGCTACGGCGATTCCGCGCCGGTCGGCGTGATCGAGTTCGTCGATCGCGACGTCGACGCCAAGGGCAAGGATTCCGGCCCGACCGCCGAGGGCGGCGAGGCCGAGGCGGCCTGATTCGTCCGCCCGCCAGGCAAGCGACGGCCGGCCGCCCGAGATGCGGCGGCGCGCCGCCGCCGACAAGCAAGAGTTCGACGACGCGCCCTGGCGAAAGCCTGCGGCGCGTTTTTCGTCGCGGAGGCCGGGCAACGCGCGGCCAGGGGTGCGCGGCCGCCCTTCTATTGCCGCGGTGAAGGCCCTATAAGGCGCGGAAAATCACGAGGAGTTCACCATGCGGCCATTCGTGCGCGCGGTTCTCGGGTGCGCGGCGCTGCTCGCCGCGGTGTCGGTTGCGACCGTCGGCGAGGCCGACCAGGCACGGGTGCCGACCTCGCCCGCCGAGGTGCGGCTCACCTACGCCCCGATCGTCAAGCGGATCACCCCGAGCGTCGTCAACGTCTATGCGGCGCGGGTCGTCGAGAACCGCAATCCACTGATGGACGATCCGGTGTTTCGGCGCTTCTTCGGCGGCCCGCAGAACCAGGTGCAACGCTCGCTCGGCTCCGGCGTGATCGTCGATTCGAGCGGCCTCGTGATCACCAACAACCATGTCGTCGAGAACATGGATCAGGTGAAGGTGGCGCTCTCCGACAAGCGCGAGTTCGAGGCCGAGATCGTGCTGAAGGACGCGCGCTCCGACCTCGCCGTGCTGCGCCTGAAGGAGGCGACCGAAAAATTCCCGGCGATCGCGCTCGGCGATTCCGACGGGCTCGAGGTCGGCGACATCGTGCTGGCGATCGGCAACCCGTTCGGCGTCGGCCAGACGGTGACGCACGGCATCGTCTCGGCGGTCGCCCGCACCCAGATCGGCATCACCGACTATCACTTCTTCATCCAGACCGACGCCGCCATCAATCCCGGCAATTCGGGCGGCGCGCTGGTCGACCTGACGGGCCGGCTGGTCGGCATCAACACGGCGATCTTCTCGCGCTCCGGCGGCTCGCAGGGCATCGGCTTTGCGATCCCCGTCAACATGGTTCGCAGCGTGATCGCCTCGGCGCAGGGCGGCTCGAGCGTGGTGCGGCGGCCCTGGCTCGGCGCCAAGCTGCAGGCGGTGACGGCGGAGATTTCCGAGGCGTTCGGGCTCAAGCGGCCGGCCGGCGCGCTGGTCGCGACCATCGTGCCGGACAGCCCGGCGGCGCGTGCGGGGCTGCGCACCGGCGACCTGATCGTCACCATCGACGGCACCGAGGTGGAGGATCCGAACGCCTTCGACTACCGCTTCGCCACCAAGGCGATGGGCGGCAAGGCGCAGGTCGACGTGCTGCGCTCGGGCCGCACGGTGTCGCTGATGGTGCCGCTCGAGGCGGTGCCGGACGGGCCCCGCGACGAGCGGGTGATCCGCTCGCGCTCGCCCTTCCTCGGCGCCAAGGTCGCGAACCTCTCGCCGGCGCTGGCCGACGAGCTGCGGCTCGATCTGTCGCTGAAGGGCTGCGCGATCGTCGGCATCGAGCAGGGATCGCCGGCGGGCAATCTCGGCTTCCGCAAGGGCGACGTGGTGGTCGCCGTGAACGGCGAGAAGATCAAGACGAGCCACGATCTCGACCAGATCGCCCGCGAGCGCTTCCGCCTGTGGCGCATCACCATTCTGCGCGACGGCCAGCCGATCTCGGTCGTGTTCGGAGGGTAGCCCGCCGGCCGCCATGGCACCGCGCGCAAAGAAGCCGGACGCATCGCCTTCGCTGTTCGCCGCCGCCGGGCTCGAGCACGAGGCGCCGCGTCCGCTCGCCGACCGCTTGCGGCCGACCGCGCTCGCCGAGGTGGTCGGGCAGGACCATCTGCTCGGGCCGGACGGCGCGCTGACGCGGATGATCGAGACGCATTCGCTGGGCTCGCTGGTCTTCTGGGGGCCGCCGGGCACCGGCAAGACCACCGTCGCGCGGCTGCTCGCGCATGCGACCGACCTCGAATTCGCCCAGCTCTCCGCCGTCTTCTCCGGCGTCGCCGACCTGAAGAAGGCGTTCGACACCGCCCGGGCCCGCCGCGAGACGGGGCAGGGTACGCTTCTGTTCGTCGACGAGGTGCACCGCTTCAACCGCGCCCAGCAGGACTCCTTCCTGCCGGTGATGGAGGACGGCACCGTGGTGCTGGTCGGCGCCACCACGGAAAACCCGTCGTTCGAGCTGAACGCCGCGCTTCTGTCGCGGGCGCGCGTGCTGGTGTTTCGCCCGCTCGACGGCCCGGCGCTCGAAAAGCTCCTGGCGCGTGCCGAGGAGGTCGAGGGCAAGCCGCTGCCGCTCGACGAGGAGGCGCGCGGCGTGCTGGTGCGGATGGCCGACGGCGACGGCCGCGCCGCCCTGACGCTCGCCGAGGAGATTTGGCGCGCCGCGCGGGCGGGCGAGAGGTTCGACGCGAAGACGCTGCAGGACATCGTGCAGCGGCGCGCGCCGATCTACGACAAGAGCCGGGACGGGCACTACAATTTGATCTCGGCGCTGCACAAGTCGGTGCGCGGCTCCGACCCCGACGCGGCGCTCTACTGGCTCTGCCGCATGCTCGACGCCGGCGAGGACCCGCTGTTTCTCGCCCGCCGGCTCGTGCGGATGGCGTCGGAGGACATCGGGCTCGCCGACCCGCAGGCGCTGGTGATCGCCAACGCCGCCAAGGACGCCTACGACTTTCTCGGCAGCCCCGAAGGGGAGCTGGCGATTGCCGAGGCCGTGATCTACATGGCGACCGCGCCGAAATCGAACGCCACCTATGTCGCGTTCGGTGCTGCGATGCGCACTGCCAAGCAAGGGGGCTCGCTGGTGCCGCCCAAGCACATCCTCAACGCGCCGACCAAGCTGATGAAGCAGGAAGGCTACTCGGCCGGCTACGAGTACGACCACGCGACCGAGAACGCCTTCTCCGGCCAGGACTATTTCCCCGAGGAGCTGGGCCGCCAGAGCTTTTATCACCCGGTCGAGCGCGGCTTCGAGCGCGAGATCAGGAAACGTCTCGACTACTGGGAGAAGCTGCGCCGCGAGCGCAACGGGGCCTGAGTCGCGCAGGCGCGGGGGGTCGGGAGGGGAGGCTCGCCCGCCCGTCCGGCCCGCGCTAGACTGCGGATGCGACCACAAGCGCGCCGAGGACGGGTCGATGAACGAGGCACTCCGTGACGTTATCGCGCGGCTCGAAGCCTTGCCGGACGACCGGCAGCAGCAGGCCGCCTTCCTGCTTCTCGATTTCCTCGAGGCCGACCAGGAGCCGCTGCTCACGCCCGAGCAGGTGGCGGAGGTGAAACGCCGGCTCGCGGCGGAGCCGATATTCGCGAGCGACGAGGAGGTTCGGTCCGTGTTCGACGGGCCGGCCGAATGATGCTGCGATATCGCGCGGAAGCGGTTGCGGACTTGCAAAAAATCCGCGACTACATCGCGCACGACGATCCGGCGGCAGCGCGTTCGGTCGTCCAACGAATAGAACAATCCATCGATCGCCTTCGCACACTGCCGTGGTCCGGTCGGCCGGGCGCTTCGGGGACACGCATCCTGGTCGTACCCGGTCTCCCTTATGTGGCGATCTATCGGGTCGGCGAGGACGGCGTGGAGATCGTGGCCGTCTTCCACACGGCCCGGAACCGCCGGATGTGAGGTGAGACATGGCACGAGGCGGCAGCGGCCCGAGACAGCCGGGCGGCGGACGGCGGATCGCCGGGCCGCGCGATCACGATCGCAGCGGTTTTTCCGGCGGGCCGCCGCGCGGCGCCGGCAAGGGGCCCAAGGGATTCGGAAAGCCTGGCAGCCGCGGGCCGGACAGGGGGCCGAAGGCCGGGTCGGACAGGGGGCCGAAGGCCGGGCCGCGTTTTGCATCGGAAGGCGGCGCCGCCGAGCGCGGCGGCAAGCGGTTCGGAAAGCCGTTCGGCAAGCGCTTCGACGAGGTCGGCGGGGCGAGCGGTCGCGGCGAGAGCCGGGGCGAGGGCCGCAGCGAAGGCCGCGGCTTCGGCAAGAGTTTCGGCAAGAGTTTTGGAGCCTCCGCCGAGCGCGGCGAGGGCCGGCGCTTCGGCAAGCCGGACGGCGGATTCGGCAAGAGAGCCGCCGGTGGCGGCACGGGGGGTGGCAAGGGGGGCGGCAAGCGGTTCGGTGAAGGCGCCGGCAGGGGCGAGGCGCGCGGGCGCTTCGAGGACCGCGGGCGGTCCGAGGGACGTTTCGAGGATAGCGCCGACCGGCGGCCGCAAGCGCGGGCAGGGCGCCCGGAGCGGCCGGCATCGTTTCGCGGCAAGCGGCGCGACGACGGCGTGTCCGACGAGCGGCCGCCGCGGGACCGTTTCGCCGACGACCGGCTGCAGGACCGTTTCTACGACGATCCCTTCGCCGACGAGAATTTTTCGGGCGACCGCTTTGCCGACGACCGGCTGACCGACGACGACCTTTTCGACGACGCGCCGGCCGGCGATTCGAGCGAGGAGCATCGGTCCGACGAGCCGCGCTCCGACGAGCCGCGCTCCGGCGCGCGATCGCGTGACGACCGCCCGGCTCGTTGCCGCCGGGCCGAGCCCGAGCCGGCGCAGGACGACACCCCCGCGACCGCCGTGCAGACCATCGTGGTGTCGGCCGACGAGGCCGGCATGCGGGTCGATCGCTTCTTCGAGGCGCATTTCCCGAGCCTGTCGTTCAGCCACATCCAGCGAATCGTCCGCAAGGGCGAGGTGCGGGTGAACGGCAAGCGGGTCGACACCAAGGACCGGCTCGAGGAAGGCCAGAGCGTCCGCGTCCCGCCGCTGCGGCTCGCGGCGCCGGCGGCCCGCGAGAACCCGGAGCGCGACGCGGAAACCCGCGCCTTCCTGAAGTCGATCACGCTGCTCGAGGACGACGACATTTTGGTGCTGAACAAGCCGATGGGCCTCGCGGTGCAGGGCGGCTCGGGCACCAAGAAGCACGTCGACGGCATGCTGGAGGTTCTGCGCGACGCGCGCGGGCAAAAACCGCGGCTGGTGCACCGGCTCGACAAGGACACGTCCGGCTGCCTGCTGGTGGCGAAAACCCGGTTCGCCGCCTCGACGCTGGCAAAGAGTTTTCGCGCGCGCGAAACGCGAAAAATCTACTGGGCGCTCGCCGCCGGCGTTCCGAAGCCCAAGCAGGGCCGGATCTCGACCTTTCTCGCCAAGGAGGAGCGCGAGGAGGAGAGCTTCATGCGGATCGCCAAGCACGGCGAGGAGGGGGCGATTCACGCCGTCACCTATTACGCCGTGGTGGAGACCGCGGCGCAGCGCCTCGCATGGCTGTCGCTCAAGCCGGTCACCGGGCGCACCCACCAGCTGCGTGCGCACCTCGCCCATATCGGCCATCCGATCGTCGGCGACCCGAAATATTTCTCCATCGAGAACTGGCAGTTGCCGGGGGGAATTCAGAACAGGCTTCACCTGATGGCGCGCCGCCTGGTGATCCCGCATCCGCGCGGCGGCACGATCGACGTGACGGCGCCGCTGCCGCCGCACATGGTGCAGTCGTTCAATCTGCTCGGCTTCGACGCCGCCCGCTACGACCCGATCACCGACGCGCCGGACGAGGACTGAGAGCCCCGCACGGTCGGCGGACAATGGTGCCGAAAGGTATTCGGGCTTTGCGGTGGCGGAGTCCGGAAACCCGGACATTTACGAACGGGGCTTGCCCGAACTGTTCGTGATGGAACCTTTCATTAACCTCGATGACGCCGATGCGGTGAAAGATTCGCTTTTCGATGGCTCGCCTCGAGGAGCGAATGCCGCGGCGTCCGAACAACGACAAGGCGACCGGGCGTGGTCCGCGTCGCCGAAAAGCGGGGAGATTCGTGATGGGCAGTCACGATCCGCGTGCCGGTTCGCAGCGTGCATCGGGGTCGAGGTCGTCGGAGATGGTGTCCCGGATCACCCTGGCGGTCGGTTGCCTCCGGCTGCGGGCGGAGACCCGCGAGGCGACCACCGGCTCGCCGCCTCTGGCCGCCACGCCGGTCCGCGTCCGGATCGTCGGCGCCGCATCGCCCGCGCCGCAGCCGGCGAACGACGTTCCTCCGCCCGGGGCTTCTTCCTCCCGCTTGCGAAGCCGTCTGGCGACGCTGCTCGCCGGGCTTTCGGTCGGGGCCTTCGTCCCGGGCCGCTCCGCATCCGAGCGCTGGCGCGGCCGCGACCCGAGTTGACGCGCTCGTGACCATCCGCCATTCCCCATGGCGGTACCGCGCCGGAACCAAACCCCGCATCGCGCGTTTTCGTTCCAATTGAAGGTGTCGTCGATTGCCCTCCCGCCAAGGTTCGGTGATGGATAGTCTCGCCCATGGACCCGCGGATCTCACCGCGACGTCCTGCCAGATGCCCGGTAAGCTGAAATCCTGGAAGGACATGCTCGACGTTCTTCCGGTTCCGGCTTACCTGTGCGACGAGGCCGGCGCGATCGTGCACTGCAATCGCCGGGCAGCCGAGCTGTGGGGGCGATCGCCGATCGTCGCCGAGGATGCGCTCGATCCTTGGCACACCTACGCCTCCCGCGAAGGGCACCGCCTGTCGCTCACCGACACCCCGGTCGGCGACTTCATGCGCAATGCCGCCGGCTCCGTCCGTGATTGCGAGATCGTGATCGAGCGGTTCGACGGCGGCCGCGCCATCGCCCTCGCCAATATCGAGCCGATCACCGACGAGGACGGCGCCCTGATCGGCGCCGTCGGCTGCTTTCAGGACATCACCGACCGCAAGCGCGCCGACCACCAGCAGCGGACGCTCCTCAACGAGCTCAATCACCGGGTGAAGAACACGCTGGCGACGGTGCAGTCGTTCGCCGACCACACGATCCGCACCTGCGGCCTGCCGAAAGGCGCCCAGGACGACTTCGAGGGTCGGCTGATCGCGCTGAGCCGGGCGCACGACCAGCTGAGCCGCGGCCGGTGGGAGCCGATCGACCTGAAGAGCCTGATCGAGAGCGCGGTCGCGCCCTACCTGAAGGCGGCGGACGGCCGGATCGAGCTGCGCGGCGACGCGATCCGGCTCGGCGCGCAATCCTCGCTGACGCTGGCGATGATCTTTCACGAGCTGGCCAGCAACGCGGCGAAATACGGCGCATTGTCGAACGAGGCCGGCCGGCTGTCGGTGAGCTGGTCGGTGTCGAACGGCTACCGCCCGCCGACCCTGGTGCTGCACTGGACCGAGAGCGACGGCCCGCCGGTCGCCAAGCCCGCGCATCTCGGCTTCGGCAGCCGGCTGGTCCAGCAGGGCGTGTCGCGCCAGCTGCGCGGGATGGCCACGCTTGACTACGATCCGTCCGGACTGCGATGTACGATGGATATTCCATTGTCGTCGACGCCGGGATGACGTGAGCGAGAACGGGGACCAGCCGCTACCGAGTTTCGACCGCCTCAACGTCCTCGTCGTCGAGGACGAAGCGATCATCTCGTTCCTGATCGAGGACATGCTGCGCGAGTTCGGCTGTGCCGGCGTGACCAATGTCGCCGGTGTCGCCGAGGCGCTCGCCGCGATCGCCGAGCAGCGGCCGGACGTCGCCGTGCTCGACGTCAATCTCGACGGCGAGGAAGTCTATCCGGTCGCCGAGCGGCTGAAGGCCGAGGGCGTGCCCTTCGTGTTCACCACCGGTTACGGAGTCGACGGCCTGGCGCCCGCCTGGGCCCACCGTCCGGTGGTGCAAAAACCGTTTCGCGCGGAGATGCTGGCGCGCGCCCTGTCGGCGGTGCTCGCCACCGTCTGACCGGCCGGCCGGCCCCAGGCTCCGGACCCCGGCTTCGCCGTCTCGCCTCCGTCCGCCACCCCCGTCCACCGGACGCGAAACCGCCGGTATCGTGGACTGTCGTACCGCCGTCGTTGTCGCCGCCGCTCGAAGGGTTAAGATCGGGACCGCATCGCCGGCCCGCGCGCCGGCGCCCGGAACATCCCGCAGGGCGCGGCGTTCGCCCCCGGCCCCCGCCCGCGGCCAGCAACCCGAAACCGGTGACGACCATGAATCCACTCAAAGCGCTGCAGGACCACGGACAGGCCGTGTGGCTCGATTTTCTCGCCCGCGGCTTCGTCGAGAGCGGGGGCTTGCAGCGGATGGTCGAGGAGGACGGGGTGCGGGGCGTCACCTCCAACCCGTCGATCTTCGAGAAGGCGATCGGCGGCTCGGACGAGTACGACGGCGCCATCCGCCAGATGCTGGCGCAGGGCGACGCGGGCGTCGGCGCGCTCTACGAGAAGGTCGCCGTCACCGACATCAAGCGCGCCGCCGACGTGCTGCGCCCGGTCTACGACGCGACGAAGGGCGAGGACGGCTTCGTCAGCCTCGAGGTGTCGCCCTATCTCGCGATGGACACCGAGGGCACGGTGGCCGAGGCGCGCCGCCTGTGGCGCGACGTCGACCGGCCGAACCTGATGATCAAGGTGCCCGGCACCGCTGCCGGCCTGCCGGCGATCCGCTCGCTGATCGCCGAGGGCATCAACGTCAACGTGACGCTTTTGTTCTCGCGCGCCGTCTACGAGCAGGTGGTCGACGCCTACATGGCGGGCCTCGAGGCCTATGCCGCCGAGGGCGGCGACGTGTCGAAGGTCGCGAGCGTCGCGAGCTTCTTCGTCAGCCGGATCGACAGCGCGGTCGACAAGCTGCTCGACGAGAAGATCGCCGCCGCCAACGACCCCGAGGAGAAGGCCAAGCTCGAGGCCCTGAAGGGCGAGATCGCCATCGCCAACGCCAAGCTCGCCTATCGCAGCTACCAGGCGATCGTCGAGGGTGCCCGCTGGGCGGCGCTCGACGCCAAGGGGGCAAAGCCGCAGCGGCTCCTGTGGGCTTCGACCGGCACCAAGAACAAGGCCTACAGCGACGTCCTCTATGTCGACGAGCTGATCGGCCCGCACACCGTCAACACCGTGCCGCCGGCGACGCTCGACGCGTTCCGCGACCACGGCCATCCGGCGAAGACGCTGACCCGCGGCGTCGACGAGGCGGAAGCCGCGCTCGCCGAGCTGGCGCGCGCCGGTATCTCGCTCGACGCGGTGACCGAGAAGCTGGTGGAGGAGGGCGTCGCGCTGTTCGCCGATGCCTTCGACAAGCTGCTCGGCGCGGTCGCCGACAAGCGCGCGCTGGTGCTCGGCGAGCGCGCCAACCGGCAGAGCATCGCGATGCCGGCCGATCTCGCCGAGGCGACGGCCCGCGAGATCGAGGCGTGGCGCACCGGCGGGCTGATCCGCCGCCTGTGGGCGAAGGACGCCACGGTGTGGACCGGCACCGACGAGGCGAAATGGCTCGGCTGGCTCGACTGCACCGAGGCGGCGCGGGCAAAACTCTCCGAGTACCAGGACTTTGCCGCCGACGTGAAGGCGAGCGGGTTTTCCGACGTGCTGCTGCTCGGCATGGGCGGCTCGAGCCTCGGCCCGGAGGTCCTTGCCGAGACGTTCGGCCAGCAGCCGGGCTTTCCGAAACTGCGCGTTCTCGATTCGACCGATCCCGAACAGGTCCGCGCCACCGAAGCCGCGGTGAACCTCGAGAAGACGCTGGTGATCGTGGCCTCGAAGTCCGGCTCGACCACCGAGCCGAACGTGATGCTCGCCCACTTCCTCGAGCGCTTGCGCCAGACGGTGGGGGACGCCGCCGGCAAGCACGTGGTGGCGATCACCGATCCGGGCTCGTCGATGCAGAAGGTCGCCGAGCGCGACGGCTTTCGAAAGATCTTCTTCGGCGAGCCGACGATCGGCGGGCGCTACTCGATCCTGTCGCCGTTCGGGCTGGTGCCGGCGGCCGCCGCCGGCATCGACGTCGCCCGCTTCGTCGCCGCCGCCGAGCTGATGGTGAACGCCTGCGGGCCCGAGGTGCCGCCGGCTTCCAATCCCGGCGTCCGTCTCGGCCTGGTGCTCGGCGCTGCCGCAAAAGCGGGCCGCGACAAGGTGACCATGCTGGCGCCGGCCGCGCTCGCCGATTTCGGTGCCTGGGCCGAGCAGCTGATCGCCGAATCGACCGGCAAGAACGGCAAGGCGATCATCCCGGTCGACGGCGAGCCGGTCGGCTCGCCGGTGCTCTACGGCAACGACCGCATTTTCGTCGACCTGCACCTCGGCTCCGACGTCACCGCCCCCTACGAGGCGGCGATCAAGGCGATCGAGGACGCCGGCCACCCGGTGGTGCGCATCGTGCTGCGGGCGCCGGAGGAGATCGCCCAGGAGTTCTTCCGGTTCGAGATCGCCACCGCGGTCGCCGGCAGCGTGCTCGGCATCAATCCGTTCGACCAGCCGGACGTCGAGGCCTCGAAGATCAAGACCCGCGAGCTGGTCGCAGCCTTCGAGCAGACCGGCACCTTGCCGCCCGAGACGCCGGTGGTGACCGATCCCTCGTTCGACATCTACACCGACCCCGAGAACGCCGCCGCGCTGCGTGCCGAGGGGGCGGGCGAGACGGTCGACTCCTGGCTCGGCGCCCATTTCGACCGGGTCCGCCCCGGCGACTACGTGGCGCTGCTCGCCTACATCGCCCGGAACCCGGCGCACATCGAGGCGCTGCAGCAGATGCGGATCGCCGTGCGGCTGCACCGCAAGGTCGCCACCTGCGTCGGCTTCGGCCCGCGCTTCCTGCACTCGACCGGCCAGGCCTACAAAGGCGGCCCGAACACCGGTGTCTTCCTGCAGATCACCGCCGAGGACCGGCCCGACCTGCCGGTGCCCGGCCAGACCGCGACCTTCGGCGTGATCAAGGCGGCGCAGGCACGCGGCGACCTCGGCGTGCTCGCCGAGCGCGGCCGGCGTCTTCTGCGGGTCCATCTCAAGACCGACGTGACGGCAGGCCTCGCCGCGCTCGCCGCGGCGGTCGATCGCTCGCTCGGCTGACGGAGGACACATGCAACTCGGGATGATCGGCCTCGGCCGCATGGGCGGCAACATCGTGCGCCGCCTCCTGCGGGCGGGCCACACGGCGGCGGTCTACGACCGCGACGAGCGGGCGGTGGCGGCTCTCGCCGCCGAGGGTGCGGTCGGGGCGAGCGACATCGAGGACCTGCTCCGCAAGCTCCCCGCGCCGCGCATCGTGTGGGTGATGCTGCCGGCCGGGCCGATCACCGAGACCACCATCGAGACGCTGTCGGGCCTGCTCGGCTCCGGCGACGTCGTGATCGACGGCGGCAACACCTTCTGGAAGGACGACATCCGCCGCGCGAAATGGCTGAAGCAGCGCGGCGTGCACTATGTCGACGTCGGCACCTCGGGCGGCATCTGGGGGCTCGAGCGCGGCTACTGCATGATGATCGGCGGCGAGAAGGAGGTCGTGGCGAAGCTCGACCCGATCTTCGCCGCGCTGGCGCCGGGCGAGGGCGACATCCCGAAGACGCCCGGCCGCGAGGGGCGCGACGACCGCCCGGTGCGCGGCTATCTGCACGCCGGCCCGAGCGGGGCCGGGCACTTCGTCAAGATGATCCACAACGGCATCGAGTACGGCCTGATGCAGGCCTATGCCGAGGGCTTCGACATCCTCCGCAACGCGTCGAGCGAGGGCTTGCCGAAGGAGGAGCGGTTCGACCTCGATCTGCCGGACATCGCGGAAGTGTGGCGGCGCGGCAGCGTGATCACCTCGTGGCTGCTCGACCTCACCGCGACCGCGCTCGCGAGCGACCGCGATCTCGCCGGCTACACCGGCTATGTCGAGGATTCCGGCGAGGGCCGCTGGACCATCAATGCGGCGATCGACGAGGCGGTGCCGGCCGACGTGCTCTCGGCCGCGCTCTATGCCCGCTTCCGCTCGCGCCGCGAGCACACCTTCGGCGAGAAGGTGCTGTCGGCGATGCGGCACGGCTTTGGCGGCCATGTCGAGCAGAAGCCGGCCGAGCGCAAAGCCTCCGATCCCCAGCCGAAGGGCGACGCATGACGGTGACCGCATGAAGGTGAACGGATGACGGCGAAGAACGACGGCCGGATCGTTCCGGCGGACCCCTGCTGCTTCGTCGTGTTCGGCGCCACCGGCGATCTCACCCACCGCCTGCTGGTGCCCGCGCTCTACAATCTCGCCGCCGGAAAGCTGCTGCCGGAGGCGTTTTCCATCGTCGGGGTGGGGCGGGGCGAGCACACGACCGACTCGTTTCGCGACGGCTTGCGCAAAGGCCTCGAGACATTCGCGACGCGCAAGACCGAGCCCGAGGTGATCGACCGGCTGCTCGCCTGCGTCAGCTTCGTGCAGGGCGGCCCGGAGGAGCCCGGCTCGTTCGACCGCTTGCGCGACAAGCTCGAGGCGATCGAGGAGCGCCGCGGCACCCGCGGCAACCGGCTCTTTTATCTCGCGACGCCGCCGACCGCGTTCGCGCCGATCGCCCGCGCGCTCGGCGAGGCCGGCCTCGCCCGGCAAGAGGAACGGGCCAACGGCGGCGACGGGCCGTGGCGCCGGCTGATCGTGGAAAAGCCGTTCGGCACCGACCTCGCCTCGGCGCAGGCGCTCAATCGCGAGCTTCTGGCGGTGTTCGACGAGGACCAGATCTTTCGCATCGACCACTATCTCGGCAAGGAGACGGTGCAGAACATCATGGTCATGCGGTTCGCCAACGGCCTGTTCGAGCCGATCTGGAACCGCGACCACGTCGACCAGGTGCAGATCACCGTCGCCGAGACCCTGCCGGTCGGCCGCCGCGGAAAATTCTACGACGCCACCGGCGCGCTGCGCGACATGGTGCCGAACCACCTGTTTCAGCTCCTGTCGCTGATCGCGATGGAGCCGCCCTCGCGGTTCGAATCGAAGTCGGTGCGCGGCGAGAAGGCGGCCGTGCTCGACGAGATCCAGGCGATCGGCCCGGAGGAGGCGCTGAAAAATTCCGTGCGCGCGCAGTATCTCGGCGGCCGGATCGGCGAGGAGGACGTCCCCGACTATCTGGCGACGCCGAACGTGAAGCCCGATTCCACCACCGAGACCTATGTCGCGATGCGGCTCGCGATCGACAACTGGCGCTGGGCCGGCGTGCCGTTCTTCCTGCGTACCGGCAAGGGTCTCTGCGCCCGCTCGAGCGAGGTGGCGATCAAGTTCAAGCAGGCGCCGCTCGCGATGTTCCGCCGGACGCCGGTGGAGCACCTCGCGGAAAACTTCCTCACGGTAAAAATCGCGCCGGAGGAGGGTATCTCGCTGCAGTTCAACGCCAAGGTCCCGGGTCCCACGGTGAACCTCGACGGCGTGCACATGCGGTTCCAGTACCGCGACTATTTCGACATCGCGCCCAGCACCGGCTACGAGACGCTGATCTACGACTGCATGATCGGCGACGCGATCCTGTTTCAGCGTGCCGACGCCATCGAGGCGGCATGGCGGGCGGTGCAGCCGTTCCTGGACGCCTGGAAGGAGGCCGGCGCGGACGGGCTCGCGAGCTACCGGGTCGGCAGCGACGGGCCGGAGGAGGCGCACCGCCTGATCGGCGACCACGGCCGCCGCTGGCGGCCGATCGAGTGAGCGGGTGTTTCCGATGAAGGCCGAAGACCTCGTCGTCCTCGACGACAAAACGGCGCTCGTGGAGGCTGCGGCGGAGCGGATCGCCGCGGCGCTCGAAAACGTGGGGGAGCGCGGCGCGGTGTGCCTCACCGGCGGCTCGACCATTTTGCCGGTCTATCGGCGGCTCGCCGAGGCGCCGTACCGGGCGCGCATCCCGGTCGCGCGACTGCACTGGTTCTTCGGCGACGAGCGGTTCGTGCCGGCCGACGATTCTCGCAGCAACGCCCGGCAGGCGCGAGAAACGCTGCTCGAGCCGCTCGGCGTGCCGGCCGAGCGCATCCACGCCGTTCCCACCGACGTGAAAAGCCTGGAGGCGGCGGCGAAGGCCTACCAGGACGACCTCGTTCGCTTCTACGCCTCGAGACACGGCGGGAGCGCTGGCGCTTGCGCGCGCGCCCTCGATCCGCAAAAACCGTTGTTCGACCTCGTGCTGATGGGGCTCGGCGGCGACGGCCACACCGCCTCGCTGTTTCCCGGCAAGCCCGCGGTGGAGGTCACCGACCGTTTGGTGGTCGGCGTGCCGGAGGCGGGGCTCGCCCCGTTCGTGCCGCGCGTCAGCCTCACGCTGCCGGCGCTCGCCTCGACGAAAGCGATGCTGTTCGTGGTATCGGGAGCCGACAAGCGCGACCCGCTCGCCCGCATCCTCGCCGGCGAAGACCTTCCGGCCGGACGGGCGCATGCGAACGGCGCGTTCACCGTTCTGGCCGACCGTGCCGCGGCGCCCGACCCGCCGCCTGCAAGCAAGGACCTTTCATGACCACGCTCCGTGCCGCCATCGTCCCGGTCACGCCGTTTCAGCAGAACTGCACGCTCCTGTGGACCGAGCCCTCCATGCGCGGCGTGGTGATCGATCCGGGCGGCGACCTCGACCAGATCGAGGCGGCGATCGCCGAGACCAAGATCGTGGTCGAACGCATTCTCCTCACCCACGGCCACATCGACCATGCCGGCGGGGCGGCGGAGCTGAAGGAAAAGCTCGGCGTGCCGATCGAGGGGCCGCACCGGGCCGACGATTTTCTGCTCGCGCGGCTCGTCGACCAGGGGCGGACCTACGGGCTGGAGGGCGTGCGCAACGTCGCGCCCGACCGCTGGCTGGGGGAGGGCGACGAGGTGACGGTCGGCGACATGGCGATGGACGTCTTGTTCTGTCCCGGCCATTCGCCCGGCAGCGTCGCCTTCGTCGCCGCGGACCAGCGATTCGCCATCACCGGCGACGTGCTGTTCCACGGCTCGATCGGCCGCACCGACCTGCCGGGCGGCGATTACGACACGCTGATGCGCTCGATCACCGAGAAGCTCTTGCCGCTCGGCGACGACGTCACCTTCATCTGCGGCCACGGCCCGGCCTCGACCATCGGGCAGGAGCGGGCGACCAATCCCTTCCTGCGCTGATTTTTTGGTCGCCCGAGACCTCGTCCCGAGACCGCGTCCCCAGACCTCGGGGCAGGCGAGGGCATCCGGACCCGAGGGAGAGGGCACGAGTGCCCACGAGTGCCCACGAGTGCCCGGCACTCGTGCCTGCCTTGCCTTTTGGGGGGGCGTGCTCCACAACACGGGCGTCACGTCCGGCGGGCGGACGTCGCGGAGCACTGGGCGGGCCGGAGCGAAACATCATGGACTTTGCAGCCGCGCGTCGAAAAATGGTCGACAATCAGGTGCGCCCGAACGGCGTCACCGACCTGCGGGTGATCGAGGCGATGCTGGCCGTGCCGCGCGAGCATTTCGTGCCGCCGGCCAAGGCGGCGCTCGCCTACATGGACGGCGACCTGCCGGTGGCGAGCCTCGGCCCGGGCGGCGCCCACCGCTGCGCCCTCAAGCCGATGGTGACCGCCCGCATGCTGCAGGCGCTCGACCTCGCCCCGACCGACCAGGTGCTCGAGGTGGCCTGCGGCACCGGCTACACCACCGCGCTGCTCGCCCGCACGACGGCGAAGGTGGTGGGGCTCGAGGAGAGCGAATCGGTGGCCGCCGCGGCAGCCAAGCTGCTCGGCGAAGCGGGCGTCACCAACGCGTCCGTGGTGTGCGGGCCGCTCGCCGACGGCTGGCCGGCGCAGGCGCCCTACGACGTGATCGTCGTCGAGGGAGCGGTCGAGGAGATGCCGCCGGCGTTGCTGTCGCAGCTGCGCGAGGGGGGGCGGCTGATCGCCATCGTGGGAATCGGTCCGGTCGGCCGTGCGACCCTTTGGCGGCGGGTCGGGCAGGATGTCGCGGGCGTTCCGGTGTTCGATGCCGTGGCCACCCCGCTGCCCGCCTTCTCCAAGCCTCCGGCCTTTGTTTTCTAGGGGATATTACCGCCCCGGCTGTGGCTCGAATGCGCCACCCTGCATCTTTTTGGAGAGTGGGGTTCCAAAGTCCTCCCGCAGTTTTTATCGTCCCGCCATCATCCCTGTGGCGTCGCTCGCTGGTAAAGCCGGCGGCACGGGACCGAGGGGCGTGTTTGCGTATTCGACGTTGGGGACCGTGATGATGGGGGGGATGACACAGCGGCGAGGTTTTGCCGCGGCAATCACACTGATGGCGGCGATCGGGATGGTGGGCCCTGCCCGCGCCGACACGCTGCCGGGGGCGCTCGCTCAGGCCTATCGCAACAATCCGCAGCTCAACGCGCAGCGGGCGATCGTGCGTGCGACGGACGAGAACGTGCCGTCGGCGCTGTCGGGCTACCGGCCCAACATCACCGCGACGGCGACCCTCGGCCAGCAGTACACGGACTACAAGGGCGTCAGCAGCGGTCAGTCCTATAAAATCGACGACAATTTCACGCCGCGCGGGATCGGCATCACCGGCACCCAGACGCTGTTCAACGGCTACCAGACCGGCAATCGCGTGCGGCAGGCGGAGGGCCAGGTGTCGGCCGCCCGCGAGACGCTGCGGCTGATCGAGCAGAACGTCCTGCTCAACGGCGCCACCGCCTACATGAACCTGTTGCGCGACAGCGCGATTCTCGATCTCCAGCGGCGCAACGTCGAGGTCTTGCAGGAGCAGCTGCGCCAGACCCGCGACCGCTTCTCGGTCGGCGAGGTGACCCGCACCGACGTCGCCCAATCGGAGTCGCGGCTGGCCGCCGGCCGCTCGCAGGTGTCGGCCGCCGAATCGAACTACGTCTCCTCCAAGGCGGCCTATCGCCAGGTGATCGGCGTGGAGCCGGGCAAGCTCGCCGCCGCCTCGCCGGTCGATCGGCTGTCGCCGCGCAGCCTGCCGGGGGCGATCGGCAGCGGCCGCGCGCAGAACCCGAACGTCACCGCGGCGATGTTCGGCATCGACGTGCAGGCGCTGCAGGTGAAGATCAACGAGGGCGCGCTGCTGCCGACCCTCACTGCGCAGGCCAACATCCAGAAGAATTGGGACGTCAGCCCGACCGTTTCGGAGCAGTATTCGGCCTCGGTGATCGGCCAGCTCTCGGTGCCGATCTATCAGGGCGGCCAGACCCACGCCGCGATCCGCGCCTCCAAGGAGACGCTGTCGCAGCGGCGGCTCGACCTCGAGACCGCGCGCGACCAGGCGCAGGCGACGGTGGTGCAGGCGTGGGGCCAGCTCGAGGCGGCCAAGGCGCAGATCGAGGCGACCCAGGCCCAGGTGTCGGCGGCCGAGATCGCCCTCAACGGCGTGCGCGAGGAGGCCCGGGTCGGCCAGCGCACCACGCTCGACGTGTTGAACGCCCAGCAGGAACTGGTGAATGCGCGGGTGGCGCTGGTGACGGCGCAGCGCGATCGGGTGGTGGCCTCCTATTCGCTGCTCGCGGCGGTCGGCCGGCTGTCGCCGCCGGTGCTCGGGCTGCCGACCTCGCTCTACGACCCGATGACGCACTATCAGCAGGTGCGCGACTCGTGGGCCGGCGTGCGCACCCCGGACGGGCGCTGAACGCGGGCCGGATCGGTCCGGCCCGGGCCCGGCGGGCAGAGGGCGGACCGAGCTTCGGGCGGGGCCGAGAACGGGCCCGCTCGGACGACGCAGGAGAAAAGCGGTCCACGAAACTCGCGCGAGTTTTTCGCGGACACAATGAAGTGGGCGTAAAACCTTTACTTTGCTTGCGTATCCTCGCCCCGTCTCCATACTCGGCAGAGCCGAGCGGCGATGATTCGTCGGATTCGGAGCGTTCTCGAGCGTCGTCGAACCGGGTCAAGGGTCGCGTGAGATACGCTTCGCGTCGAGGTCCGGAGCGTTTCGGGCGCAGGCGCCGTTCGAGTGACCGAGCGGGGTCGACGTCGAGGCGATCGTCCGGCCATCGGTACGTCCGGAGCGCCCGGGAGCGGGAACGAAGCGCATGAACCAACCGGCCAAGGCTCAAGAGCCGTCGATGGAGGAGATCCTCGCCTCCATCCGGCGGATCATCGCCGACGACGATACCGGCAAGGCCGCGGCGAAGCCCTCCGCGCCGGCGGCCGAGGCGCCCGCACCCGGTCCCGCACCCGGCGCGGCGTCCAAGCCGGCGGCCGTCAAGCCGGCGCCGCCGCCGACCGCCTCCGACCCGTCCGCCACCAACAGCCAGGACGACATCGACGCCCTGTTCGCGAGCTTCGACGCCGCGCCCGAGCCGGAGGAGCCGGAGCCCGCGCCCGCTCCGGAGCCCGAGCCGCCGAAGGCCGAGGAGCCCCCGCCGCCGTCCGAGGACATCCTGGAGCTGACCGAGGCGATGCGCACCCCCGGTCCGGCGTTCCGCACGATCGACGGCAAGCCGGACGTGATGTTCAGCGAGCCCGGCTGGGACGACAAGCCGGAGCCCGCGCCGCGCGCCGCCGAGCGGCCGGCGGAGCAGTCGTCCGAGCCTCGCCCGCACGCGGCGGAGGGCGGCCATTCGGGCGGGCATCCGGGTAGCCATTCGAGCGGCCGTTCGGGCAGCGACGGCCCGCTGTTGTCGGCCGCGAGCTCGGCGGCGATCGATTCCGCCTTCAACACGCTCGCCCAGACCGTCCTGGTGCAGAACGCCCGCACCCTCGAGGATTTGGTCCGCGAGATGCTGCGGCCGATGCTGAAGGCGTGGCTCGACGACAATCTGCCGCAGATGGTCGAGCGGATGGTGCGCGCCGAGATCGAGCGCGTGTCGCGCGGCCGCAGCTGACCGGCCGGAGGCTTCGAGCGGCCGCCGGCCCGCCACCGACACGAACCCACCGAACCCATGGACGCGACGCGAGCGACACGGGACCGGGCGTTGACACGCCGGGGGCCGCGGCGCTTTGTACCGCTCCTGCCACGGAAACCCGCGAGATGATCGAGAAGACCTACCAGCCCGCCGCCATCGAGGACCGCATCTCCGCCGCCTGGGAGGACGCCGAGGCGTTCCGCGCCGGCCGCCCCGAGCGCCGCAAGGCCGCGCCGTATTGCCTGGTCATTCCGCCGCCCAACGTCACCGGCTCGCTGCACATGGGCCACGCGCTCAACAACACGCTGCAGGACGTGCTGGTGCGGTTCGAGCGCATGCGCGGCAAGGACGTGCTGTGGCAGCCCGGCATGGACCATGCCGGCATCGCCACCCAGATGGTGGTCGAGCGCCAGCTCGCCGCCCGCCAGGAGCCGTCCCGCCGCGACATGGGGCGCGAAAAATTCCTCGAGCGGGTGTGGGCCTGGAAGGCGGAATCGGGCGGCACCATCGTCGAGCAGCTGCGCCGGCTCGGCGCCTCCTGCGACTGGTCGCGCGAGCGCTTCACCATGGACGAGGGCTTGTCCCGCGCCGTGCTGAAGGTGTTCGTCCGGCTCTACGAAGAGGGGCTGATCTACAAGGACAAGCGGCTGGTCAACTGGGACCCGAAGCTGCTCACCGCGATCTCCGATCTCGAGGTGCAGCAGGTCGAGGTGAAGGGCCATCTGTGGCACATTCAGTATCCGGTAGACGAGATGGAGGACACCTTCATCACCGTCGCCACCACCCGGCCGGAGACCATGCTGGGCGACACCGCGGTGGCGGTGCATCCGGACGACGAGCGTTACAAGCATCTGGTCGGTAAATACGTCGTGCTGCCGCTGGTCGGCCGCCGCATCCCGATCGTTGCCGACAGCTATTCCGATCCCGAGAAGGGCACCGGCGCGGTGAAGATCACCCCGGCGCACGACTTCAACGACTTCGAGGTCGGCCGCCGGCACCACCTGCCGCTGATCAGCGTGCTCGACACCGAGGCGCGGCTCGACCTCGCCGAGAACGAGGCGTTTCTCGACGGCGTGCCGGTCTCCGAGGCTTTGCGCGAGACGATCGCGCTGCACGGGCTCGACCGCTTCGAGGCGCGCAAGAAGATCGTCGAGCGGCTGGAGGCGATCGGCCTGCTCGAGAAGATCGAGCCGCACACCCACATGGTGCCGCACGGCGACCGCTCCGGCGCGGTGATCGAGCCGTTCCTCACCGACCAGTGGTACGTCAACGCCAAGGCGCTGGCGGTGCGCGCCATCGAGGCGGTGAAGAGCGGCGACACGGTGTTCGTGCCGAAGACCTGGGAAAAGACCTATTTCGAGTGGATGGAAAATATCCAGCCGTGGTGCATCTCGCGCCAGCTGTGGTGGGGCCATCAGATCCCGGCCTGGTATGGGCCGGACGGAAAGGTGTTCGTCGCCGAGACGGAGGAGGAGGCGGTCGCCCGCGCGCTCGCCTATTACGCCGAGACCGAGGCGATCACGCCGATGGAAGGCCACGACATGGCGCTCGATCCCGAGAGCCGTGCGCCCTTCCTGACGCGCGACGAGGACGTGCTCGACACCTGGTTCTCCTCGGCGCTGTGGCCGTTCTCCACGCTCGGCTGGCCGGACGACGTGCCGGAGGTGAAGCGCTATTACCCGACGAGCGTGCTCGTGACCGGGTTCGACATCATTTTCTTCTGGGTCGCCAGGATGATGATGATGGGTCTTCACTTCATGGACGAGGTCCCGTTCAAGACCGTCTACATCCATGCGCTGGTGCGCGACGAGCGCGGCCAGAAGATGTCGAAGTCCAAGGGCAACGTGATCGACCCGCTGGAGCTGATCGACGCCTACGGCGCCGACGCGCTGCGCTTCACGCTCGCCGCGATGGCGGCGCAGGGCCGCGACATCAAGCTCGCGAAGTCGCGCGTCGAGGGCTACCGCAACTTTGCGACCAAGCTCTGGAACGCCTGCCGGTTCGCCGAGCTGAACGGCTGCGCCACGGTAAAGGGCTTCGACCCGGCGAAGGCCGAGAGCACGCTCGACCGCTGGATCGGCCACGAGCTGTCGCGCGCGGTGCGCGAGACCACCGAGGCGCTCGAGGCCTACAAGTTCAACGAGGCGGCCGGAGCGGTCTATCGCTTCGTGTGGAACGTCTATTGCGACTGGTATCTCGAGCTGGCCAAGCCCGTGCTGACCGGGCCGGACGGGCCCGAGAAGGACGGCACGCGGGCGATGGTCGCCCATGTCCGCGACGAGATCCTGAAGCTCCTGCACCCGTTCATGCCGTTCGTGACGGAGGAGCTGTGGGCCGTCACGGCGGAAGGCAACGCCGCCCGCCAGAGCATGCTGGCGCTCGCCGACTGGCCGGCGCCGGAAGGGCTCGACGATCCGGAGGCGGAGGCCGAGATCGGCTGGGTGATCGACCTCGTCACGGCGATTCGCTCGGTGCGTGCCGAGATGAACGTGCCGCCGGCGACCCTGCTGCCGCTGGTGCTGACCGGCTCCGCCGCCACCGCGGAGCGGGCCGGGCGCTGGGGCGAGTTCATCCGGCGGCTGGCGCGGCTCTCCGAGATCGGCTCGGCGGCGGCGACCCCGCGCGGCTCGGTGCAGCTCGTGGTGCGCGGCGAGGTGGCGGCGATCCCGCTCGCCGGGGTGATCGACATCGCCGCCGAGCGCGCCCGCCTCGTCAAGGAGCAGGCCAAGGCCGAGGCGGACATCCGCCGCGTCGACGGCAAGCTCGGCAACCCGGACTTCGTTGCCCGTGCCCCCGACGAGGTGGTCGAGGGCGAGCGCGAGAAGCGCGAGGAGGCGGTCGCCCGCCGCGCCAAGTTCGTCGAGGCGCTGGAGCGGCTGAAGGACGCGGAATGACCCCGGCCGCTCCCTCCCGGCCCGCGAAAGGCGGGGAGGGGCGCCACATTTCGCTTAGGATTCTGCGGCGTTTGTCGCTATCGTGGTGGGCGGTATCGTTCGGATCGCCGCGCATTCGCGCCGGGAGCCGCCATTGGTCGGCGTCCCGCCTCCGGGATCCGACCCACCCGTTCGTGTTCGTGGAGCATCGCTCATGAAGCTCGTTATTGCCGTCATCAAGCCGTTCAAGCTCGACGATGTCCGCGACGCCCTCGGGGCGGCGGGCGTGCAGGGCATGACCGTCACCGAGGTCAAGGGTTACGGCCGCCAGAAGGGCCACAAGGAAATTTATCGCGGCACCGAATACACGGTGAGCTTCCTGCCGAAGGTGCGGATCGACGTGGTGGTCGAGGACGACCAGGTCGACACCATCATCGAGGCGATCCGCGGCTCGGCCCGCACCGAGCGGATCGGCGACGGCAAGATCTTCGTCGCCTCCGTCGAGCGTGCGATCCGCATCCGCACCGGCGAGACCGACGTCGCGGCGCTCTGATCCGGCGGCTTTTTTGCGCGCCGTGCGGTGAGGCGAGCGAGGGCAGGGGCGTCGGGCCCCTGGCGCCTCGGTGGCCGGGCGTGCGTGTTGGCGCGCCTGCGTAAAGACCGGCCGGTCGCTCGTCACCGCTCGTTCGGCGGGGCAGGTGCCGATCGGCGAGCCGGCTCGAACGGCCGTGAAAAGAACTTCGAGCCCTTCAGCCCGTAGCGCCACGGCAGCTCGGCCGCCTTGGTGATGCCGATTCGCGGCCCCGTCACGATCTCGACCGGTTTTTCGCGGGCGAGGACGACGAAGGGCGGCGCGTCGAGCGGATGGCCGTCGAGCGCCCGCGTGATGCCGAGCGCCTCGCAGATCCGCCCAGGACCCGCACACAGCAGCCGCACGTCCTCGCAGCCCCGCCGCTCGCGCATGCGGTCGAGCCCGACGGTCGGCGCGATCGCGCGGATCAGCACCGCGCTCGCCTCGCCCTCCGCCTCGCACACCGCGTTGACGCACCAGTGCATGCCGTAGGAGCGGTAGACATAGGCGTGGCCCGGCGGTCCGAACATCACCGCGTTGCGCGGGGTTTTTCCGCGAAAGCTGTGCGCCGCCGGGTCCGTATGGTGATACGCCTCGACCTCGACGATCGTCCCGCCGACGCCGTCGACCAGCAGCGTCGTGCCGATCAGGTCGGGCGCGACGAGATGCACGCTGCGATCGAAGAAGGCGCGGGAGAGCGGCACCGGAGAGCCCGGGATTCGGGCGGCCGCGCCGGGCGGCGCGATTCGGTTGATGGATGGTTTCGTCATCTCGTCGTTTACGCGCGGTGTGCTCGAGGGTTCGGAGAGCATTTCGCGCGAGACTGCTCGCAGTCCGAAGGCGGTTCGGCGAACATTCTCACCGGGGTCAGCGACGTGTATCCCCCGCCACAACGTGTGTCACACCGGCAACATCGTGCCAACATTTCCGTGAGCGGGGGTACGATCACGCGAAACGCCCATATTCCGCCACACCCGAACACGATCTCGAGCATGTCCGGAACGTGAAAGGGCCGACGGAATTCTCGTCGCACGGAGCACCGGATCGGGACGTGACGCGCATGGACGGCAGGACGATGGACGCCAGGACGGACGACATCGAGCTGCGTCGGCATTCGACCGAGAGCGGTCGCGTGCACGAAGCGCTCGTCGCCGGCGACACGTCCGCTCCGCCCGCGGCGGCCGGGAGCGGCCGGGCCGCGGCGCGCCCTTCGCACGCCGCCGTCTCCTACGACATCGATGATCGCGAATTTGTGACCGTCGACGACGGTCGAATCACGACGCAGGACATTGCGGCCGCGACCGCGAGGACCAATTCTGGGCTGCATCGGGACGGTGCGGCGGCTTCCGGTATCGAGGGCTTCGATCGGGATTTCGATCGGGTGGATCCAGTGTTCGAGCGTCATCCTTCCGGGCTCGCCGCACGTATGGCGCGCCGCCTCGCCGCCCGCAGCGCCGCCGAAGGCCGCGCCGCAGAGGGCCGCGCTGCCGAGTCGCCGATGCGGGAAACCTCCGCGCAGGAGGCCGTGCGGCAAGGACGGGTGCCGGCTCCGGTGTCCGCTCATTTGTGGAATTGTGCTCAGGATCTGGTCCGGCGTGCGGTGGTTCCGCCGGCGGGCCGGCAGTCGCGTTCGAGAAGTCGTGTCATGCGGACGGTGTGTGGTGTGGCCCTGCTGATTGCGGTGGGGCTCGGTGTCGGGCTCGGCGGTGCGCGGGCGTTCGATGGAAATCGGACCACGACGGCGGAGCTCGCGCCGGCCGTCAGCGTCGACCTGTTTCCGCGCGGCGTATCGCCTCTGCAAAACTCCTCGACGATCCGCCCGGACGTGCTGCAGCCGCCGACCGCGCAGCTCACCGCCGTCGAGGCGTTTCGCTCGGGCGCCCAGGCCCTGCTCGCCGGCGACACCAAGAGCGGCGTGCGCGCGCTCGAATACGCCGCCTCGAGCGGTCACCCGATCGCCCAGTGGAAGCTCGGCCGCATGTATGCCGACGGCGACGGCGTGAAGCGCGACGAGCTGCGTGCCTTCGAGTATTTCCGCGAGGTCGCCGACGCCCATGCGGACGAGGCCCCGGGCACGCCGCGCGCCCGCTTCGTCTCCAATTCCTTCGTCCAGCTCGGCACCTATTTCCTCGACGGCATCCCGAAGTCGAGCGTGAAGGCCGACCCCGACCGTGCCCGCGAGATGTTCACCTATGCCGCGTCCTATTTCGGCGACGCGGATGCGCAGTATCACCTCGGCCGGATGTATCTCGAGGGCACCGGCGGGGTGAAGGACTCGCGGCTCGCCGCGCGGTGGCTGCAGCTCGCCGCCAACAAGGGCCAGTATCAGGCGCAGGCGGTGCTCGGCGCGATGCTGTTCAAGGGCGAATCGCTGCCCCGCCAGGGCGCCCGCGGCCTGATGTGGCTGACGCTCGCGCGCGACGCGGCGAGCCCGCAGGAGACCTGGATCACCGACCTGCAGTCCGCCGCCTTCAAGCAGGCGACCGACGACGAGCGGGCGACCGCGCTGACCTACATCGAGCGCTGGATCCGCGGCGGCCGCCGGGAGTGATCGGGCGGCAGTCGAGCGGTCGGACCCGGTGACCGTTCGCGGTTTCGGCCGGTCGCTGCGGATGGCGCGCGAGCCGTTCTGCCAGCCGTGCTATTCTCGGGCGCATCGTCGTTTCGATGACCCGCGAGATTGAGATGGTGTTCGCTTTCGATACGCTCGGATATTCCAAGCGGCTGCGCGAAGCCGGGATGCCGGGAGAGCAGGCCGAGGCCCATGCCGAGGCGGCCCGAGACTTCATCATGGTCGAGCTCGTCACCAAGACCGACCTCGCCGCCGCACTCTCTGCGCTGGAGGGCCGGCTCGAGGCAAAGATCCGCGAGGGTGATGCTGCGCTGGAGGCAAAGATCGAGCGGCTGAGCCTGCAGCTCACCGTGCGGCTCGGCGCCTTGATGGTCGCCGGCATCGGCGCGCTGGCGCTGATCCAGCGGCTGCACTGATTTTTTGGCGACCACTCGGACGGGCGGCCGGCACCGACCACCGCTGCGGCCACCGGGCGAGCCGTGCTACTCTCGGG
This sequence comes from Rhodovulum sp. PH10, assembly GCF_000293785.1. Classification (GTDB taxonomy): domain Bacteria; phylum Pseudomonadota; class Alphaproteobacteria; order Rhizobiales; family Xanthobacteraceae; genus Rhodoplanes. The sequence continues at coordinate 103,907 of NZ_AKZI01000036.1, read as the reverse complement.
CACATCGCCGTTTCGATGACCCGCGAGATTGAGATGGTGTTCGCTTTCGATACGCTCGGATACTCCAAGCGGCTGCGCGAAGCCGGGATTCCGGGCGAGCAGGCCGAGGCCCATGCCGAGGCGGCCCGAGACTTCATCATGGTCGAGCTCGTCACCAAGACCGACCTCGCCGCGGCGCTCTCCGCACTGGAAGGCCGGCTCGAGGCAAAAATCCGTGAAGGCGATGCTGCCCTCGCCGGACGGATCGACGGCTTGGAATCGAGGCTCGAGGCAAAGATCCGCGAGGGCGACGCTGCGCTGGAGGCAAAAATCGAGCGGCTGAGCCTGCAGCTCACCGTGCGGCTCGGCGCCTTGATGGTCGCCGGCATCGGCGCGCTGGCGCTGATCCAGCGGCTGAACTGATTTTTTGGCGACCACTCGGAGGGGCGGCCGTCACCGACCACCGCTGCGGATGGCAGACGAGCCGTGCTACTCTCGGGCGCATCGTCGTTTCGATGACCCACGAGATTGCAATGGTGTTCGCTTTCGATACGCTCGGATTTTCCAAGCGGCTGCGCGAAGCCGGGATTCCGGGCGAGCAGGCCGAGGCCCATGCCGAGGCGGCCCGAGACTTCATCATGGTCGAGCTCGTCACCAAGACCGACCTCGCCGCTGCGCTATCGGCGCTGGAGGGCCGCCTCGACGGTCGAATCGAAAACCTGGAAACGAGGCTCGAGGCAAAGATCCGCGAGGGTGACGCTGCGCTCGCCGGCCGGATCGACGGCCTCGAGGCAAAAATCGAGCGGCTGAGCCTGCAGCTCACCGTGCGGCTCGGGGCCTTGATGGTCGCCGGCATCGGCGCGTTGGCGCTGATCCAGCGGCTGAACTGATCGCGCCCCCGCGCGGGGCGCTGCCGCTCAGGCCTTTCCCTGCATGTCCAGCTCGCACCACGCCGGCACGTGGTCGGACGGTTTCTCGCGTCCGCGCATCGGCTTGTCGATTCCGGTGCGGACCAGCCGGTCGGCCGCCTGCGGCGACAGCATCAGGTGGTCGATGCGAAGCCCCATGTTCTTCTGCCAGCAGCCGGCCTGGTAATCCCAGAAGGTGTAGAGGTCGGCGCGGTCGGACGAGGCTCGCACCGCATCGGTGAAGCCGAGCGCCCGCAGCGCAAAGAACCGCTCCCGGGTCTGCGGCAGAAACAGCGCGTCGTTGCTCCAGGCCTCGGGATTGGCCACATCGTCCGGCGTCGGCAGCACGTTGTAGTCGCCGGCCAGCACCAGCGGCTCCTCGAGCGCCAGCCGGTCCTCGGCATAACGGATCAGCCGGTCCATCCAGCGCAGCTTGTAGGGATATTTGGGCGTCTCCACCGGATTGCCGTTCGGCAGATAGAGGCAGGCTACTCGCAACACCCCGTCGGCGCTCGAGACCACGCCTTCCAGGAAGCGCGCGTGATCGTCCTCCGGCTCGCCGGGCAGCCCCGGCGTCACCTCGTCGAACGGCCGGCGGGAGAGCAGGGCGACGCCGTTGAACGTCTTCTGCCCGTGCACCGCGACATTGTAGCCGGCCGCCTCGATCGCCTCGCGTGGAAACGCGTCGTCGACGCACTTGATCTCCTGCAGGCAGACGATGTCGGGCTTGGTCTCGTCGAGCCAGCCGAGCAGGTGGTCGAGCCGCTGCTTGACCGAGTTGACGTTCCAGGTCGCGATCCGCATGGGTTGCCTTTTCGCCGCTTCACCGCCGGGAGTCGCCCGGTGCCGGCATTCTGGTCACAAGCTCCGGTAAATCAATTACATTTTGGCAATGTCCGCAGCCCGCCGCTGCGTTCGGCCGGGCGGCATGATATAGAACGCCGTTCGCTTCCCCGATGCGCGCCCGAGCGGTTCTCGCTCCGGTGGCCGCGCGATGCCGGCGGCAGCGGGCGGGCGGGCCGAACACGCCGGGCGCGGCAGCCGCTACCCTCCGGCACGAAAGACCGTTCGCGATGACCCGACGCCGTGTGCTGTGGGGCTGCGCCGCGCTGGTGGCACTCGCCGGTGCGGCCTTGGCCGTTCATCGCTGGGGCCCGGGCGGCAGCGCCACCATCCCGCCGCCGCGCGCGGTCGCCGCCCGCGTGGTGTCGGTCGAGACCGCGCCGGCCGTCCGCAAGCCGGTGCCGGTGACGATCGAGGCGCTCGGCTCGGTGACGCCGCTCGCCAGCGTCGCGGTACGCAGCCGGATCGACAGCGCGATCACCGGCATTCATTTCCAGGACGGCGCCACGGTGAAGCAGGGCGACCTCCTGGTCACGCTCGACGGCCGGGCGCTCGAGGCGCAGATCCGCCAGGCCGAAGGCCAGCTCGCCCGCGACCGGGCGCAGCTCGCCGGCGCCGAGCGCGACCTCAAGCGCTTCACCGAGCTGGTCGCCCGCGCCGCCACGCCGCAAATCAATCTCGACAACGCGCAGACCCAGGTGGACGTCTATCGCGCGGCGATCGCCACCAGCGAAGCGACGATCGACAATCTGAAGGTCCAGCTCGGCTACTGCACCATCCGTGCGCCGATCTCCGGCCGGGTGGGGCAGGCGAACGTCAAGGTCGGCAACGTGGTGCGCACCGCCGACCTCACGCCGATCGTCACCATCAATCAGATGGCGCCGCTCTACGTCTCCTTCACGGTGCCGCAAAAGGTCTTGCCGCAGGTGCGTGCGGCCCTGGCGGCGGGCGACTCGGCGGTCGAGGCGGTGATTCCGGGCGACCAACGGATCGCGCACGGCAGGATCGCGATGATCGAGAACACGGTCGATGCGACGACCGGCATGGCGACGGTGCGCGCGCTGATGCCGAACGACGACGAGCTGTTGTGGCCCGGCACGCTGGTGACGGCGCGCCTGACGCTGCGGGTGGAGAACGCCGTCACGGTGCCGTCGAGCGCGGTGGAGGTGAGCCAGCAGGGCAGCTTCGTCTATGTGGTCGAGGACGGCGTCGCCCGCGTGCGGCGGGTGACGATCGAGCGGGTCGCCGGCGGCGACAGCGTGATCGCCTCCGGGCTCGCCGGCGGCGAGACGGTCGTCACCGACGGCCAACTCCAGCTCACCGACGGCGCGGCGGTCAAAGTGCGGCCGGTGGCCGAGCGGCCGGACAGGGCGGGCGCATGACCCTCTCGGAAATCTGCATCCGCCGGCCGGTGCTGACGACGCTGATCACCGCGTCGATGATCGTGTTCGGCATCTTCGCCTATCGCCTGCTGGCGGTGGCGGCGCTGCCGACCGTCGACTATCCCACCATCTCGATCACCGCGACCCTGCCGGGCGCCAGCCCCGAGACGATGGCGGCCTCGGTCGCCTCGCCGATCGAGCGCCAGCTCTCGACCATCGCCGGCATCTCGTCGATGACCTCGATGTCGTCGCTCGGCACCACCCGCATCACCATCCAGTTCGAGCTCGGCCGCAACATCGACGGCGCCGCGCTCGACGTGCAGACCGCCCTGTCGGTCGCGCAACGCCGGCTGCCGGTCGAGATGACGACCCCGCCGAGCTTTCGCAAGGTCAATCCCGGCGACTTCCCGATCCTCTATATCAGCCTCGTCTCGCCGACCCTGCCGCTGTCGACCATCAACGACTACGGCGAGACCACGCTCGCCCAGCAGATCTCCCAGATCGACGGCGTCGCCCAGGTGCTGGTCTATGGCGCGCAGCGCTTCGCGGTCCGGGTGCAGGTCGATCCGGTGGCGGCGGCGGCGCGCAACATCTCGCTCGACGACATCCGCAACGTCGTCGCCAAGGCGAACTCCAACACGCCGGTCGGCACCATCACCGGCGACGAGCAGAACATCACGCTGACCGCCTCCGCGGCGATCCCGCGGGCGGCCGACTACCGCAACGTCGTGGTGGCCTATCGCAACGGCGCGCCGATCAAGCTGTCCGACGTCGCGAACGTCATCGACTCGGTCGAGAACGACCAGGTCGCCAGCTACTTCAACGACGAGCGGGCGATCGTGCTGGCGATCCAGCGCCAGCCCTCGGCCAATACGGTGGCGGTGGTCGACGCCATCCGCGAGCGGCTGCCGAGCTACCGCGCGCAAATTCCCGCCGCCATCCGCATGGAAGTGCTGATGGACCGCTCGGTGTCGATCCGCGACGCCGTGTTCGACGTGCAGGAGACCTTGGCGATCGCCATCGCGCTCGTCGTGCTGGTGATCTTCCTCTTTTTGCGCACGCTGCCGGCGACCTTCATTCCCGGCCTCGCGGTGCCGGTGTCGCTCATCGGCACCTTCGCGGCGATGTACGCGCTCGGCTTCTCGATCAACAACATGACCATGCTGGCGCTGACCCTCTCGGTCGGCTTCGTGGTCGACGACGCGATCGTGATGCTGGAGAACATCGTCCGCCACATCGAGGGCGGCATGCGGCCGTTCGAGGCGGCGCTGAAGGGCGCGCGCGAGATCGGCTTCACCATCGTCTCGATCACCTTCTCGCTGATCGCGGTGTTCATCCCGGTGCTCTTGATGGGCGGGCTGGTCGGCCGCGTCTTCCGCGAGTTCGCGGTGACCATCGCGGTGGCGATCCTGATCTCCGGCTTCGTCTCGCTGACGCTGACGCCGATGCTGTGCGCGCGCGTGCTGCGCGGGCCGCACGGCGACGGCGAGGCGAAGCAGGGCCGGCTGCTGCGCCTGTTCGAGCGCGGCTTTCAGATGATGCTGCGCGGCTACGAGACGAGCCTCGACGCGGTGCTGCGGCACAAGCCGGTGATCCTGATCGTCACCGCGCTCACCATGGTCGCCACCGTGTGGCTCTATCTGGTGATCCCCAAGGGCTTCTTCCCCATCGAGGACACCGGCTTCATCAGCGTCACCGTCGAGGGGCCGTCCGACATCTCGTTCAAGGCGATGCGCGAGCGCCAGCGCGAGGTCGCCGACATCGTCCGCACCGATCCGGCGGTCGCATACGTCAACTGGACGGTGGGGGTGAGCGGCCCCAATCCGACGCCGAACTACGGCCGCATGTTCGTCGCGCTGAAGCCCAAGGACGAGCGCGGCGAGAACGCCGGCGCGGTGATCCAGCGGCTACGCCGCAACACCGCCGGTGTGATCGGCATGCGGACCTATTTCCAGAACGTCCAGAACATCAACATCACCGGGCGGATGTCGAAGAGCGAGTTCCAGTACACGCTGCAGTCGAGCGACACCGACGCCCTGTACCGCTTCGCACCGATCCTCCAGGAGAAGATCCAGAAGCTGCCCGGCCTGCGCGACGTCGCCACCGACCTCGCGATCGACAATCCGCAGATGACGGTCGAGGTCGACCGCGAGCGCGCCGCCTTCTACGGCATCTCGGTCGATCAGGTGCGCCAGGAGCTGTTCAACGCCTTCGGCACCCGCCAGGTCGCGACCATCTACACGCCCTCGAACGACTATCAGGTGATCCTCGAAAGTCTGCCCGAGGTGCAGGCGGACCCGGCCGGGCTGTCGCGCATCTTCGTCAAGACCGGCAGCGGCGGCGGGGCGGGCGGCGTCACCACCGTGGGCGGCGGCATCACCGGCAACTCCTCCGCCAACGGCCCGGCGATCCCGCTGTCGGCGGTGACGAAGATCGTGCCGACGGTCGGGCCGCTGCAGGTCAACCACCAGGGCCAGCAGCCGGCCGTCACCATCTCGTTCAACCTCGCGCCCGGCTTCTCGCTCGGCCAGGCGGTCGACGCGGTCACCGCGATCGAGCGCGAGAGCAACCTGCCGGCCTCGATCTCGACCGGCTTCCAGGGCTCGGCGCAGGTGTTCCAGGACTCTTTGCGCGGGCAGGGGGTGCTGGTGCTCGCCGCCGTGTTCGCCGCCTATGTGGTGCTCGGCATCCTGTACGAGAGCTTCATCCATCCGATCACCATCATCTCCGGCCTGCCGTCGGCCGGCGTCGGCGCGCTCCTGGTGCTGATGGCGTTCGGCATGGAGCTGTCGGTGATCGCGATGATCGGCATCGTCATGCTGGTCGGCATCGTCAAGAAGAACGCCATCATGATGATCGACTTCGCGGTCGAGCGGCGGCGCGTCGGGCTCGGCGCCGAGGCGGCGATGCGCGAGGCGTGCCTGCTGCGCTTCCGCCCGATCATGATGACCACCTTCGCGGCGATCTTCGGCGCGCTGCCGATCGCGCTGGGCACCGGGGCGGGGGCGGAGCTGCGCCAGCCGCTCGGTGTGGCGGTGGTCGGCGGCCTCGTCTTCTCGCAGCTCCTGACGCTCTACATCACGCCGGTGATCTACATCTATCTCGACCGGGTGGACCGTCGCCTGAAGCGCCGCCTCGAGCCGCAGCTCGCCGAGGTGCCGGAAAAGCCGGACCGCCCGGTGGTCGCGGCGGAGTAGGCTTTTTTCTTTCGGCGCGCCGGACGGTCGCCCGTCCGACCGGTGCGCACTCGAGAGAATCTCTCTCCGTCCTCACCCTGAGGAGCACTCCGCAGGAGCGCGTCTCGAAGGGCGAGGGCGGCCTCATGGTTCGAGACGCGACCTGCCGCCGCTCCTCGGCGTGAGGAGAGAATCAATGCAATCGCTCGCCGCCCGTCAGATCGAAAAGCTCGTCCCGCAGCCGCACGAGGCGGTGGCGACCGGGTTCCTGATCTTGAACGCCGCGCCGATCAAGTCCTCGACATAGTCGATCTCGGCGCCCGCCATGTACTCGGCCGACACCGGGTCGATCAGCACGGTCGCGCCCTCGCCGGCAAGCACGAGGTCGTCCTCGGCGCGGGTCTTTTCCATGTCGTACTTGTATTGGAAGCCCGAGCAGCCGCCGCCCGCCACGCTGACGCGCAGCATGGTGCCTTCGGCCTCGGATTGCAGGATTTCCGCGATGCGTCTTGCCGCCCGCGCGGTCAGCGTCACGCCGGCAGGGGCGGGAGGGGTGTCGCCGGTCGGCACGTCGGGGGTGAGTGTGCTCATGTCCGTCGCAATTGCTTGTCGTGTCTCGAATAGTTAAGTCGGGACCGGGCCGGGGTCAATGCGACTCGGGGTCGGCGACGTTCGGCCGGCAATGCCGGGCGCGCCCGCCCGAACCCGGCAGGCGGATTTCATCGAGATCGACGAGGAGGCGATGGCGGTTCAGGAAGCGCGCCCCCGCGCGCCCTATGCGGCGGATGCCGCGGCGAGCCGCGGCCGCTTGCACGACGAGCCCGAGAGCCCGGGGCGCAGCGCGTTTCGGCGCGACTGCGACCGGGTGATCCATTCGAGCGCGTTTCGCCGGCTCGCCTACAAGACGCAGGTGTTCGTCTATCACGAGGGCGACCATTTTCGCACCCGGCTCACCCATACGCTCGAGGTCACCCAGGTCGCCCGCTCGATCGCCCGCCGCCTCGGCCTCGACGAGGATTTGTCCGAAGCCTGCGCGCTCGCCCACGATCTCGGCCATCCGCCATTCGGCCATGCCGGCGAGCGGGCGCTCGACCGCTGCCTCGCCGACCATGGCGGCTTCGACCACAATGCACAGACGCTCGCGGTTGTGACGCGGCTCGAGCGGCGCTACCCGGACTTCGACGGCCTCAATCTGAGCTGGGAGACCCTCGAAGGTCTCGTCAAGCACAATGGACCGCTGGTTGCCGCAACCGAAACCGGCCGTGCGTGCGATGCGGAATCGACATTGGTGCAATGCAGCATTTCCTTGCCCCACGAGATCGCCGACTATAGTGCGCTGCATCATCTCGATCTCGCCAGCCATCCGAGCCTCGAGGCGCAGGTCGGCGCGATCTCCGACGACGTCGCCTACGACGCCCACGACCTCGACGACGGGCTTCGCGCGCACCTGTTCTCGCTCGACGACCTGAAGGCGGCGCCCGATCCCGGCCTCGATCACCTACGCGACCTGCTGGCCGGGATCGACCGCGAGCACCCCGGGCTCGACCACGCCCGCGTCGTCCACGAGCTGGTGCGCCGGCTGATCACCACCATGATCGTCGACATCGTCACCGAGACCGAGCGGGCGCTCGCCGAGGCCCGTCCGGCGTCCGCCGACGCGGTGCGAAAACTCGGCCGGCCGCTGGTGACGTTCTCGCCGGCAATGGCCGCGACCGATCGGGCGGTGAAAAAGTTCCTGTTCGGCCGGATGTATCGCCACGAGCGGGTGATGCAGGTGATGCGCGACGCCGAGCGGGTGGTCGAGGACCTGTTCGCCCGCTACACCGACGATCCCGAAACGCTGCCCGCCGAGTGGCGGTGCGACCTGCCGGCCGGCAAGACGGCGCGGGCGCGGCGCATCGTCGACTTCATCGCCGGGCAGACCGACCGCTACGCGCTCGACGAGCACGCCCGCCTCTTCGACACGACCCCGCAACTGCGTTAGGAAAACCTCGAGCGTCGAGTCCGGCCCGGCCGCGGGGTCGCTCTCGACCACCGAAATCGCCTTGCGCGCCCGCCGAACTGCCACGAGACCGAAAAATGGCCGAAATCACCACCGACACCAGCCACGTCTTCGCGGCCGTGCTGTCCCGCGTCACCGCCGCGATCGAGGCGCTGGTCGCCGCCAAACGCTTGCCGCAAAACCTCGATCTCGGCCGCGTGCTGGTCGAGCCGCCGCGCGATCCGACCCATGGCGATCTCGCGACCAACGCCGCGATGGTGCTCGCCAAGGACGCCGGCAAGAAGCCGCGCGAGATCGCCGAGGCGATCGCCGAAACGCTGCGGGCGGACGATTGGGTCGAGGCGGTGGCGATCGCCGGGCCGGGATTCATCAATCTGACGCTGAAGCCCGCGGTGTGGCGCGACGCGCTGAAGGCGGCGATTCTCGCCGGCGCCGATTACGGCCGGATGCCGGTGCCGGAGGCCGCCAAGCCCGTGAACGTCGAGTACGTCTCGGCGAACCCGACCGGGCCGATGCATGTCGGCCACTGCCGTGGCGCCGTTTTCGGCGACGCGCTCGCCAACCTGCTGGCGTTTGCCGGCAAGCCCGTCACCCGCGAATATTACATCAACGACGCCGGCGCCCAGGTCGACGTGCTCGCCCGCTCGGCCTTCCTGCGCTACCGCGAGGCGCTGGGTGAAAACATCGGGCCGATCCCCGAGGGGCTCTATCCGGGCGACTATCTGGTGCCGGTCGGAAAGGAGCTCGCCGCCCGCTACGGCGACACGTTGCGCGACAAGCCGGAAGCCGAGTGGCTGCCGGACGTGCGAAAGATCGCGATCGACATGATGATGGCGATGATCCGCGCCGACCTCGAGGCCTTGAACGTCCGCCACGACGTCTTCTTCTCCGAGCGCTCGCTGGTCGAGGGCACCGCGGATGCGGTCGCACGCACGATCGTCGAGCTGCGCGACGCGGGCAAAGTCTACGAGGGCCGGCTGCCGCCGCCCAAGGGCGCGCCGCCGGAGGACTGGGAGGACCGCGAGCAGACGCTGTTTCGCTCGACCGATTTCGGCGACGACATCGACCGGCCGCTGCTGAAATCCGACGGCAGCTACACCTATTTCGCCTCCGACATCGCCTATCACCGCTCCAAGGTGGAGCGCGGCTTCTCCGACCTGATCGACGTGTGGGGCGCCGACCACGGCGGCTACATCAAGCGGATGCAGGCGGCGGTCGCCGCGGTGTCCGGCGGGCTCGCCGCGCTGGACGTCAAGATCGTCCAGCTCGTGAAGCTGTTGCGCGCCGGGCAGCCGGTAAAGATGTCCAAGCGGGCCGGGGACTTCGTGACGCTTCGTGACGTGGTGGACGAGGTCGGCAAGGATGCCGTCCGCTTCATGATGCTCAACCGCAAGAACGACGCGGTGCTCGACTTCGACCTCGCGAAAGTGATCGAGCAGTCGCGCGACAACCCGGTGTTCTACGTCCAGTACGGCCATGCCCGCGGCCGCTCGGTGTTTCGCCATGCCCGCGAGGTGGTGGGCGAGCTTCCGGAGAATCCGGGCGAGCAGGCGAAGGCGCTGGTCGCCGGGCCGCTCGAGCGGCTGGATGATCCGGGCGAAATCGCCATCATGCGCCAGATCGCGCAGTTCCCGCGGTTGATCGAGGCGGCGGCGGCGGCCCACGAGCCGCATCGCATCGCTTTCTACCTCTACGATTTGGCGAGCGCGTTCCACGCCCATTGGAATCGCGGAAACGACGCGCCATATTTACGTTTCATTATCCAGGATGATCCACAACTGACCTTGGCCCGGCTCGCACTGGTGCAAGGTGTGATCACGGTGCTCTCCGTGGGGCTCGGCCTTCTGGGAGTCGAGGCGCCCGACGAGATGCGGTGACCTCTCGGGCGCGGTTGTATGCGTTGCGGCCTGGTCGGGCCGGCAACGCAGCCTGGTTTCCAACGTGGCACCGCGATCGGGACGAGTTTTATGGCGGACGACCGGTATCGGCGAACGGACGGCGGCGCGGCACAGGCAGCGGCGCGGGCCGAGCCCGCGAACGACCCGCTGGTCGAGCTGGCCCGCCTGATCGGGCAGAGCGACCCCGGCCCCTACGAGCCGGTGCGTCCGGCGCGCCGGGCGGCGCCCGAGCCGCGCCTCTCCGAGCCCCGCTTCGATGCGCGCGAGCCGGCGCCTTCCGCCGCTGAGCCGCGGGTGCCCGAGCTGCGGGTGCCGGAGCTGCGCGCCGAGCCGTTTGATCCGTTCGCGGGCGACGCCGTGGCCTCGCCCGCGGCCGATCCCGCCGGCCGGGTCGAGCCGCCGATGACCGCGCGCCACACCGCCGGCTTCCGGACCACCGGGAGCCGCGCCACCGATTTCGGCACCAGTGCCTCGGGTACGGGTGCCTCGGGCACGCGTGCGTTCGGCACCAGCGGCTCGGGCGCGAGCGACCGCCGCGACGCCGGCTGGCCGGGGACCTCCGCCGACGACGAGGACCGCGCCGCCGAGCCGCGCTACAGCGGCTACACCGAGCCGCCGCGTCCCTCCGCCTCCTCTTCGCGCGCCGACACCGCCCTCGGCCGGCTCGCCGCCTCGCAGCTCGCGGCCGACGCGCAGGCCGCCACGGCCGCAGCCGCAGCCGACCCGTACGCCGCCGATCCCTATGCCCGCAGCGACGGCTGGCCGCAGTCCTACCCGGCCGAGCAGCCGGCGGCCGGCGGCCGTCAGGAGCCGCGGCTCGACGCTCCCGACTATCAGGAGCAGGCTTTTCAGGCGCCGGTCCACACCGCCGCCCCCGATCCCCATGCCGAAGCGGATTCCTACGGCGCCCCCGGTTCTGCCGCCTATGGGGCCGCGGCCTATGGCGCCACCCCGCAGGTGCCGGCCTATCCGCAGGCCGAGGCCGCCCGAGATCCGCGCTACGACGCGCGTTACGATCCGCGCTACGCCCCGGCGGCGGACGGCGCCTACGAGGCCGGCGAGTATGCCGAGCCCGAGCAGGCCTATGCCTACGGCTCCGGCGCGCCCTACGGCACCCATGCCGAGCAGCGCCCGTCCGGCGGGCGGCGCAAGCTGATGGCCGCGGCCGCGATCCTCGCGCTCGCGGTGGTCGGCACCGCCGGCGCCTATGGCGTGCGGATGCTGCGCGGCGAGGGCCACAGCGGCGCGCCGCCGGTGATCCACGCCGATGCCGGGCCGAAGAAGATCGCCTCCGCCGGCCAGAACGGCGACAAGCAGATCTACGAGCGGGTGCAGCCCGCCCAGGACGAACGCATCGTGCCGCGCGAGGAGGAGCCCGTCAGCCTGCAGAGCCAGTCGGGGGCGACCGGCTCCGCCTCGTTCCCCGACACCACGGCGAACCTGCCGCCTTCGGTCAGCGCGCCGGCGACCGTCCCGGCTACGCCGCCGACCGGCAGCGCCGGCAGCGCGACCGCACCGAAGACGATCCGCACCGTCACCATCCGGCCGGACGGCGAGCGGGTGGAATCCTCGGTGCCGGCGGCCCGGCCGCTGTCGTCGAGCAATGCCCGCAACGTCCATTCCGCCCCGGCGGCCGAGCCCGCGAACAACGGCAATGCCCCGCTGTCGATCGTGCCGCAGCCGGCGCCTTCGGGCCGGGACGCCGCCGCCCCGAGCCGGCAGCAGCGCACCGCCATGGTGACGCCGGAGCCGGTGACCCGCGGCGGCTTCGTGGTGCAGCTCGCCGCTCAGAAATCGGAGAGCGACGCCCGCGCCTCGTTCCGCATTCTCCAGCGCAAGTATCCGTCGGTGCTCGGCGGGCGCGACGTCCTGGTGAAGCGCAAGGATCTCGGCTCGCGCGGGGTGTTCTACGGCACCCAGGTCGGCCCGTTCGCGAGCCGCGGCGACGCCGTGCAGCTGTGCGAGAACTTGAAGTCGATCGGCGGCAACTGCATCGTCCAGCGCAACTGACCGGGTCTTCGCCGGTCGGCCGCCGCCCTGTCGAAGCCCGTCGTCCCGGCCTCGCGCCGGGACGTGCGGTTTTCGCAGTCCTCTACCTTTCGTTCGTGTTCGCGTCTCGTGGCGTCGCGTCCTGCGGGGGATAAGTGCGCCGGGACGGCCCGCGCGCTTTGACCTCGTCGTCCGGACCGGGATAAACGGCCCCATGACGGCTCGCGCGTTCATCACCGGGGTGAGCGGCCTCACGCTGTCCGAGGCCGAGCGGAGCTTTCTCCGCGCGGCTCGGCCGTGGGGGTTCATCCTGTTCAAGCGAAATATCGACACGCCGGCGCAAGTCGCTGCGCTGGTCGCGGAATTTCGGTCGGAGGTCGGCGCCGAGGCGGCCGTGCTGGTCGACCAGGAGGGCGGCCGGGTGCAGCGGCTCGGGCCGCCGCACTGGCCGAAATATCCGCCGGCGGCGCGGTTCGGCGCGCTGTACGAGCTCGACCGGCAGGCCGGGCTCGACGCGGCGCGGATCGGCGCCCGGCTGATCGCCGCCGATCTCGAAGCGCTCGGCATCACCGTCGACTGCCTGCCGCTCGCCGACGTGCCGGCGCCCGAGGGCGACCCGGTGATCGGCAACCGGGCCTACGGCGTCACCCCCGACAAGGTGTCCGCGCTGGCGGCGGCTGCCGCAGAAGGGCTCGCCGCCGGCGGCGTGCTGCCGGTGCTCAAGCATTTGCCGGGGCACGGGCGGGCGGCGTGCGACAGCCACCTCGCGCTGCCGGTGGTCGGCTGCGACCGCGACACGCTGGAGGCGACCGATTTCGCCGCTTTTCGCCCGCTCGCCGGCCAGCCGCTCGGCATGACCGCGCACGTGGTGTTCTCGAGCATCGACCCGGATCGGCCGGCGACGCTGTCGCAGGCTATGATTTCCGACGTGATTCGCACGGCGATCGGCTTTTCGGGAGCCCTGATGAGCGACGACCTCTCGATGGGCGCCCTCTCGGGAGACCTCGCCTGGCGCACCCGGGCGGCGCTCGCGGCGGGCTGTGACCTCGCGCTGCACTGCAACGGCCGGCTCGGCGAGATGGAGCAGGTGGCCGCCGAATCGCCCGAGCTTTCGGGGGAGGCGGCGGCGCGCTGCGCGGCGGCGCTCGCGGCGCGCAAGACGCCGGACGGGGCCGACCTCGCTGCATTGCGTGAAGAATTCGCGGCACTGCTGGCGCGTCTGCCTGCCGAGGTGTCGTCGTGAGCGGCGCCGAGGACGACGATCGCGTGCCGGACGGCACCGAGCCCGAGCATTCGGAGCCCGAGCACACCGAACCGGAGCAGGGCGCCGGACCGGACGAGTCCCGCTCGGACGAGTCCAGGCCGGGCGAGCCCGTGCTGTCGGAGAGCGCCACCACCGAGGCGGTGGCCGAGGCGATCGTCGCCGAGACCGGCCAGTATCCGACCGAAGTCGTCGACCGGGCGACCACCGAGCCGGCGCTGATCGTCGACGTCGACGGCTTCGAAGGGCCGCTCGACCTTCTGCTTGCGCTCGCCCGCCAGCAGAAGGTCGACCTGCACCGCATCTCGATCCTGGCGCTCGCCGAGCAGTACCTCTCCTTCATCGAGGAGGCGCGAAAGCTGCGGCTGGAGCTCGCCGCCGACTATCTCGTCATGGCCGCATGGCTCGCCTTCCTGAAGTCGCGGCTGCTGCTGCCGGCGGGTTCCGAGCCAGAAGGCATGAGCGCGAGCGACATGGCCGCCGCCCTGGCGCTGCGCCTGAAGCGGCTCGAGGCGATCCGCGACGTCGCCGCCAAGCTGATGGGGCGGCCGCAGCTCGGCCGCGAGGTCTTTGGACGCGGCGATCCGGAGCCGATCGAGGAGATCAAGCGGCCGGAATGGTCGGCGACGCTCTATGACCTCCTCTCCGCCTATGCCTCGCAGCGCCAGCGCCTTGCCCTCGCCCGAGTCCGGATGAAGAAACGGAACGTCTGGTCGCTCGCCGAGGCGCGCGCGGTGCTGCAGCGGCTGGTCGGCAACGTCGCCGACGACTGGAGCGCGCTCGACGCCTATCTCACGACCTATCTGGTCGAGCCGTCGATGCGGCCGACCGTGCTCGCCTCGAGCCTGGCGGCGCTGCTCGAGCTGGTGCGGGAGGGCATCATGGACGTCCATCAGCCGACCGCATTCGCGCCGATCTATGTGCGCAAGCACGCGCTCGGGCCGGACACCGCGCCGCCCGCGGCGAACGAGACCGTGTGAGGGAGGCCGACATGAGCCGCGAGGGTTGGCGCATCGCCAGGCTGTCCGAAGAGGCGACCATGATCCCCGAGACCGACGAGGGTGACCGGACCGCCCGCGCGCACGACGAGACGCCGGCGCAAAACGACGTGCCCGGCGCCGACGCTCGGGAGGAGGAATCCCAGGGGGAGACGGAACCCGTCGCCGAGGAAGAGGCCGCGGAGGAGGGGGGCGCGGAGCCCGCGGGGGAGTCCGCGGAGCAGCCCGAGGCTCGAGAGCCCGAGGGGGAAGACTCCGAGGCCGAAGAATCCGCAGCCCAGCTCGAAAGGGACGAGTCCGCCGCGGACGAGTCCGTCCCGGACGAGTCCGCCACGGACGAGTCCGCGGAGGATCCGAACGCGCGGCCCGAGGCGCTGCGGCTTCTGGAGGCGCTGCTGTTCGCCGCCACTGAGCCGGTCGAGGAAAAGGTCCTCGGTAAGCGGCTGCCGTCCGGCACCGACGTGCATGCGAGCCTGCGCCGGCTGCAGCTCGAATACGCCCCGCGCGGCATCAATCTGGTGCGGATCGGCACCCGCTGGGCGTTTCGCACGGCCAACGATCTCGCCTGGCTGCTCACCCACCAGGCGACCGAGCCGAAGAAGCTGTCGCGCGCAGCGGTGGAGACCCTGGCGATCATCGCCTATCACCAGCCGGTCACCCGGGCCGAGATCGAGGACGTGCGCGGCGTCGCGGTCGCCAAGGGCACGCTCGACGTGCTGCTCGAGACCGGCTGGATCCGTCCGCGCGGCCGCCGCAAGGCGCCGGGCCGGCCGCTGACCTACGGCACCACCGACCAGTTCCTCTCGCATTTCGGCCTCGAGGCCCTGAACGACCTGCCGGGGCTCGACGAGCTGAAGGGCGCCGGCCTGTTCGACGGCCAGCTTCCTCCCGGTTTTGCCGTGCCGTCGCCGTCCGACGATCCGGCGCTGCATGCCGACGAGGAAGCGATCGACGACACGCCCGATCTCGATCTCGGTCTCGCGCCGCGGCCGGAGGAGCCGCCGGCCGAAAACGAGAACGAAGGCGAGGGCAAAGCCGAAGGCAACGGCGAGGTCGACTGAGGTATCGCGGTGTCCTCGAGGCGCGTCCACGTGATTGCGCGTCGGCGGCGAAAAGCCTGCGGGGGCGCGCGGAATTGGCGCAGCGGGGCGCTTGTCTTTGGTCTGCGCACCCCCTAGTTTCGGGACAAAACCGAAGGCGTGGCCCGGTTGGAGGCCCGTCCGTTGGAGGGTAGTCCGATGGGTTCAATGAGCATCTGGCACTGGATCATCGTCATCGGCGTGGTCTTTCTGCTGTTCGGCCGCGGCAAGATCTCGGACATGATGGGCGACGTCGCCCAGGGCATCAAAGCCTTCAAGAAGGGCATGTCCGACGACGACACCGCCGAGACCAAGGAGCCGGTTCGGCCGGAGCCGGTGAAGTCGATCGACCACCAGGTTCAGACGCCGCAGCCGGTGCAGCCGCGCACCGAGGATCACAAGGTCGGCTGAGCGGTTTCGCCGCGTCGTCGCCCGGCCTCCCGGTCGGCTCTCGATCGATCGTCCCGCCCTGCGATCCCCTACGCGATCTGCTTGAACGGCGACGGGTTCTGCGGCACACCGCTGGCATCGCGCCGGCGGCCGGCCGGCGTCTTCATTCGGGGCGGCGAGCCCGTACGGGCCGTCCGTCGTTCGGAGCGCTGAATGTTCGATATCGGCTGGAGCGAGCTCCTGGTCGTCGGCGTGGTCGCGCTGATCGCGATCGGGCCGAAGGAGCTGCCCGGCGTGCTTCGCATGGTCGGACAGTGGTACGGCAAGCTGCGCCGCATGGGTGCGGAGTTCCAGGGCCAGTTCCAGGAGGCTTTGCGCGAGGCCGAGATGGCCGACCTCAAGAAGCAGGTCGACGAGCTGAGTGACGCCGCCCGCTCGATCGGCCGCTACGATCCGTTGGCCGAGACCAATTCCTCCCGCGCGACACCGGTGAAGGTGACGCCCGAGCTGGTCGCCGGGCCCGGCAGCGAGGCGGCCGCAGCCGCCGCAGCCGCGGCGACGGCCGGTGCCGCCGCCAAGACCGAGGCGCTCACGGCGATCGGCGACGCCGCGAAGGACGAGCCCGAAGGCATCGGCGCCGGCACGCCCGCAGCGACGGGCGCGCCCGAGACGCCGCCGGTTCCGCCGATGACGCCGGCCTCCGGCGAGCCGGCCCCCGTGTCGCCGACCACACCCGCCGACACTGCCGCGTCCGCTGCGCTCCCGCTGGAAACGCCCGCGCTGGAAACGCCCGCAGCGGAGGCGTCCGTCTCGGGAGCCGACGGCGCGGACAAGTCCGCGGCGAAAGAAGAATCCGCGGAGCGGCCGGCATGACCCAAGAGGACATCGAGGCCACCAAGGCGCCGCTGATGGACCATCTGATCGAGCTGCGGGCGCGGCTCATCAAGTCGGTCATCGCTTTCGCGCTGATGTTCGTGCTGTGCTTCGTCTTCGCCAAGCAGATCTACAACGTGCTGGTGTGGCCGTTCGTGTGGGTCGCGGGCGTCGAGCACACCAAGTTCATCTACACCGCGCTGCTGGAGTATTTCGTCACCCAGCTGAAGCTCGCGATGTTCGGGGCGGTCTTCCTCGCCTTTCCGGTGATCGCCTCGCAGATCTACATGTTCGTGGCGCCCGGGCTCTATCGCCACGAGCGCCAGGCCTTCCTGCCGTATCTCGTCGCGACGCCGGTCTTCTTCGTGTTCGGCGCGGCGGTGGTCTATTTCATCGTCATGCCGATGATCGTGCGCTTCTCGCTCGGCATGCAGCAGACCGCGCCGGGCGACGCCGAGATCGCGCTGTTGCCCAAGGTCGGCGAGTATCTGTCGCTGATGATGAGCCTGGTGCTCGCCTTCGGCGTCGCCTTCCAGCTTCCGGTGATCCTGACGCTGCTCGGCCGGATCGGCGTGCTCACCTCCGACACGCTGAAGACCAAGCGGCGCTACTTCATCGTCGGCGCCTTCGTCATCGCCGCGGTGCTGACGCCCCCCGACGTGCTGTCGCAGCTCTCGCTCGCAGTGCCGCTTTTGGTGCTCTACGAGGGCTCGATCTGGGCGGTGCGGCTGGTCGAGAAGCGGGCGGCGGCGCAGGCGGCCGCAACCGGCTCCACCCCCGACGGAGGGTCGGGCTCCTCCTCGACGCCCGCCGAATGAGCCGCGTCCCGACCTCCGGTCTCCATCCCGCGGACGACGGGCGGCGTCGGCCGGTCCGTCGCGCCGCGAGGGTGCTATAAGGGCGTTCCGATTCCGCAAATGCCCGTCCGCCCGCCGTTTCCGAGAGCTTTTTCCCCATGTACGACATCCGTTGGATCCGCGAGAACCGCCAAGCCTTCGACGACGGGCTCGCCCGCCGCGGCATCGAGGTCTTCTCCGACGAGCTGATCGCCCTCGACGAGCGCCGCCGTAGCGCGATCGCCGCGCTCGAGGCGGCGCAGGCGCGCCGCAACGCCGCCTCCAAGGAGATCGGCGAGGCCAAGAAGAGGAAGGACGAGGCGGCCGCCAAGAGCCTGATGGACGAGGTGGCCGGGCTGAAGGCAAAGATCCCGGCGCTGGAGGAGGAGGAGAAGGCCGCCTCCGCCGCGCTGGAGACCGCGCTCGCCCAGGTGCCGAACCTGCCGCTCGACGACGTCCCCGACGGCAAGGACGAGGAGGACAATGTCGAGCACCACCGGTTCGGCGCCAAGCGCGACTACGATTTCACGCCGAAGCAGCATTTCGAGCTCGGCGAGGCGCTCCGCCAGATGGACTTCGAGGCGGCGGCAAAACTCTCCGGCTCGCGCTTCGTGGTGTTGCGCGCAAAGCTCGCGCGGCTCGAGCGGGCGCTCGCCCAGTTCATGCTCGACCTCCACACCACCGAGCACGGCTACACCGAGGTGTCGCCGCCCCTGATGGTGCGCGACGACGCGATGTTCGGCACCGCGCAGCTTCCGAAGTTCAAGGAGGACCAGTTCGCGGTCTATCGCGAGACGACGATCGAGGATCGCGAGAACCGCGCGGTCGAGCGCACGCTGAACGAGCTGGCCGAGCGCGGCATCGCCAAGGAGTGGGTGGGCGAGAAGCTCGACCGGCTGCATGCCACGGCCACCGAGGAGGCGCGCCAGCAGCGCATGTGGCTGATCCCGACCGCCGAGGTGCCGCTGACCAATCTGGTGCGCGAAAAAATCCTCGACGAGGAGGTCTTGCCGCTGCGGCTCACCGCCGGCACCTACTGCTTCCGCGCCGAGGCGGGCGCGGCCGGGCGCGACACCCGCGGCATGATCCGCCAGCACCAGTTCTACAAGGTCGAGCTGGTGTCGGTGACGACGCCGGAGGCGAGCCGCGACGAGCACGAGCGCCTGCTCGCCTGCGCCGAGGAGGTGCTGAAGCGGCTCGGCCTGCACTACCGGGTCGTCACCTTGTGCACCGGCGACATGGGCTTCGCTTCGCAAAAGACCTACGACATCGAGGTGTGGCTGCCGGGGCAGGGGCTGTTTCGCGAGATCTCGTCCTGCTCGGTGTGCGGCGAGTTCCAGGCGCGCCGGATGGGCGCCCGCTACCGCACCAAGGAAGGCCGGGCGATCCGCCCCGTCCATACGCTGAACGGCTCGGGCGTCGCGGTCGGCCGGGCGATGATCGCGGTGATGGAAAACTACCAGCAGGCGGACGGCTCGATCGTCGTCCCCGACGTTCTGCGGCCCTATATGGGCGGGCTGGACGTCATAAAGAGCGAGTAGCGAGTGGGGAGTAGCGAGTAGTGAGTAGCGAGTGGGGAGTAGGGGGTTCGATCGAGAACCATTCGCCATTCGCCATTCGCCACTCGCTGGAAAGAGCGAGTAGCGAGTGGGGAGTAGCGAGTAGGGAAGAGGTCGCGAGGCCGGCACCATTCGCCATTCGCCATTCGCCATTCGCCACTCACCACCACTCGCCAAGAAAAAAGGACCGACGCCACCGTGCGCATTCTCGTCACCAACGACGACGGCATCCATGCCCCGGGGCTCGATGTCTGCGAAACCATCGCCCGCGCGCTGTCCGACGACGTGTGGGTGGTCGCCCCCGAGTTCGACCAGTCCGGCGTGTCGCATTCGCTGTCGCTCAACGATCCCTTGCGGCTGCGCGCGATCGACGAGCGGCGCTTCGCCGTCAAGGGCACGCCGACCGACTGCGTGATCATGGGCGTGCGCCACATCCTGAACGGCAAGGGCGGCGGCCCGGACCTCATACTGTCGGGGGTCAATCGCGGGGCGAACGCGGCCGACGACGTGACCTATTCCGGCACCATCGCCGGCGCCATCGAAGGCACCATTCTCGGCGTTCCGTCGATCGCTCTGTCGCAGGCCTACGGGCCGGAGAGCAAGAAGAAGCCGTTCTGGGACACGGCGGCGAAATTCGCCCCCGACGTGATCCGCAAGGTCTTGGACACCGGCATCCCGCGCGACGTGGTGGTCAACGTCAATTTTCCGGACTGTGCGCCGGACGGCGTGAAGGGGGTCGCGGTCGCAGCCCAGGGCAAGCGGGCGCAGGAGTGGATCCGCATCGATCCGCGCCAGGACGGCCGCGGCAATCCCTATTACTGGATCGCCTTCGGCCGCGGCCTTTACGATGCGCAGCCCTCGCTCGGCACCGACCTCGCGGCGCTCGCCGACCAGCGCATCACCGTCACGCCGCTGCGCCTCGACATGACCGACGAGCCGTTCATGACGAAACTCGCGGCGGTGTTCGGGAGGGGCGAATAGGGAATAGCGAGCGGGGAATAGCGAGTAGGGAGTAGCGAGTAGGGAGTAGCGAGTAGGGAGTAGCGAGTGGGGAGTAGCACCCGCCGTGTCTACAACTACTCGCCACTCGCCATTCGCTACTCGCCATTCGCGCCGATAGCGGATGCCGCATGGGCGCTACCGAATCGAAAACGGCGGGCTTCCACCCGCCGTTTCTTCGACCATTGGCTACTCGCCATTCGCCATTCGCGGGCTCGTCAGGCCGGCGTGCCGGCACCGGCAAAGGCCTGCGAGAGAATCTTGCTCAGATTTTCCTGCTGGAACGGCTTTTGGAGCGTCGGGCGACCGGCGAACTTTTCCGGCAGGCCGCGCTCGCCGTAGCCGGTGGCGAACACGAAGGGCAGGCCGCGTCCCTCGATGATTTCGGCGACCGGGCCGACCGTCTGGCCGTTCAGGTTGACGTCGAGGATGGCGATGTCGAACTCGCCCGTCTCGGCGAGCTTCATGGCGTCGTCGATACGGCCGACCGCGCCCGCGATCGTGTAGCCGAGGTCCCCGAGCATGTCCTCGAGCAGCATCCGGATCATGATCTCGTCCTCGACGACGAGGATGTTTTTCGTTCCGGCCCCGTTTGCGGGCATGTCCATGATACTCCGTCCTGATCTTCGCGCTCCGGGAGCCGGTGCGCCGTGCTCCCGACATCCGGGGGCACGCTGGAGAGGTTTTCGCCGCGAGGCGGGCGATTCGTCCGGATACGCCCGATCCTCGGGCGTCCCGTCCGCATTGTCTTTCGTGCGGTGCGAGGTCGGCTGTCCCGCATCGGTCGGCCGTCCGCCCCGGCTGCCGAGGCGACCTACACCGACCCGCAAGACAATTCCCGCTGACCGACTTGGTTCCTCCCGCGCGGTGAGGAATCATCGGGGCCTGCGAATCCGCTGTTCGAGCGCGGAGGTCGAGTGCTAGAGGCCGATTGGGGCGGATTCTCGATCGCGCCGCACCACGGTTCGCGCCCGGAAACACGAGGTGGAGCCTGCCATGACGACGCTCGCGGATCAACGGATCGGGCGGATGGAGTTCCTGCTCAATCTCCGCCGCCGCGGCATCACCAACGCGGCGGTGCTGCGGGCGATGGACGAGGTGCCGCGCGAGCATTTCGTGCGGGCCGAGGACGTCGACGCCGCCTATTCCGACCAGGCGATGCCGATCCCGTGCGGCCAGACCATCAGCCAGCCCTATGTCGTCGCCTACATGACCGAGCGGCTCGCGGTCGAGCCGACCCATCGGGTGCTCGAGATCGGCACCGGCTCGGGCTATCAGGCGGCGGTGCTGTCGCGGATCGCCCGGGCGGTCACCACCGTCGAGCGCTACCGCACGCTCGCGGACGCGGCAAAAATCCGGTTCGAGACGCTGGGTTACGCCAATATCACGGTGGTGGTCGGCGACGGGCTGGAGGGGGTGCCGGAGAAGGCGCCGTTCGACCGGATTCTCGTCACCGCCGCGACCGAGACGGTGCCGGCGGCGCTCGTCGACCAGCTCGCCCAGGGCGGCGTGATGGTGCTGCCGCTCGGCGCCCCCGACAAGGTGCAGTCGATCGTCCGCCTCACCCGGGCGCCGACCGAGCTGGTTCGCGAGGATTTCATCCCGGTGCGCTTCGTGCCGCTGCTGCCCGGCAGAGCGCAGGAGCTGTGACGGGCGGGCGGGGCGTCGCGGCATACCGGTCGCGGGTTCGGCGTCGCCGGCGAGCCTCCCGGCCTTGCCCTGCGGGCCATACCGCCCATATCAGCCGGGGCGGGTCGGCCGCCGTCTGTTTCGGAACACCCGCCCATGAAGCCGCCCGATCGTCCCCCCGTCATCGCCATCCGTGGTCTCGCGAAAACCTATGCGACCGGGTTTCGGGCGCTGAAGGGCATCGACCTCGACATCCGCTCCGGCGAGATTTTTGCGCTGCTCGGCCCGAACGGCGCCGGCAAGACCACGCTGATCGGCACCGTGTGCGGCCTGGTGCGGCCGAGCGCCGGCACCGTCTCGGTCGACGGCCACGACATCGCCACCGACTACCGCGCCGCCCGCGCGTTGATCGGGCTGGTGCCGCAGGAGCTCACCACCGACGCCTTCGAGACCGTGTGGGCGACCGTCTCGTTCAGCCGCGGCCTGTTCGGCAAGCGCAAGGACCCGGCCCATGTCGAGAAGGTCCTCCGCTCGCTCTCGCTGTGGGACAAGAAGGACAGCAAGATCATGACGCTGTCCGGCGGGATGAAGCGCCGGGTGCTGATCGCGAAAGCGCTCGCCCACGAGCCGCGCATCCTCTTTCTCGACGAGCCGACCGCCGGCGTCGACGTCGCGCTGCGCAAGGACATGTGGGCGGTGGTGCGGCAGCTGCGCGACAGCGGCGTCACCATCATCCTCACCACCCACTATATCGAGGAGGCGGAGGAGATGGCCGACCGCATCGGCATCATCGATCACGGCGAGCTGGTGCTGGTGGAGGACAAGGCGACGCTGATGCGCAAGCTCGGCAAGAAGCAGCTTTTGGTCCGCCTCAACGAGCCGCTCGAAACGGTGCCCGAGGGCTTGTCCGGCTATCGGCTGGCGCTGTCCGACGAGGGCAGGGCGCTCGTCTACACCTACGACACCCGCGAGGAGCGCACCGGCATCACCCGGCTGCTCGGCGATCTGTCGGAGGCCGGCATCCGCTTTCACGACCTCGACACCGTGCAGAGCTCGCTCGAGGACATTTTCGTCGATCTGGTCGGGCAGCGCGCATGATCACCAATTTCCGGGCCGTCCGGGCCATCTACGTGTTCGAGATGGCGCGCGCCGGCCGCACGCTGTTGCAGAGCATCGTCTCGCCGGTGCTCTCGACCTCGCTCTACTTCATCGTGTTCGGCGCGGCGATCGGCCAGCGAATCAACGAGATCGACGGGGTTCCTTACGGCGCCTTCATCGTCCCCGGCCTGATCATGCTGCTGCTGCTGACCCAGAGCGTCGCCAACGCCTCGTTCGGCATCTATTTCCCGCGCTTCACCGGGACGATCTACGAGGTCCTGTCGGCGCCGGTGTCGTATGGCGAGATCGTGCTCGGCTATGTCGGGGCGGCGGCCACCAAGTCGATCGTGCTCGGGCTGATCGTGCTGGCCACCGCCGCGCTGTTCGTGCCGCTGCACATCGCCCATCCGGTGTGGATGCTCACGTTCCTCGTGCTCACCGCCGTCACCTTCAGCCTGCTCGGCTTCATCATCGGCATCTGGGCCGACGGCTTCGAGAAGCTGCAGCTGGTGCCGCTTCTGGTCATCACCCCGCTGACCTTCCTCGGCGGCACCTTCTACTCGATCGGCGTTCTGCCGCCGCCCTGGCAGACGGTCGCGCTGATCAACCCGGTCGTCTACCTGATCTCCGGGTTCCGCTGGAGCTTCTTCGAGACCGCGGACGTGCATGTCGGGGTGAGCCTCGGCATGACCCTCGCGTTCCTCGCCGCCTGCCTCGCGGTGATCGCCTGGATGTTCCGGACTGGTTACCGTCTGAAGACGTGAGGAGTGCCTCCTCAACCGAGGGTGGCGCCGGCGGAAACCCTGTTTTCGTGCCTCGATTCAAGCGCTTACGCCTTGTTTTTGAAGGCTTTCGAGAGGTCCGGCAGGGTCCGGCCGGGGCGTCGTCGTGCTTAAGCGACGGTATACCCCTTAAACCAATCTTTACTCGATCCGTGCTCAAGTCCCTCGCGTGTTCGTCGTCCTTGTAGCGTCCGTCGCGTAGAGTGGATCTGTCGATGCGTACGATCGTCGAGAAGCCGAGTCCGTACTCCGTCACGCGGGTGCTCGTGGTGCTGATGTTCGGCCTCGGGGTCGCCAATTGCAGCGGCGACGTCACGAGGCTCGCCGACAGCCCGCTCCAGAATCCCTACGCCTCGATGCGTGGCCCGGAGACCACCGGCTCGGTGCCGCGTGCGACCCCGGCGCCGGTGTCGCGAGTCGAGCAGCAGCCGCTGCCCACCCCGTCCTACGCGCCGTCCTCCTACAGCCCGCAGCCTGCCTATTCGCCGCCGCCGCAGCCGCAGGCGCAGTACGCACCGCCTCCGGCGCCCACGCGGGCGCCGAGCTACACGCCGGTGTCGAGCCGCGCGGTCGGCGGGCCGTCGACCGCGGCCTACCGGCCGGCCTCGTCGTCGCCGCCGATCCGGATGGCATCGGCCGACTACACCGGCGGGGTGCCGAGCATGCCGCCGCAGCCGGCGGCGGTCGCCACCGCCGCGAAATGGGACTGGGAGGGCGGCACTCCGGTGACCGTCGCGCCGGGCGACACGCTCGACAAGCTCGCGCGCCGCTGGGGCGTGCCGCCGAACGCGATCGCCGAGGCGAACGGCCTGTCGCCCTCGGCGCAGCTGCGCGCCGGCCGCCGGCTGGTGATCCCGCGCTATTCCGGCCGCGCCGCGCCGCAGGCCGCCTCGCCGACGACCGTCGCCGCCCCGCCGCCCGCACCCGCGCCGGCTCCGACCGCGCGGAGCGCCGCCGGCAGCCACGTCGTGGCGCCCGGCGAGACGCTGATCGGCATCGCGCGGCGCTACAAGGTGCCGCTGCGCGACCTCGCCAGGGCCAACAATCTCGCGCCCCACACCATGGTGAAGATGGGCGACACGCTGGTGATCCCGGGCCGCGGCGGCGGCCGCCAGGCGATGGTGCGACCGCCCGAGCCGGCACCCGCCGCTGCGCCGGCTCCGGTCGCCGCCCCGACGCCCACGCCGGCACCGGCTCCTGCGCCCGTTCGTCAGGCCGAGGCGCGCCCCGCGCCGGCCCCGGCCGCTCCGCCGCCGGCTTCCGCCGCGCGGCCCGAGCCGCAGCGCAACACCCAGGTCGCCTCGCTCGAGCCGGCCGCCACCGCCCGGAAGATCACGCCGGTGGAGGAGGCGGTCGAGGAGGATCGGGCCGAGCGCAACGGCGCGCTCGCCTTCCGCTGGCCGGTGCGCGGGCGGGTGATCACCCGGTTCGGCCGCAACAACGGGCAGCAGAACGACGGCATCAATCTCGCGGTCCCGGAAGGAACCGCGGTGCGGGCCGCCGAGGACGGCGTCGTCGCCTATGCCGGCAGCGAGCTGAAGGGCTACGGCAATCTCGTACTGATCCGGCACGCCGACGGCTTCGTCACGGCGTACGCCAACAACAGCGAGCTGATGGTCAAGCGCAACGACAAGGTCCGCCGCGGGCAGGTGATCGCGAAATCCGGCCAGACCGGCAACGTGACCTCGCCGCAGCTCCATTTCGAAATCCGCAAGGGCGCCGCGCCGATCGACCCGATGCAGCATCTGCCGGGCGCGTGACGGGCACGCGTGGGCACGCGTGCCCTTCGCGTGAAACGCGGATCGACCCGGCCGCCCGAGCGGCCGGCCGGTGTCGAAAACGATAGCCGAAAAGCTCGCGACCCGACGGCGACGGAGTTTCGCCTCGTCCGGAGGAGCACGCCGCGGGAGCGCGTCTCGAAGGACGAGGGCACGGACGAGCGCGAGCGTCGGGCCTCGTGGCTCGAGACGCCGGCTTCGGCGGCCCTCCGGACGAGGTCGATCGGACGAGGTCGATCGGACGAGGTCGAGCTCGGTCGTCCTCGGTATCAGCCTGCAGTCTCGGGCTTGCTCTCGTCGAGCATCACGCCCATCCGGCCGGCGAGATCCTGGATGAACTGCCAGGCGACGCGGCCGGAGCGCGAGCCGCGAGTGGTCGCCCATTCCAGCGCCTCGCGGCGCAGCACGTCGGCCGCGACCGGGATCCCGTGGTGATCCACGTAGCCCTGCACCATCGACAGATACTCGTCCTGGCTGCAGCGGTGGAAGCCGAGCCACAGGCCGAAGCGGTCGGACAGCGACACCTTCTCCTCGATCGCCTCGCCGGGATTGATCGCGGTCGAGCGCTCGTTCTCCATCATGTCGCGCGGCAGCAGGTGCCGGCGGTTGGAGGTGGCGTAGAGAATCACGTTCTCGGGCCGGCCCTCGATGCCGCCCTCCAGCACCGCCTTGAGCGACTTGTAGGAGGTGTCGGCGGCGTCGAACGACAGGTCGTCGCAGAACACCACGAACCGGCACGAGGTGCCGCGCAGAAGCCCCATCAGCTCGGGCAGGCTCTCGATGTCCTCGCGATGGATCTCGATCAGCTTGAGCGTGCCGGCCTTGTCGCCGAGGCGGGCATTGACGCCGGCATGCACCGCCTTGACGAGCGACGACTTGCCCATGCCGCGCGCGCCCCACAGGAGCGCGTTGTTGGCCGGCAGGCCGCGGGCGAACCGCTCGGTGTTGGCGAGCAGCAGGTCGCGCACGGCGTCGATGCCGCAAAGGAGCGACATGTCGACGCGATTGACCTTCGGCACCGGCGCCAGCCGATGCCCCTCGGGATGCCAGATGAAGGCGTCGGCGAGGGAGAAGTCGGGGGCGGCGGGCGCGGGCGGGGCGATCCGCTCGAGGGCGGCGGCGATGCGCTCGAGCACGTCGGGGGCGGGGAGTGAGGTGTTTGATTGCTGATGCATGGGTCCGTTTCCGGAGGTTCCCATAGCGAGGCGGACGGCGGCCCGCAAGGCGTCCGGCCGCAGGGCGACCGTCCGGCCGGCGCATCGCAGGCGGCGACGTCCACACGGCGGGCGGCGTTGCAATCGGCCCGACGGCCGTTATAGTCCCGGCGGTTTTTCCGGCGGGGGCTTTCCGAACGCCCCCGGGCCGCGCCGTGGCGGCCGGACCTTCCGATGGAGATTCGACCCATGATCGTCACGCCTGCGTACGCCCAGGCCGCGGGAGCGGCGGGCAGCGCCGACATGCTGATGTCCCTGCTGCCGTTCGTCCTCATTTTCGTCATCATGTACTTCCTGATCCTGCGGCCGCAGCAGCGGCGCCAGAAGCAGCACCAGGAGATGATCAAGAACATTCGCCGCGGCGACAGCGTCGTCACCAATGGCGGCCTGGTCGCCAAGGTGACCAAGGTGATCGACGACAACGAGATCGAGATCGAGCTCGGCGACGGCATGAAGGCGCGCCAGCTTCGCGGCATGGTGGCCGAGGTGCGGTCGCGCGGCGAGCCGGTGAAGGACAAGGACGACTCCGCCAAATAGGGCCGAGGCGCGGAACGAAACGACAGGGGCGGCGCGGGCCGCAACGGCGGCGCGACGATCGGAGCGACGAACTAGATGCTTTACTTCTCGCGGTGGAAGGCGGCGAGCATCGTCCTGCTGACGGTGTTCATCTGCCTATGCGCGGTGCCGAACTTCTTCCCCGAGTCGGTGTTCCAAAAGCTGCCGGCCTGGGCCCAGCGCCACGTGGTGCTGGGTCTCGACCTTCAGGGCGGCTCGCACATCCTGCTCGAGGTCGATTCGGGCGCGGTGCGCCGCGAGAAGGTCGACAATCTCCGTGACGACGTCCGCCGGGTGCTGCGCGACGCCCGCATCGGCTACACCGGCCTGTCGGCCCGCGGCGACACCGTCGAAGTGCGCATCCGCGAGGGCAGCGACCCGCAGGAGGCGCTGACCAAGCTCCGCACGCTGTCGCAGCCGCTCGGCGGCATTTTGGGCAGCTCCGGCAACCGCTCGGTCGACGTCTCGAACGCCGGCGACGGCCTGATCCGCCTCACCGTCACCGAGGCGGCGATGGCCGAGCGCATCCGCCAGTCGGTCGATCAGTCGATCCAGATCATCGAGCGCCGCGTCAACGAGCTCGGCACCGTCGAGCCGTCGATCCAGCGCCAGGGCGCCGACCGCATCCTGGTGCAGGTGCCCGGCCTGCAGGACCCGAGCCGCCTGAAGGCGTTGCTCGGCAAGACCGCCAAGCTCTCCTTCCGGCTGGTCGACATGACCACCAACGCCCAGGAGGCGGCGCAGACCGGCCTGGTGCCGCCCGACTCCGAGCTTCTGTTCGAGACCGAGCGCGGTCAGCGCGTGCCGATGGTGGTCGAGAAGCGGGCGATGGTGTCCGGCGAGGACCTCGTCGACGCCCAGCCGGGCTTCGACCAGCGCACCGGCGAGCCGATCGTCTCGTTCCGCTTCAACACCTCCGGCGCGCGGAAATTCGCCAACACCACCCAGGAGAACGTCGGCCGGCCGTTCGCCATCGTGCTCGACAACGAGGTGATCTCGGCCCCCGTGATCCGCGAGCCGATCCTCGGCGGATCGGGGCAGATCTCCGGCAGCTTCACCGTCGAATCGGCGAACGACCTCGCGATCCTGTTGCGCGCGGGCGCCTTGCCGGCACCGCTCACGATCGTCGAGGAGCGCACCGTCGGCGCCGGCCTCGGCCAGGACTCGATCGAGAAGGGCAAGATCGCCGCCTATGTCGGCTCCGGCCTGGTGATCGCCTACATCCTCGTGACCTACGGGCTGATGGGCGTGTTCGCCAACGTGGCGGTGGCGATCAACGTGTTCATGATCTTCGGCGTGCTGTCGCTCCTCAACGCGACGCTGACGCTGCCCGGCATCGCCGGCATCGTCCTCACCGTCGGCATGGCGGTCGACGCCAACGTGCTGATCTACGAGCGCATCCGCGAGGAGGCGCATGCCGGGCGATCGGCCATCAACGCGATCGACGCCGGCTTCAAGCACGCGCTCGCCACCATTCTCGACGCCAACATCACCACCCTGATCGCGGCCGCGGTGCTGTTCTTCCTCGGCTCCGGCCCGGTGCGCGGCTTCGCCCTCACGCTGATGATCGGCCTGTTCACCACCGTGTTCACGGCCTTCACCCTGTCGCGCCTGATCGTCGCCATGTGGGTGCGCGCGACCCGGCCCGCCGCCGTGCCGATCTGATCCTCGGAGCTCGCCCGTGAAGCTGCTGCGCCTCGTTCCCGACAACACCAACCTGCCGTTCATGAAATGGCGGCGGGTGACGTTCCCGCTGTCGGCTGCCTTGTCGCTCCTCGCCGTGGTGCTGTTCTTCACCGTGGGGCTGAATTTCGGCATCGACTTCCGCGGCGGCACCCTGATGGAGGTGCAGTCGAAGAGCGGCCCGGCCGATCTCGCGACGCTGCGCTCGACCCTGACGGCGCTCGATCTCGGCGAGGTGCAACTGCAGCGCTTCGGCGCCGACAACGACGTGCTGATCCGACTCGCCCAGCAGCCGGGCGGCGATGCCGCCCAGCAGGCCGCCGTCGCCAAGGTGAAGGGCACGCTCGGCGACGCCTACGACTACCGCCGCGTCGAGGTGGTGGGGCCGCGCGTCTCCGGGGAGCTGGTGCAGAGCGGCATCCTCGGCATGCTGGTGGCGATCATCGGCATCCTGATCTATCTGTGGTTCCGCTTCGAGTGGGAGTTCGCGGTCGGCGCGACCATCGCGACGCTGCACGACGTGGTGCTGACGATCGGCTTCTTCAGCCTGCTGCAGCTCGACTTCGACCTCTCCTCGGTGGCCGCCGTCCTGACCATCATGGGCTATTCGGTCAACGACACGGTGGTGATCTACGACCGTATTCGCGAGATGCTGCGCCGCTACAAGCGCATCCCGATCGAGGAGCTGCTCGATCTCGCGATGAACACCACGCTGGCCCGCACGGTGATCACCTCGACGACGGTCATCCTGTCGCTGCTCGGCCTGTTCTTCTTCGGTCCGGAGGCGATCCAGAGCTTCGTCCAGGCGATGCTGTTCGGCGCCGTGGTCGGCATCTACTCGTCGGCCTTCATCGCCGCGCCGCTGCTGATCTATTTCGGCCTGCGCACCCAGCGCGGCACCGACGCCGCCGAGGACGCCGCGACCGGCAACAAGAAGGCCGCCAAGGCGGCCGCGGGCGGCGCCGCCAAGCCGGGAACGACGCCGGCCGGCGCCTGACCCGCACCGGTTCGGGACACTGCCGATGGCGCTCGACCGCTCGAGCCCGCATCTGCCCCGGCCGGCGCTGATCGACGCCTATGGCGACGGCGGCTTCCGGCTCGGCGACCTGTCGCACCGCGGCTCGATCGCCTGCCTGCCGGACGGTGTGTGGGCGGTGCCCGCGGCCACGCCCGACGGGATCGGCGAGGAGGTGGTCGCGCTGGTGCTCGGCAGCGACCCGCCGGTCGAGATCCTTCTGATCGGCACCGGCCTCACGCCCTGGACCGTCCCCGAGGCGCTGCGCACACGCCTGCGGGAAAACGGCATCGTCGTCGAGGCGATGACCACCGGGGCGGCGGTGCGCACCTGGAACATGCTTCTGGCCGAGCGCCGCCGGGTCGGCGCCGTCCTGATCGCCGTTCCCTGAAGCAGACCTCGGCTCGGTCACTCCACGACGCGGCGATAGAGGTGCCAGGTGGCGTGCGCGAGCACCGGCAGCACCACCGCGAGCCCGACGAAGAACGGCAGCGAGCCGAGCGCGAGCGAGCCGGCGACGATCAGACCCCACACCGCGAACGGCCCCGGATTGGCGGCGACCGCCCGCACCGACGTCTGCACCGCGGTGACCGCGCCGACCTCGCGGTCGAGCAGCATCGGGAACGACACCACGCTGATCGTCAGCACCAGAAGGGCGAACAGGAAGCCGACGCCGTTGCCGATCAGGATCAGCCGGCGGCCGTGCGGCGTCCCGAACACGTCGGCGACGAAGGCGGACACCGAGGCCGGCGAGCCGTAGCCGAACAGCGAGACGTAGATCGCGTGGGCGATCGCGATCCACACGACGAAGACCGCCATGAGCACCGCGCCGAGCGCGACGATGGCGTCGATCGAGGGGGCGTTCAGCACCCGGAAGGCGTCGGTCCAGGCGGTCGACTGGCCGTGCTCGCGGCGGCGGCTGAGCTCGTAGAGGCCGAGCGCCACCACCGGGCCGAGCAGGGCGAACCCGGCCGCCAGCGGAAACAGGAGCGGCATCAGCTCGTAGCCGAAGCTCGCTCGGGCGAGCAGCAGCCCGACCACCGGATAGAGCAGAGCGAGAAAGATCACGTGGGTCGGCATGGCGCGAAAATCGTCGACCCCACGGGCGAGCGCGTCGCGCAGGTCGGACAGGTTTATCGTGCGGATCGCCGGGCGGACCGGCTCGTCGGTGGCTCCGGCAAAGACGTGCGGCGTTGCCATGAATACTCCCCGCGGGTCGGTGGTGGGTTTCGGCCGGCACCGGGGCGCCGGGGTGCGACCATCGGCAACCGGGACAATGCATGGGCCGCGCGACCGGGACGAGCGGCCGGGAGTCACGATCGTGCGAGAGGTTTTTCGACACCGTCGAGCGAAGCGATGAATGGAAGGCGCGAACGAAGGTTCGGCCTCCGGACGTCCCTGCATCGCGGTCGACGATCGCGCCGGCAAAAAAGAGAGCGCGCGAAAAACTCGCGCGCTCTCCGCATTTGGTCGTGGATGAACGTTCAGGCCGTGCGGGGCCGCACCGGCTTGCGATCGTCGGTCAACCAGGACTTGAACGAATCCCAATACGGCGATGCTTCGGCTTCGGATTTCTTCGCTGCCGGCCGGCCTCCACCGGATGTCTTCGCCGCTGGCCGGCCTTCACCGGCCATGCCGAACAGGCCGGCGAGCCCCGACCACATCTCGCGGAAGATCGCGGTCACCATGCCGCCGCCCGAGGCGCTCGCCGTCGGCGCCGTGGTCCCGCGCCGGGTGGCGAGCCGCTCCAGCTCGACGATGCGGTCCTCGAGCTTCATCGTCGCGCGGGCGAGCCGGCCGACCTCGTCGGTGCGGGTCCGCAGCGGCGCGGCGATTTTGATGCCGGTGTCGCCGGCGGCGAGCTTGTCGACCTGGGTCGCCAGCCGGCCGAGCGGCTCGGCGAAATTGCGCGCCATCTGCATGCCGACGAAGCCGACCACCAGGAGCACCAGCGCGCTCGCGACCATCAGCGTCTTGCGCATCTCGGCGATCGCGGTGGCGTCGGTCGCGGGCTCGACCGGAACGGCCGCCCGCTGCACCGAGCCCTGCGGCACCAGCGAGGCGGGGATCACCGCCGGCCCGGCGCCTTTCTGCATCACCACCATGCCGACCACCCGTCCGTCGGCGCCGATCACCGGGCTGACGGTGGCGCCGCCCTGGTCGACCAGCCGGTCGAGCGAGGCGAGGCCGCTCGGCAGCCGCGCCTGGGTCAGGTCGGTCTCCACCCGCTGCAGCATCATGTCGCCGATCGCGCCGACCGCGACCGCCACGAACACCGCGACGCCGAGCACCAGCATCGCGAGTCTCTGACCGAGACTTTGATTTCCGAACAGAGGCATCGTCGTTCTCCCACGATGAAAGGGACGCTCCCACGCTGACAGGGGACGCTGCCGCCGACGGGCGGCGACGGAACGAAAACCGAAAACACGCGCGACGATATCACGCTGCGCGCGGGCCGGAATTCACGGGATCGTAAAAGCGGTGAATCCGCAGCCTCGTCCCTCGCGTGTCGGTACGCCGTGGTGGCGGCGGCATGGCGCGCGCGGCGGCCGGCGGTATGCCGACGCGGGCGAGGGCGCCCCGAACGTCGAAGAGAGCAGACGAAAAAAGACGGAGCACTGGCGGTGCCCCGTCTTTTCGTCTTGTCGAGCGACGGCCGATGCCCGGCCGCCGAACCCTCAGTCGCGCTTGTCGATCTGCACGTACTCGCGGCGCGGCGAGCCGGTGTAGATCTGGCGCGGACGGCCGATCTTCTGGCTCGGATCCTCGATCATCTCCTTCCACTGGGCGATCCAGCCGACGGTGCGGGCGATCGCGAACAGCACGGTGAACATGCTGGTCGGGAAGCCCATCGCCTTGAGGGTGATGCCCGAATAGAAGTCGATGTTGGGATAGAGCTTCTTCTCGATGAAGTACTCGTCGTGCAGCGCCACGCGCTCGAGCTCCATCGCCACCTCGAGCAGGTCGTCGTTGACGCCCGTCTCCGCCAGAACCTTGTGGCAGGTGGTCTGCATGATCTTCGCACGCGGGTCGTAGTTCTTGTAGACGCGGTGACCGAAGCCCATCAGGCGGAACGAGTCGTTCGGGTCCTTGGCGCGCTTGATGAACTCGGGGATGCGCTCGGGCTTGCCGATCTCGGCCAGCATCTTCAGCGCCGCCTCGTTGGCGCCGCCGTGCGCCGGGCCCCACAGGCAGGCGATGCCGGCGGCGATGCAGGCGAACGGGTTGGCGCCCGACGAGCCGGCCAGCCGCACCGTCGAGGTGGAGGCGTTCTGCTCGTGGTCGGCGTGCAGGATGAAGATGCGGTCCATCGCACGGGCGAGAACCGGGTTCACCTTGTACTCCTCGCAGGGAATCGAGAAGCACATGCGCAGGAAGTTCGCCGAATAGGGCAGCTCGTTCTTCGGGAACACGAACGGCTGGCCGATCGTGTATTTGTAGGCCATCGCCGCGAGCGTCGGCATCTTGGCGATCATGCGGATCGAGGCGACCATCCGCTGGTGCGGATCGGAGATGTCGATCGAGTCGTGATAGAACGCCGACAGCGCACCGACACAGCCGACCATCACCGCCATCGGGTGAGCGTCCCGCCGGAACCCCTGATAGAACCGCACCATCTGCTCGTGCACCATGGTGTGGCGGGTGACCCGGTAGTCGAAGTCCTTCTTCTCGGCCGCGGTCGGCAGCTCGCCGTAGAGCAGAAGGTAGCAGGTCTCGAGGAAGTCGCCGTTCTCGGCCAGCTGCTCGATCGGGTAGCCGCGATAGAGCAGGATGCCTTCGTCGCCGTCGATATAGGTGATCTTCGACTCGCAGCTCGCGGTCGAGGTGAAGCCCGGATCGTAGGTGAAAATGCCGGTCCGGCCGTAGAGCTTGCTGATGTCCAGCACGTCGGGGCCGATGGTCCCTTCGTATACGGGGAAATCGTACTGGGTATTTCCGAGGCTCAGGGTCCCGCTCTTGGTAGAGGCGCTCGTCTTGGCGTCCATTGGATCCTCGATCGATGGGGGTCAGCCGAGCTTGCGCTCGCGTGGCCGGGGATGGACTGGGAGTCGTGCCGCTCGACCGCGATTGCGTAGCGCATCTGCCACGGTGCAGCAACCGGTGCCGCGATGGGCGGGGGTGTCGTGACGGAGGGCCGGCAGGCGGGGGCGAGGGGGTATCACGCCTCCGATATGGGAGCGGAGACGGCGTTCGGCGAGGGGGGCGCCGCCGGCGCGGCGCGATCGCGAAGGCGGGCGAGGCACTCGGCCTTGCCGAGCACGGCGAGCACGTCGAAGATTCCGGGCGAGGTGGCGCGTCCCGTCAGCGCCGCGCGCAGCGGCTGGGCGACCGCGCCGAGCTTGAGCGCGTGCGCCTCGGCGAAGCGGCGCACCGCCTCCTCGGTCGCCTGCGCCGTCCACGGCTCGACCGGCGTCAGTGCCTCGACCAGCCCTGCCAGCACGCCCTGCGCCTCCGGCGTGAGAATCTTCTTCGCCTTGTCGTCGAGCGCGAGCGGCCGGTCGGCATAGACCCAGCGCGCGAGGTCGATCAGGTCGACCAGCGTCTTGGCGCGCTCCTTCAGCCCGGGCATCGCCGCGATCAGCGTCGAACGAAGCTCCGGCGTCAGCTTGCCGGCGAGCTCGGCGCCCTCGGGGACGTAGGGCAGCACGCCCTCCAGCGCGGCGAGCAGGTCGGCGTCGGCGGTGGCGCGGATGTAATGGCCGTTCAGGTTTTCCAGCTTGGCGAAATCGAAGCGCGCCGCCGAGCGGCCGATCTGCGGCAGGTCGAACGCGGAGATCATCTCCTCGGTGGAGAAGATCTCCTGGTCGCCGTGGCTCCAGCCGAGCCGCACGAGATAATTGCGCATCGCCGCCGGCAAGTAGCCCATCGCCCGGTAGGCGTCGACGCCGAGCGCGCCGTGGCGCTTCGAGAGCTTGGCACCGTCCGGCCCGTGGATCAGCGGGATGTGGGCAAAGGTCGGCGCGGTCCAGCCGAGCGCGTCGTAGATCTGCTTCTGGCGGGCGGCGTTGGTGAGGTGGTCGTCGCCGCGGATCACGTGGGTGACGCCCATGTCGTAGTCGTCGACCACCACCGCCAGCATGTAGGTCGGCGTGCCGTCGGAGCGCAGCAGCACGAGGTCGTCGAGATTCTCGTTCTGCCACACGACCCGGCCCTGCACCGCGTCCTCGATCACCGTCTCGCCTGCGAGCGGCGCCTTGAGGCGGATCACCGGCTTCACGCCGGCCGGCGCCTCGGACGGGTCGCGGTCGCGCCAGGTGCCGTCGTAGAGCCGGGTGCGGCCCTCGGCGCGTGCCTTTTCCCGCATGGCGTCGAGCTCGCTCTGCGAGGCGTAGCAGTAATAGGCGCCGCCGTCGGCGACCAGGCTCTCGGCCACCTCGCGGTGCCGGTCGGCGCGGGAAAACTGATAGATCGGGTCGCCGTCGCAATCGAGGCCGAGCCAGGCGAGCCCGTCCAGGATGGCGTCGATCGCGGCCTGGGTGGAGCGCTCGCGGTCGGTGTCCTCGATGCGCAGGAGCATCTTGCCGCCGCGCGCTTTCGCATAGAGCCAGTTGAACAGCGCGGTGCGGGCCCCGCCGATGTGCAGGAATCCGGTGGGCGAGGGAGCGAAGCGGGTAACGACGGTGTCGGTCATGATCTCGGCGGGTGAGAGGCCGCGGCGGGCCGGTGACGACGGAAGGCCCCTCTGGCGCGGGCGCAGGCGCGGCCCCTCCTATCACAGTCTCGGCGGAGAGCAATCCGGCGTTCGGCCGGCGCTCCCACGGCGCCCCACAATGCCCACACCGGGGACCGAGCAGCGGGACACGCCGGGCGGCTCGGCGACGCGGTGCCCGGCCACCGCGCGGTGCGACCAAACGGATGCCGCCGGGCGGCTTGACGGGCCGTGTGATCCGGGCGAACGACACCGCCATCATGACCGACACGATTGCAGTGACGAGCCTGCCGGCGGGGGTGGCGTCGGCCGGAGCGCCGGCCGTTTTCGCGCGCGGGCTGACCAAGCGCTTCGGCGCGGTGACCGCGATCGACAGGGTCGATCTCGAGGTCCCGCACGGCACGATCTTCGCGATCCTCGGGCCGAACGGCGCCGGCAAGACGACGCTGATGCGCATGCTGGCGACGCTCGCGCGGCCCGATGCCGGCGCGGCCACCGTCATGGGCCACGACCTCCTCACGGCACCCGGCGAGGTTCGCGGCTGCATCGCCATGACCGGGCAGTTCGCCTCGCTCGACGAGGATTTGACCGGCCGCGAGAACCTCGTCCTGCTGGCGCGCCTGTGGGGGTTTCGCGGCCGGGCGGCATGGGCGCGGGCCGACGATCTGCTCGCCGCGTTCGACCTCGCCGACGCCGCGCGGCGGCAGGTCCGGACCTATTCCGGCGGCATGCGGCGGCGCCTCGACATCGCCGCCTCGCTGGTCGTCACGCCGGGGCTTCTCTTCCTCGACGAGCCGACCACCGGGCTCGACCCGAAAGCGCGACAGGGGGTGTGGCGGATGATCCGCGGCCTCGCATCGTCGGGGGTCACCATCCTGCTGACCACGCAGTATCTCGAGGAGGCCGACCAGCTCGCCGCGCGGATCGCCGTGATCGACCACGGGCGCAAGATCGCCGAAGGCACCAGCCGCGAGCTGAAGGCCGCGACCGGCTCGGGCTTCCTGCACGTCACGCTCGCCGATACCGGGCAGCTCGAGGCGGCCAGGGGGCAGCTCGCCCGCCTGCTCGGCGCGCCGGTGCAACACAGCCCCGAAGGGGGCGCGCTGTCCGGGCCGGTCGCCTCGGCGGTGGAGGCGAACCGTGTGCTCGGCGCGCTGACGGCGGCGGGCATCGAGATCGCCGGCTTCTCGATGGGGAGCCCGAGCCTCGAGGAGGTCTTTTTCGCGCTCACCGGCAATGCCGAAGCCGCGCCAGAGGAGGGGGGTCGATGAGCGAGCGATCGAACGAGCCCGTGTCGGCGGCGTGGGTGACGATCGCGCGAGTGGCGCGTCCGCCGCGGCCGTCGGCGCTGTCGAACGCGCTCGGCTTCGGGTGGCGTGCCGTGCTGAAGTTCAAGCACGTGCCGGAGCAGTTTTTCGACATCGTCATGTCGCCGGTGATGTTCACGCTGCTGTTCACCTTCGTGTTCGGGGGCGCGGTCGCGGGATCGGCGAGCGACTATCTGCAGTATCTGCTGCCCGGCATCCTGGTGCAGACGGTCGTCTTCAATTCGGTTTATTCCGGCATGGGCCTGTCGACCGACCTCGACAAGGGGCTGTTCGACCGGTTCCGCTCGCTGCCGATCTGGCCGCTCGCGCCGTTCGCCGGGCTGATGGTCGGCGACGTGCTGCGCCACCTGATCGCCGGCACCCTCATCCTGGCGATCGGTCTCGTGCTCGGCTACCGGCCGGAGAACGGCGTTCCCGGCGTCGTCGCCGGCTTCGCGCTGCTGGTCGCGATCGGCTTCGGGTTCGGCTGGATCTTCATCGTCCTGGGGCTCGTCATCCGGACCCCGACCACGGTGATGACGATGGGCTTCACGGTTCTCTTTCCGCTCGTCTTCGCCTCCAACATCATGGTCTATCCGACGACGATGCCGGCCTGGCTGCAGGCCTTCGTGGCGGTCAACCCGATCTCGCTGACGACCACCGCGCTGCGCGGCCTGATGGGCGGCGGCGCGACGCTCGGCGAGGTCGCGCTCGCGCTGATCGCGCCGGCGGTGCTGACCCTGCTGCTGGCGCCGCTGACGCTGTGGCTCTATCTCAGGCGATGAGCGGGGCGGCCGCCATCGGAACGCCGGCCGCCGGGCCAAAATCCCGGCTTCTAGGGCGAAGGTGGTCCTCGCCCCTTGGCGCACCGACACGAATTTGGCACATAGACACGGGCGACGGCGAGCGACCCGCCCCGTCGCGGTAACGGAACACGGACGCAAGCGAACATGACCGCAGTCGAAACGGCCACCACCAACGTGGGCCGTGACTTCATTCGCGACATCATCCAGTCCGATCTCGACGCGAAGCGCGTCTCGACCGTGGTCACCCGCTTCCCGCCCGAGCCGAACGGCTATCTGCACATCGGCCACGCCAAGTCGATCTGCCTGAATTTCGGCGTCGCCGGCGAGTTCGGCGGGCGCTGCCACCTGCGCTTCGACGACACCAACCCGGTGAAGGAGGAGCAGGAGTACATCGACGCGATCGAGCGCGACGTGCGCTGGCTCGGCTTCGACTGGGGGACCCACCTCTATCACGCGTCGGAATATTTCGAGCAGATCTACGCCTGGGCCGAGCATCTGATCCTGGCCGGCAAGGCCTATGTCGACGACCAGTCGCAGGACGAGATCCGGGCGACCCGCGGCACGCTGACCGAGCCCGGCACCGACAGCCCGTTCCGCACCCGCTCGGTCGACGAGAATCTCGACCTCTTCCGCCGCATGCGCGCCGGCGAGTTCCCGAACGGCGCCCGCGTGCTGCGGGCAAAGATCGACATGGCGTCGGGCAACATCAATCTGCGCGATCCGGTGATCTACCGGATTCTCCACGCGACGCACCCGCGCACCGGCAACGCCTGGTGCATCTATCCGAGCTACGATTTCGCGCACGGCCAGTCGGACGCGATCGAGGGCATCACCCACTCGATCTGCACCCTCGAGTTCGAGGATCACCGGCCGCTGTACGACTGGTTCATCGAGAATTTGCCGGTGCCGTCGCGGCCGCACCAGTACGAGTTCGCAAGGCTGAACCTCACCTACACCGTGCTCTCCAAGCGGGTGCTCACCACGCTGGTGCGCGACAAATTCGTCGACGGCTGGGACGATCCGCGGATGCCGACGCTCGCCGGCCTGCGCCGCCGCGGCGTGCCGGCGGAGGCCTTGCGCGAGTTCGCCAAGCGGATCGGCGTCGCCAAGGCGAACAGCGTGGTCGACATGGCGATGTTCGACTTCTCGGTGCGCGAGGTCCTGAACCGCGTCGCCGAGCGGCGGATGGCGGTGCTCGCGCCGCTGAAGATCGTGATCGAGAATTATCCCGAAGGGAGTAGCGAGGAGATCGACGCGATCGATCACCCCGACCACCCGGAAAAGACCCGAAAGATCCGGTTCGGCCGCGAGCTGTTCGTCGAGCGCGACGACTTCATGGAAGACCCGCCGAAGAAGTTCTTCCGCCTCTCGGTCGGCCGTGAGGTGCGGCTGCGCTGGGCCTATTTCGTCACCTGCCGCGAGGTGGTGAAGAACGAGGCCGGCGAGGTGATCGAGCTGCGCTGCACCTACGACCCGGAAACCCGCGGCGGCAACGCCCCGGACGGCCGCAAGGTGAAGGCGACCATTCACTGGGTCTCGGCCGCCGACGCGGTCGACGCCGAGGTGCGGCTCTACAATCCGCTGTTCAAGAGCCCGGCGCCGAACGCCGGCGACTTCGCCTCCGACATCAACCCCGACTCGCTCGAGGTGTTGCGCGGCTGCAAGCTCGAGCCGTCGCTGCTCGACGTCCCGGTCGGCACGGCGGTGCAGTTCGAGCGGCAGGGCTATTTTTGCCCGGATCCCGACTCGCGGCCCGGCGCGCCGGTGTTCGACCGCACCATCGGCCTGCGCGACACCTGGGCAAAGATGCAGGGCGGGAAGTAGGGCGACGCCGTAGGGCGACGCAAAGGCTCCGCACCTGCGATACGTCTGGAAAGACGCCCGCGTCCGCTCGTCCCCGCGAAAGCGGGGACCCAGGAACAACGCGGAACCTCGTTCTTTGCTGCCGTCCTGAAGGACCGAGCGAAACGAATGTCGCTGCCCCGTTTCCGTTGTGTTCATCGTGAACCACGCGCGGTAATGGCATAGCGTCGAAGCTCTCGCCGAGGGCTTTCGATGGAGACGCGCGAGCGGGACCCGGGCCGCGTCCGTGCCGGCGTCCTGCCGGTCGCCGGATCGGCGGGCCGGGCGATCGCACCGGCTCACCGCCTGCCGGATTTCGCTGCGCTCCTCGGCGCGCGGCTGGCCGGCTGGGCCGCGACGGAGGTCGCGCCGGGCCGGCTGTTCCCCTGGCTGCCGGTCGCCTTCGGTCTCGGCATCGTCCTCTATTTCACCGCCGAGCGGGAGCCTGCGCTGTGGGCCGCCGGCGCCGCCTTCGCTGCGGCCGCGGCGGCGGTGATCGCCACCCGCCGGCACGGCGGCGTGGCGGTCGCGCTCGGCTTTGCGGCGCTCGCCGCCGGCTTTCTCGCCGCCGGCGTGCGGGCGCAAAAGGTCGACGCCCCGGTGTTGCGAAAGCCGCTGTGGGGGGCGACGCTCACGGGGTTCGTCGAACGCCGCGAGGAGCGCGAGCGAAGCGACCGGATCGTCGTGCGCATCCACACGATGGAAGGGCGCGGCCTCGCCGCCCCGCACCCGACCCGCGTCCGGGTCGCGGTGCGCAAGGGCACCGCGCCGCCGGTCGGCGCCTTCGTCGCCATGAAAGCGCGGCTTTCGCCGCCGCTCGCGCCGATGCGCCCGGGCGGCTACGATTTTGCCCGCGACCTCTATTTCCAAGGCATTGGCGCGGTCGGCTTCGCCCTCGGCCGGATAAGCGTGTCCGCGCCGCCGGTGACGCCCGATTTTTCGCTGCGCGCGGTCGCGGCGATCGATCGCCTGCGCTCCGCGATCGACGCCCGCATCCGCGCCTCGGTGCCGGGCGATTCCGGCGCGATCGCCTCGGCGCTGATCACCGGGCAGCGCGACGCCATCTCCCGTCGTGTGAACGACGCGATGTATGTGTCGAGCCTCGCTCACGTTTTGTCGATCTCGGGCTATCACATGGCGGTCGTCGTCGGGGTGGTGTTCGTCGGCCTCAGGGCGGTCTTGGCACTGGTGCCCGGTCTCGCGCTGCGCCGGCCGATCAAGAGCTACGCCGCCGCGGCGGCGCTTCTCGCGGCGGCCTTCTATCTCGTCCTGTCGGGCGCGGAGGTCGCCACCCGGCGCGCCTTCGTGATGACGGCGATCGTGCTGGTGGGCGTGATCGCCGGCCGCCGGGCGCTGACGCTGCGCACGCTGTCGATCGCCGCCTTCGCGGTGATGCTGCTCTCCCCGGAGGCGGTGGTGCATCCGAGCTTTCAGATGTCGTTCGCGGCGACCCTGGCGCTGGTCGCCGCCTACGAGCACGGCTTGCCCTGGATGGCATCGGGCGGAAAAACCGCGCTCGGCGCTCGGCTGGCGCTGTGGGGGGCACGCGAAATTTTTGGGCTGCTGGTCGCCTCGCTGGTCGCCGGCTTCGCGACCACGCTGTTTGCCGCCTATCACTTTCACCGGCTGGCGCCCTACGGCGTCGTCGCCAATCTCTTGGTGATGCCGGTGGTTTCGGCCTTCGTCATGCCGATGGGGCTCGCCGCACTCGCCGCCCTGCCGTTCGGCTTCGACGGCCCCTTGTGGCGGGCGATGGGATACGGCATCGACTGGATGACCGGCGCGGCGGTATGGGTCGCCGATCTGCCGGGGGCGGTCGGACGGGTGGCGGCATTCGGCACCGGGCCGCTGCTCGTCGGCACGCTCGGGCTCGTGCTTCTCGCGCTGCTGCGCTCGCCGCTGCGCTGGAGCGGGGCCGCGGTCCTGGCGCTGGCCGTCGGCCTGATGGCAGCGGTGCAAAAGCCAGACGCGCTGATCGCCGCCGACGGCGGGGCGATCGCCGTGCGCGGGGCGGACGGCCGGCTCGCCGTCGCGCGCGCGGCCAAGACGAGCTTCGCCGTGCGCGAATGGCTTTCCGCCGATGCCGATGCGCGCGCGCCGGATTCGGCGGAGGTTTTGCGCGGCGTCTCGTGCGATCCGGCCGGCTGCGTCGCGCGGCTCGCCGACGGGACGGCGGTCGCTCTCGCGAAAACCGTCGAAGCGTTCGCCGACGACTGCGCCCGCGCCGCGCTGATCGTCGCCCGCCGCGAGCCGCCGCCCGGCTGCCGCGCCACGGTGATCGGCCGCGACACCTTGCGCCGCTACGGCGCGCTCGCGCTTTATCGAACCGGGGCAGGGTGGGCGATCGTGCCCGCCCGCGAAAAAAACCTCGATCGGCCGTGGGCCTCGGCCGACCCGGCGCTCGCGTCGGTGGAGCTGCCGAGGATCGGCACCGGCACCACGGCCCGGGAACCG
The DNA here is from genome assembly GCF_000293785.1 of Rhodovulum sp. PH10. Taxonomy (GTDB): domain Bacteria; phylum Pseudomonadota; class Alphaproteobacteria; order Rhizobiales; family Xanthobacteraceae; genus Rhodoplanes. The sequence continues at coordinate 61,922 of NZ_AKZI01000036.1, read as the reverse complement.
TCTCCGCCATCGTCCCGCGCAACGCCCGCCGGCAATTCTCCTGCCGAGTTGTCTGGCACGTCTCCTGACAAGTCTGGCACCGATCCGGCCGTGACGCCCGACGCCACGCCGCTCCCGGACGATCTCGACGCCGACGACTGAACGGCGCCGACTGAACCGATTCCGCGCCGTCGCGTGTCGATCGGCGCGATCTTTCGCTGCCCCGAGTTTCGCCCCTCACCCGCCGTTCGCCCTGTCGGGTGAACGGCGACCTCTCCCCGCAGGCGGGGAGAGATAAAGGGCAGTCGACAACGTCGCCGCTTCGAGCCGATTGTTCACGACCGGCATCACTTCAGAGGCTCGCCGCCGAGCAGAGACGAGACCTCTTTTCTGGGTCCCCGCTTTCGCGGGGACGAGCGGACACCGTGGGCTCCGAACGGCCGAAGCACGTCACATCCGACGACACGATCTTCGAGGTCGCAATACCTCGGCACGGCACCGTGCGCCCGGCCGGCCCCTTAACAAGAATCTCGTTCCTCACCAGCCGTCCGCCTTTTCAGACGAACGTGACCTCTCCCGTGCGCGTCTCCCCGCGAGCGGAAAGAGTTGAAACGCGGTCCCCAGAATGCCACCGGCTCGGTGCCGCCTCCTCAGTATCGCCGCATCAGGCCGACCAGCTTGCCCTGGATGCGCACGCGGTTGGGGGGAAGGATGCGCACCTCGTAGGCGGCGTTGGCGGGCTCCAGGGCGATCGAGGCACCGCGGCGGCGAAACCGCTTGAGCGTCGCCTCCTCGTCGTCGACCAGCGCCACCACGATGTCGCCGGTGTCGGCGTTCTCGACCTTGCGGATCAGCGCGATGTCGCCGTCCAAAATGCCGGCCTCGATCATCGAGTCGCCGCGCACCTCGAGCGCGAAATGGTCGCCCGAGGCGAGCATCTCCGGCGGCACGTTGATCACCGAGCTCTTGGTCTGGATCGCCTCGATCGGCGTGCCGGCGGCGATCCGGCCCATCACCGGCACGGCGACCGGACGGGCCGGCTCGTCCTCCACCGGCATCGGTCTCACCCGGCCGAGATTGCCCTCGATCACGCTCGGGGTGAAGCCGCGCGCGCGCGGCTGCGCCATCATCCCGTGGCCGACCGATTCGGGCAGCTTGATCACCTCGATGGCGCGGGCGCGGTTGGGCAGGCGGCGGATGAAGCCGCGCTCCTCGAGCGCGGTGATCAGGCGGTGGATGCCCGACTTCGAGCGCAGGTCGAGCGCGTCCTTCATCTCGTCGAAGGAGGGGGGCACACCGGTCTCCTTCAGGCGCTCGTGAATGAACCGCAACAGCTCGAACTGCTTCCGCGTCAGCATGTCCCTACCCCCGGGGCGCGTTCAGGCAATCACTGTATGTCGCCTAAACAAATCATGAACATACACTATCTGTTCGATGTGTGTTCCGCAACCCTTTAATTTGGAGTGAAGAAGTCGAAGCTTTGGCCGCAGAAACGATTAGGCCTAAGCGACGGTAGCCCCGTACGGACCCGCTCCAGCACTCGATTTTCGCGAATTTTCAGTGAGGTAGTCGAATCACTTCACAGCGCGATCCAGCCGCGAGAGCGGGCGCGAAGGGGGCGCGGATCAACAGCCCGTCGGCGAGGCCGAGCGGCGCGAGGAGCGACGAATCCTGGTCGACCACCGGGGTCGCGACCAGCCGGCCCTCGTCGTCGCGCCCGAGTCGCGCCCGCATGTAGTCGGCGCGCTCGTCGTTGGCGGCAAGGTCGCGGCCGGCGATCGCCGGCTCGGCCTCGACCGCGAGATCGGCGCGGCCCTGCAGGCGGCGCAGCAGCGGCACCAGGAAGAGCACCGCCGCGACGAACGACGACACCGGGTTGCCCGGCAGGCCGAGCACCGGCACGGCGCCGAGCCGCCCGCTCATCAAAGGCTTGCCGGGCCGCATCGCGACCTTCCAGAAGGCGAGCCGCATGCCCTCCGAGGCGAGCGCCTGCTGCACGAGGTCGTAGTCGCCGACCGAGGCGCCGCCGGTGGTCACCAAAAGGTCGACGTTCTCGGCCTTTGCGCGCCGGATCGCGTCGACCGTCTCGTCGAGCCGGTCCGGCACGATGCCGAGATCGGTCACCACGGCGCCTTCGGCGCGGGCGAGGGCGGCGAGCGCGAAGCCGTTCGAATAGACGATCTGGCCGGGGCCGGGCTCCGTGCCGGGCGGCACCAGCTCGTCGCCGGTGGCGATCAGGCCGAGGCGTGGCCGGCGATGCACCGGAACCGAGGGATGGTTCATCGCGGCGGCGAGCGCGAGGTCACGCATGGTGAGCCGCTGCCCGCGCCGCAGCAGCACGTGACCGGCGGAAAAGTCGCGGCCGCGGGCGCGGACGTGCCGGTTCTGCGCGGTCGGGGCGGTGAAGCTCACCGTGTCGCCGTCGCGGCGGGCGACCTCCTGGATCACCACGGCGTCGGCGCCCTCCGGCACTGGCGCGCCGGTGAAGATGCGCACCGCCTCGCCCGGCGAAACGGTGCCGGCGAACGGCCGGCCGGCCGGCGCCTCGCCGATCACGGTCAGCGTGACCGGGGCGGCCTCGCTCGCGCCTGCCAGATCCGCGGCGCGCAGCGCGAAGCCGTCCATGGCGGAGAGGGCTTCCGGCGGCTGGGTACGGCGGGCGGCGACGTCGTCGGCCAGCACCCGCGTGTGGGCCTCGGCGAGGGGCACGGATTCGGGGGGAAGCGGCGCGACGCCGGCGAGCACCTGCGCCAGCGCATCGGCGACCGACAGCAGGGCCACTATGCGCCCTCCGCCGCGGGTGCTTCGGGCGCGGACTCGTCGGCGCGGAAATGGCCGGATTTTCCGCCCGTCTTCTCGAGGAGGCGAACGCCCTCGATCCGCATGCCGCGCTCGACCGCCTTCACCATGTCGTAGACCGTGAGGCAGGCGACCGAGACGGCGGTCAAGGCCTCCATCTCCACGCCGGTCTGGCCGGAGACCTCCACCGTCGCCCGCACGGTGATGCCGCTGTCGTCCGGCGACGGCGCGACCTCGACCTCGACCCGCGTGACGGGCAGCGGATGGCACAGCGGGATCAGCTCGTGGGTGCGCTTGGCCGCCATGATGCCGGCGACGCGCGCGACGCCGAGCACGTCGCCCTTCTTGGCGTCGCCGCGCTTCACGAGGTCGAGCGTTTGTGCGCTCATCAGCACGCGCCCCTCGGCGACGGCGATGCGCTTGGTCACCGGCTTGTCGCCGACGCCGACCATGCGGGCTTCGCCCTGCCGGCCGATATGGGTGAGCCGCGGCTCGTCGGTCTCTGACATGTTTTTGTTTTTGGAGGTCATTCGGCGGCGGCGCTGGTGCGGCCCAGGAGCGCGCGGGTCGCGGCGATGACGTCGGGCTGGCGCATCAAGCTCTCGCCGACCAGCACGGTGCCGATGCCCACCTTTGCGAGGCGGGCGAGGTCGTCTGGTGTGAAAATGCCGGATTCGCCGACCAGCACGCGATCCTTCGGCACCAGCGGCGCCAGCCGCTCGGCGGTTTCGAGGGTCGTCTCGAAGGTCTTCAGGTTGCGGTTGTTGATGCCGAGCAGGCGGGAGGAGAGCTTCATCGCGCGCTCCAGCTCGTGCTCGTCGTGGACCTCGATCAGCGCGTCCATGCCGAGCTCGTGGGCGGCCTCCTCGAGATCGAGCGCCGTCATGTCGTCGACCGCCGCCATGATGATCAGGATGCAGTCGGCGCCGAGCGCGCGCGCCTCGGTCACCTGATAGGTGTCGAAGAGGAAGTCCTTGCGCAGCACGGGGAGTGCCGCGGCGCCGCGGGCGGCGACCAGATACTCGTTGCGGCCCTGGAAGGAGGGGCCATCGGTGAGCACCGAGAGGCAAGTCGCGCCGCCCGCCTCGTAGGCCCGGGCGAGCGCCGGCGGGTCGAAGTCGGCGCGGATCAAGCCCTTGGAGGGGCTCGCCTTCTTGATCTCGGCGATGAGCGCGGTACGGCCGCGGGCGAGCCGGCGCTCGATCGCGCGGAGAAAGCCGCGGGGCGGCGGCTCGCTGCGGGCGATCGCCTCCAGCGCGGACAGCGGATGGGCCTTCTTGGCGGCGGCGATCTCGGTGCGCTTGTAGGCTTCGATCTTTGCGAGAATGTCCGCCATGGGCAAGGTCACGCTGCGTTGGAGACGGCGATCAGCCGCTCGAGACTGCCTTCGGCGGCGCCCGAATCGATCGACTGGGCGGCGAGCGCGACGCCGGAGACGAGATCCTTGGCCTTGCCGGCCACCACCAGCGCGCCGGCGGCGTTGAAGATCGCGACGTCGCGATACGGCCCCTTGCGGCCCTCGAGCACGGCCTTGAGGGCGGCCGCATTGGCGGTGGCGTCGCCGCCCTTGAGCGCCTCGGGCGCGACCCGCGCGAGGCCGACCTCTTCCGGGGTGATCTCGAAGACGGTGACCTCGCCCTTGTCGAGCGAGGCGACGGCGGTCGGGCCGGAGGTGGTGATCTCGTCGAGGCCGTCGGAGGCGTGCACCACATAGGCGCGCTCGGAGCCGAGATTCTTCAGCACGTGCGCCAGCGGCTCGACCCATTGCTTGGAGAAGACGCCCACCATCTGGCGCTTGACGCCCGCCGGATTCGACAGGGGGCCCAAGAGGTTGAATATCGTCCGGGTGCCCATCTCGACGCGCGTCGGGCCGACATGCTTCATCGCCGGGTGGTGCAGGGGGGCGAACATGAAGCCGATATTGGCGTCGCGGATGCAGGTGCCGATCTGCGCCGGGGCGAGGTCGATGTTCACCCCGAGCGCGGCCAGAACGTCGGCGGCGCCGCATTTGGAGGAGAGCGCGCGGTTGCCGTGCTTGGCGACCGGCACGCCGGCGCCCGCGACAATGAAAGCCGCACAGGTGGAGATGTTGTAGGAGCCCGAGGCGTCGCCGCCGGTGCCGACCACGTCGACCGCGCCGGCCGGCGCATCGACCGGCAGCATCTTGGAGCGCATCGCCGCGACCGCCCCGGTGATCTCCTCGATGGTTTCCCCGCGCACCCGGAGCGCCATCAGGAGGGCGCCCATCTGCGAGGGCGTCGCCTCGCCGGACATCATGCGGGCAAAGGCGTCGGCCGCCTGCTCGCGCGACAGCGGCGCGCCGGTGGCGACCTGGGCGATCAGCGTCTTCAACTCGACCATGGAAAAAGCCTCATTGCGCGCGCGCCGGCCGGGCGACGCGGCCGTGCGCGTCGTTCCAGGCCCGGGCGAGATCGAGAAAATTCTTCAGCATCAAATGGCCGTGCTCGGACGCGATGCTTTCGGGATGAAACTGCACGCCGTGGGCGGGCCGGGTCTTGTGCTGCATCGCCATGATCAGCCCGTCGGTCTCGGCAGTGACTTCGAGCGCATCCGGCAGGGTTTTTCTATCGACCACCAGCGAGTGGTAGCGGGTCGCCTTGAACGGCCCGTTGATGCCACGAAAGAGCCCCTGGCCCCGGTGGGTCATCTCGGAGAGCTTGCCGTGCACCGGCACCGGGGCGCGCACGACGTCGCCGCCGAACGCCTGGCCCATCGACTGGTGACCGAGGCAGACGCCGAGCATCGGGATGGTCTGCGACGCCTTGTCGATCAGGTCGAGGCAGATGCCCGCCTCGTTCGGCGTGCAGGGCCCCGGCGAGAGCACGATCGCCTCCGGGTCGGCGGCGACCACCGCCTCGGCGGAAATCTTGTCGTTGCGGTGGACGACCACCTCCGCCCCGAGCCCACCCAGATAGTGGACGAGGTTGAAGGTGAAGCTGTCGTAGTTGTCGATCAGGACGATCATGGCGGCCTTTACCCGGCTCCACGGGTCTTAGAACGGGCGGAGGAGGGGGGTCAAGGTTCATCCCGGAACGGGTTCCGGACGGTGAGATCGGCGATGGCGAGACCGTTGCAAAAATCCTCCGACCAGAGAATCCGGCAGCCGGCCTCGAGGGCGGCGGCGACGATCATCGCATCGTAGATCGGGAGCCGGTGGCGCTCGGCGAGCGCGAGGCCGAGGTCGTGCACCGCGACGTCGACCGGCACCACGGTGCACAGCCCGCGAAAGCCCGCCAGCACGCTGCGCACCTCCGGCACGGTGAGCCCGAACTTTCGCGACGTCACCGAGGCGAACTCGTTCAAAACCTGGACGCTGACGACCCCGCCGCCGGCGAGCAGCCGCTCGGCCCGGTCTGCCTTTCGGGCGTCGGCCGAGATCGCGTATACGAGCACGTTGTTGTCGAAGAAGTCAGCCCCGCTCATCGGCGTCGCGCCGGTCGAAGCGGTAGCCCACCGGCACCCGGCCGCGGAATTTTCTGATCTGCGCCAGCATGTCCTCGATGGTCGGCGCCCTGGCGACGTCGAAGGTACGCGGGCCGGCGACCCGGATCTCGACGGCGTCGCCTTCCTTCAGGCCGAGCGCCTCGACCACCTCCTTGGGCAGCCGGACGGCGAGGCTGTTTCCCCACCTGGCGACCTGCATGGCGTCCTCCGGATATACGTGGCGAAAACGTATATCCTAAGGGTTTTGCGGGCGTTCACAACCCGTCGTCGTCCAGTCGCTACCCCTCGACGATCAGCAGGACGTAGACGCCGAACAAGATGAGGTGGACGAGGCCCTGCAGCACGTTGGTGCGGCCGCTGGCGAAGGTGATGATGCTGACGGCGAGCGTGAGCAGCAGCAGCACGAGGTCGGCGTGCTCGACCCCGAGCACGAGGTTTTGGCCGGTCATCTGCCCGACCAGGATCATTGCCGGGATGGTGAGGCCGATGGTGGACAGCACCGAGCCGAGAAAGATGTTGGTCGCCCGCTGCAGCCGGTTCGCCACCGCCGCCCGGATGGCGCCGATCGCCTCCGGCGTCGCCACCAGCACGGCGATGATCGCGCCGCCGAGCGCGGCGGGCGCATCCAGCGTCTCGACCAGGTAGTCGACCGGCCGGGCGAGGTGCTCGGCGAGAAACACGATCGGCGCCATGTAGAGCAGCAGCAGCACCGCGTGCCCGGCGCCGGCGTCGAGCCCGACATGCGCGGCGCGGTGCTCGTCCTCGCCCATCGTGAAGAAGCCACGGTGGCGACCGGTCTGCATCGACAGGAACGCCGCATAGAGGCCGAGCGACACCAGCACCAAAAACGCCTGCTGCGGACCCGCCAGCGTGGGGCCGGGGGTGGAGGTGGTGAAGTCGGGCATCACCAGGCTGAGCACGACCAGCGGCACGATGACGCCGAGATAGGCATTGGCCCCCTGCAGGTTGTAGGCCTGCTCGCGGTGCCGCCAGCCGCCGATCAAAAGCGAAAGGCCGACCATCGCGCCGAGAATGATCATCACCACCGAGAACAGGGTGTCGCGCACCAGCGTCGGATTGCTCTCGCCGTGCAGCATCACCGCCGAGATGCTGAACACCTCGATCATCGTCACCGACAGGGTGAGGACCAGCGTGCCGGCCGGCTCGCCGATCGCGGTGGCGACCGCTTCCGCATGCCGCACCACCGAGATCGCCGAGCCGAGGATGACGCCGAACAGCCAGACGAACACGACCGCGAACCACAAGGGGTTCGACAGATCCTTCGAGATCGCGTCGCCGGCGACCAGGAAGGTCGCGGCGGTGGTGATGCCGACGAGGAGGAAGCCCTCGGTGCGCACGAGCGCGGCAAGGCGAAGCGGGTTTGCTGTCATCGGACTGCGGTGGGTGAAAGGGACTGGCGGGACGATCGATCGGTGCTGAAGTCGTGTCCGGCCGGGGTGGCCGAATCGGGGCGGTGCGGCGCGCGCCGCAACCCCTCGTGATGCAACCATACACCGCCTGTCCAGGCCATGAACGGCCACATGCGCGGTTTTATTCGCACATGCAGCAAAACGCGAACAGGTTGATGGATGCGCGCGGGACTTGCCTTCCTCGCCATCCCTCGTTGTATGCTACCGCTTTCGACCACCGTTCCCGTATTTCGTTGTCATCACGGCGCCGCCGCCAGGGTGGGCGCCCGAGGGGTCCGCGCCATGAACCGACCCGTCCCCCCGACCACCGCCGGAACGACGCCCGTGCCGGACGGGCTGGTGCCGACCGGGCATCCCTACCGGCCGCGCCACAAGGTGCGGTTCGTCACCGCCGCCAGCCTGTTCGACGGCCACGACGCCTCGATCAACGTGATGCGGCGGATTCTCCAGTCGACCGGCGCCGAGGTGATCCATCTCGGCCACAACCGCTCGGTCGAGGAGATCGTCGGCGCAGCGCTGCAGGAGGATGCCAACGGCATCGCCATCACCTCCTACCAGGGCGGCCACATCGAGTTCTTCGGCTACATGCTCGAGCTGTTGCGCCGCGCCGGTGCGGACGACGTCAAGGTGTTCGGCGGCGGCGGCGGGGTGATCGTGCCGGACGAGGTGGCCGCCCTGCACGCGATGGGCGTCACCCGCATCTACACGCCGCAGGACGGCCAGGCGATGGGCCTGCAGGGCATGATCGACGACGTGATGACGCGCGCCGATTTCGACCTCGCCGCCCGGCCGCCGGCCGATCCGCTCGCTTTCACCCGCGGCGACCGAAGGGCGCTCGCCCGCGTGATCACCGCCTGCGAAAGCGGCGTCTGCCCGCCGGAAATCTCGCGGGTGATCGCCGAGGCGGCAGGACGCACGGTGCCGGTGCTCGGCCTCACCGGCACCGGCGGATCGGGCAAGTCGAGCCTCACCGACGAGCTCCTACGCCGGTTCCGCATCGACCACGCGGACGGGCTGAAGATCGCAGTGCTGGCGGTGGACCCGTCGCGGCGGCGCACCGGCGGCGCGCTGCTCGGCGACCGCATCCGGATGAACGCGATCGACCATCCGAACGTGTTCATGCGCTCGATGGCGACCCGCGACGCCGGCAGCGAGCTCGCCCGCGCGGTGCCGGACGCGATCGCCGCCTGCAAGGCGGCCGGCTTCGACCTGATCGTGGTTGAAACCTCCGGCATCGGCCAGGGCGACGCGGCGATCACCGAGGTGGCCGATCTCGCGCTCTATGTGATGACGCCGGAGTTCGGCGCCGCCACCCAGCTCGAGAAGATCGACATGCTCGACTTCGCCGACCTCGTCGCGATCAACAAGTTCGAGCGGCGCGGCGCCGAGGACGCGCTGCACGACGTGCGCAAGCAGGTGCAGCGCAATCGCGGGCTGTTCGGGCAAAAGCCGGAGGAGATGCCGGTGTTCGGCACCATCGCCGCGCGCTTCAACGACGACGGTGTCACCGCGCTCTATCACGCGATCGCGGAAAAACTCGAGGGGTTCGGGCTGTCACGCGGCGGCCGGCTGGCGCCGGTGACGGTGAAGCACTCGACCGCGAGCCGCGCCGTGGTGCCGCCGGAGCGGGTGCGCTATCTCGCCGAGATCGCCGAGACGGTGCGGGCGCATCACCGCCGCGCCGAGGCCGAGAGCGAGGCCGCGCGCGACCGCCAGGCTTTGCGCCGCACCAGAGACAAGCTCGCGGAGGCGGGACGCGACGAGGCGGCCGCCGCGCTCGACCCGCTGATCGCCGAGGCCGACGCAAAACTCTCGGCGGAGAGCCGGGCGCTGCTCGCCGACTGGCCGGAGACGGTGGCGCGCTACGCCGCACCCGAGCTGATCACGTCGGTGCGCGGCCGCGAGAGCCGGACGAAACTCGTGCACACCACGCTGTCGGGCACGCCGGTGCGCAAGGTGGTGCCGCCGCGCTTTCGCGACGAGGGGGAGATCCTCTCCTTTCTGATGCGCGAGAACTTGCCCGGAAAATTTCCGTTCACCGCCGGCGTGTTTCCGGTGAAGCGCGAGAACGAGGACCCGACGCGGATGTTCGCCGGCGAAGGCGACTGCTTTCGCACCAATCGCCGCTTCCACATGCTGTCGGCCGGCATGCCGGCAAAACGCCTGTCGACCGCGTTCGACTCCGTGACGCTGTACGGCTCCGACCCCGACGAGCGTCCGGACATTTTCGGCAAGATCGGAAATTCGGGCGTCTCGATCGCGACGCTCGACGACATGAAGGCGCTCTATGCCGGCTTCGACCTGTGCGATCCGGCGACCTCGGTGTCGATGACCATCAACGGCCCGGCACCGATGATCCTCGCGATGTTTCTCGACACCGCGATCGATCAGCAGGTGGAGAAATTCCGCGAGGTGCAGGGGCGGGAGCCGAGCGAGGACGAGCGGGCAAAACTGCGCTGCCTCGCGCTGTCGCGCGTGCGCGGCACCGTGCAGGCCGACATCCTGAAGGAGGACCAGGGGCAGAACACCTGCATCTTCTCGACCGACTTCGCGCTGCGCCTGATGGGCGACGTGCAGCAGTATTTCGTCACCCACGACGTGCGCAACTTCTACTCGGTGTCGATCTCCGGCTATCACATCGCCGAAGCCGGCGCGAACCCGATCTCTCAGCTCGCCTTCACGCTGGCCAACGGCTTCACCTATGTCGAGGCCTATCTCGCGCGCGGCATGGCGATCGACGAATTCGCGCCGAACCTCTCGTTCTTCTTCTCGAACGGGATGGACCCGGAATACGCGGTGATCGGCCGGGTGGCGCGGCGCATCTGGGCGGTGGCGATGAAGCACCGCTACCGCGCCGCCGAGCGGTCGCAGAAGCTCAAATATCACGTCCAGACGTCGGGCCGCTCGCTGCATGCCCAGGAGATGGCGTTCAACGACATCCGCACCACGCTGCAGGCGCTGATCGCCGTCTACGACAACTGCAACTCGCTGCACACCAACGCCTTCGACGAGGCGGTGACGACGCCGACCGAGGAGTCGGTGCGCCGCGCGCTGGCGATTCAGCTGATCCTCAATCGCGAGTGGGGGGTGGCGAAGAACGAGAACCCGAACCAGGGTGCGTTCGTGATCGAGGAGCTGACCGATCTCGTCGAAGAGGCGGTGCTGAAGGAGTTCGAGGCGATCGCCGCGCGCGGCGGTGTGCTCGGCGCGATGGAGACCGGCTATCAGCGCAGCAAGATTCAAGACGAGTCGCTGACCTACGAGCACAGAAAGCACGACGGCTCGCTGCCGATCGTCGGCGTGAACACGTTTCTCGCGCCGGCCGGCGCAGACGGCCACGAAGCGCCGCCGCCGTGCGGTCTGGTGCGGTCGACCGACGAGGAGAAGCGCTCGCAGATTTCTCGGCTGCGCGATTTCCAGGCTCGGCACCGCGAGGAGTCCGGCCCGGCGCTGGCGCGACTGAAGGCGGCGGCAACCCGCGACGAAAATTTGTTCGCCGTGCTGATGGACGTGGTGCGCTGCTGCTCGCTCGGCGAGATTTCGCGGGCGCTGTTCGAGGTCGGCGGCCAGTACCGGCGCAGTCTCTGATCCGCCGTGGCGCGCGGAGGTTTCGGGGTGCGTGCCGCGCCGGTATCGGTCATGATGGCGGGGTCGGGGGGGGGTGGGGGGGCGGCGATGGGCCTCTCGGCACGAGGGCAGCCGAGGCGAGGCGGCATGGGAGTGACATGGGACAGGTGAGCACGACGGCCGACCTGATCTTCGCCATCGCGCTCCTGGTGATGGTCGGCTGCAATCTTTGGCTCGGGCCGCGCATCCGCACCGCGACGGCACCCATTCAGTGGGGCTTCGACGGACATCCGACCAAATTCGCCCCGCGCACGGTGGCGATCTGGCTCGGCCCGACGCTCGCCGTCGCCGTACGGCTTCTGATCGGCGTTTTGGCGGAGCTCGTGCCCGACAGCGTGCACGGCACGAACGAGGCGGTGCTGATGCTGGCGGTGGTCACGGCGGTGGCCCAGGTCGGCCACCTCCTCGCCGTCGTCCGGTGGGCGCGCCGGCAGTGACCGGCGCTACCGCAGGAGAGGGCGGTCAGGCAAACGCTCACGGTGCCCGGCCGTGCTCGTCGCGGCTGTACTTGACCCACCACCACGCCGCGAGAGCGGCCACGATCAGGACGACGACCGGGGCAGCGAGAATATAGATTTGCAGCCCTGTCATTCGCGGAGCCTCCCGAGAACGAGTTGCGCAACCAGATGTAGGCCAATTCCGACCAGGAACCAAACGGCTCCCATGACCGGCCACCAGGAACGCGGGGTGGCGACGGCGCCGTACAGAAATCCGGCAATCGGGGCAATGATCGCGGTGACAACTGTCGCGACCGCGAGATTGTTCAGCGCAGTCGCAAAAAGCTTCGTTCGTTCATTCGGCACGAGGCCCATGACGGTCCGCCCTCCGGCCGGACCATCATACCACAACCAAAGGTTCACTGCCCCCGCTTGGCGGCGCTGGCGAAGCGGCGCGCCTCGTCGGCGGCGCGGAACAAGGCCTTGGCCTTGTTGACGCACTCCTGCTGCTCGGAGGCCGGGTCGGAATCGGCGACGATGCCGGCGCCGGCCTGCACGTACATGGTGCCGTCCTTCACCAGCGCGGTGCGCAGCACGATGCACGAATCCATCTCGCCGGCGGCGGAAAAGTAGCCGACGCAGCCGGCATAGAGCCCGCGCTTCTCCTTCTCCAGCTCGTCGATGATCTCCATCGCCCGTACTTTCGGCGCCCCAGACACGGTGCCGGCGGGAAAGCCGGCGGCGAGCGCGTCGAGCGTGTCGCAGCGCGCGTCGAGCACGCCTTCGACATTCGAGACGATGTGCATCACCTGGCTGTAGCGCTCGATGAAGAACTGGTCGGTCACCGTCACGGTGCCGATCTTCGCCACCCGGCCGACATCGTTGCGGCCGAGATCGAGCAGCATCAGATGCTCGGCGCGCTCCTTGGGATCGGCCAGAAGCTCCTCCTCGAGCGCCTTGTCCTCGTGCGGCGTGGGCCCGCGCGGGCGGGTGCCGGCGATCGGGCGGATCGTCACGGTGTCGGCGCGCAGGCGCACCAGGATTTCGGGGCTCGAGCCGACCACGGCAAAGCCGCCGTAGTCGAGAAAGAACAGGTAGGGCGCGGGGTTCACCCGGCGCAGCGCGCGATAGAGCGCGAACGGCGGCAGGGCGAACGGCGTGGTGAAGCGCTGGCCGAGCACCACCTGAAAGATGTCGCCGGCGGCGATGTACTCCTTCGCCCGCCGCACCATCGCCGCGTACTCCTCCGGCGTGGTGTTGGAGGCGGGCGGCACGTCGAGCGCCTCGGCGACGTCCTCGATCGGCTCCTTGAGGAGCGGGCGGTCGAGCGCGTCGACCACCGCGGTGAGCCGCTCCACCGCGCGGGCGTGCGCGATCTTTGCCGGCACCGCCGGGGCGGGCCGCACCGGGGTGACGACCGTGATGGCGTCCTTCACCGCATCGAACACGATGACGACGGTTGGCCGCACCAACATCGCGTCGGGAATGCCGATCGGGTCGGGATTGGGGGCGGGCAGCTCCTCCATCAGCCGCACCATGTCGTAGCCGAGATAGCCGAACACGCCGGCCGCCATCGGCGGCAGGGTGTCGGGCAGATCGATGCGGCTCTCGGCGATCACCGTGCGCAGCGCCTGGAGCGGCGGCTCGGGGCAGGGGACGAACGCCTCATCCGAGGCGGCGCCGCCGCGGGCGATCGCCGCCTTGCCGTCGACCACCCGGAACACCAGGTCGGGGTCGAGCCCGATGATCGAGTAGCGGCCGCGCACGGCCCCGCCCTCGACCGATTCGAGAAGGAAGCTCAGGGGCTTGCCCTCGGCGACCTTGATGAAGGCGGAGACCGCGGTCTCGAGGTCGGCGACCAGCGTGGTGGAGACCACCTGGGCGATCCCGCGTCCATGCGCCTCGATGAAGGGGCCGGCGGGCGGTTCGATCTGCATCGGCTGACGTCACGTTCTCGGCGGGCGGCGCGCCGGACCGGCCGGAGCGATGCCCGAAATGGTTTTGGTCGATCCCCGTGTCGGCGGCCGCGCGGGCCGCCGAAGAATGGTATCCTACGCCGGTCTCCCGTGCGCTCTAAAAAGAATCCGATCCGCTGCGGCCGGTCGCCTGGGCGAAGGCCGCCTGATTGATCTCGACCCCGAGATCGCTCTGCAGCTGGGCGATGTACTGGGTCATCAGGTCGTCGGCATAGGCGCGCTTCAGGGCGTCGAGCTGCTTCTTGGTCTCGGCGCCGTCCGGATCGAAGGTCGGCTCGGTGATCGCCGTCACCTGGAAGACGACGTGCTGCGTCTGGCTCGCGCCTTCGGCGGAGGCGACGCCGTCCTTCGGCGTCTCGAACACCACCGACACCACCGAGGCCGGCACCGGGGCGGTCGCGTTGCGCTCGAGGCCCCAGGCGGTCGCGACCGCCAGATTGTCGGCCTGAGCGGCCTCGGCGAGCGGCGTGCCGGCCTTCACCTTGCCGACGATCTCGCTCGCCTTGGCGGCGACCCGCTCGGCGGTCTTGTCGAGCCGCCAGCGTTCTTCCACCTTGTCCTTCACCTCGTCGAAGGTGCGGTCGCGCGAGGGGGTGACGCCGGCGACCTCGTACCAGAGATAGCCGCCGGAGGGCAGCCGCACCGCCTCGTTCTCGACGCCGGCCTGGGTCTGGAACGCCGGGCCGATCACGTCGACCTCCTTCGGCAGCTCGACCGGCTGGCCGTCCGGCGCGCGGCCCGAGCGGTCGACCGCATCGATCACCTCGACCGGCAGCTTCAGCTTGGCGGCGATCTCGTCGAGCCGCGAGCCGGCGGCGAGCTCGTCCTCCACCTTGTCGCGCAAATCGCCGACCTGCGCCTTGGCGCGCTCCAGCGCGAGGTCGGCCTTGATCTTGGCCTCGACCTCCGGGAACGGGGTGACGCTCGCCGGCTGGATCGCCGTGACCTCGACGATCGCATTGGTGAAGCGGCCCTCGACCGGCCCGCTGACCTCGCCCTCCTTCAGCGCGAAGGCGGCGTCGGCGATCGCCGGGTCGAGCATGTCGGACTTCGCCACCAGGCCGAGATCGAGATCGGTCGGCGCCACGTTGCGCTCGGCGGCGAGCGCCTCGAAGGAGAGGCCACCGGCGAGCCGGTCGGCCGCGGCCTTGGCCTCCTCGGCGGAGGGGAAGGAAATTTGCTGCACCCGCCGCTTCTCCGGCACGCGATACTGGGCGGCGCGCGCCTCGTAGGCCTGCTTGGCGTCGGCGTCGGTCACCTCGATCGATTTCGCGACCGCCTCCGGCGACACCGTGAGCAGCAGCACCTTGCGGTACTCCGGCGCGCGGAACAGGAACTTCTTGTCGGTGTAGAGCTTCTGCAGCTCCTCATCGGTCGGCGCCGGCAGCTCGCCGACCGCCGCGGCATCGACCGTCACGTAAGCGATGTCGCGCTTCTCGTGGGCGAAACGGTCGAGCGCCATGGCGGCGGTCTTGGGGGCGGCGATCTCGCCGGCGACGGAGCCGGCGAGCTGGCGGCGCAGCGTCACCCGGCGCTGCTCCTCGATGAAGCGCTGCTCGGAAAAGCCGGCCTGGCGGATCAGATAGAGGAAGCGCTGCTGGTCGAACCGGCCGTTGATGCCGGCGAATGCCGGGTCCTTGGTGATCTGCTGGACGATCTCGTCGGTCGACACCGCGAGGCCGAGCTGGCGGGCGCGCTCGTCGAGCGCCGCCTCGGCGATCTGCGCGGCGAGGATCTGCTGGTCGAGGCCGGCGGCGCGGGCCTGCTCGGGCGGGATCGGCCGGCCGAGCCGGCGCGCATATTGCTGCAGCTGGTCGTTGTAGATCTGCCGGAACTGCTCGATCGAGATCTCGCTCTTGCCGATGGTCGCGACCGTGGAGTGGCCGAACCCGCGAAAAATGTCGCCGATGCCCCAGATGACGAAGCTGAGGACCAGGAAGGTCACCACCGCTCCCATCACCAGCTTGCCGATCCAGTTCGAGGTGGCCTGTCGCAATCCGCGGAGCATGATCCAGTTCGCAGGGTTCCGGAGCGTCCTCGCCGACCGGGACACCCGGGTCGCGAAAGCACGATCCATCGGAATGGAGATCGCGCACGCCGGGCCACGGCGGGCCGGCAGCGTGCCGAAGGCGACGGCCGCGAGCGGCCGGCCGACCGGACCGTCCGAGCGCTCCGTCCGAGCGTTCGAGGGGGCCGCGAAGGCGGCGCGCATCATAGGCAGGGGCTCGAGACCCCGCAACACGTGCGCGCGAGCGCCGTACCGCCGGAATTTGTCGCACCGACGCGATCGTGCCATAACCCGATGACGCATTTCACGAGACCGCTTCCGCGGCAGCCGCTCGCGCGCATCGCGCCGACCCGGCAGGCGGCGGCCATCGTTTCCGGGGGGAGACTTCACATGACGGCACGGCGCCCGCTGGTGGCGGGGAACTGGAAGATGAACGGCCTGTCGGCCTCGATCGCCGAGCTCGACGCGGTGATCGCCGCCGCACCCGACCTCGCCGGCAAGACCGACCTGATGGTCTGCCCGCCGGCGACCCTGGTCGCGGTGTTCGTGGCGCGGGCGAAGGGCAGCCCGGTCGCGATCGGCGGGCAGGACTGCCATGCCGAGGTGTCGGGCGCCTTCACCGGCGACATCGCCGCAGAAATGCTGTTCGACGCCGGCGCCAGCGCGGTGATCGTCGGCCATTCGGAGCGGCGCACGTATCACAAGGAGACCGACGCCGAGGTGTGCGCCAAGGCGAAGGCCGCCTGGCGGGCGCGCCTTCTGGCGATCGTCTGCATCGGCGAGACCAAGGACGAGCGAGTCGGCGGCAAGACGCTCGACGTGCTCGCCACCCAGCTCGCGGGCTCCTTGCCGGACGGCTGCACCGCCAAGAATCTCGTGGTCGCCTACGAGCCGGTGTGGGCGATCGGCACCGGCCTCACGCCGACGACGGCCGACGTCGCCGAGGCGCACGGCTTCATCCGCGAAAAGCTCACCGCCCGGTTCGGCGGCGAGGGGGAGGGCGTGCGCGTCCTCTATGGCGGCTCGGTGAAGCCGTCCAACGCGGCCGAGCTGATGGCGGTCGCCAATGTCGACGGTGCCCTGGTCGGTGGCGCGAGCCTCAAGGCCAACGATTTCCTCGGCATCGCCGGGGTCTATCGGTAGTTTCGCACCCCCGCGCGGGGGCGCCGAGGGACGTGAACGGCGACAGTGAGGGCAGGGCCGGGGGCACGCTCCCGCCCGCCGGATCGCCAGCCGATCGCCGCCCGGTCGCGCCGGGCGGTAAACCGGGCGGTAAAATCGACCGCCGCAGCGCTGCTTTTCGTCTCGACCGGTAGAAATACGACGCGGGATCGTGTAGACGCGGCGCCGACCCCATATGTCGCCCGAACGGCCGGTGCCGATCCGGGCGGGCCGACCCCGAATCACCACGGCGGAGCGCCGAGGTCCGACACGACCGGGCCGATCGCGCGCGCCCCGAGCGGATTGTCCGACATGCATACCGTCGTCCTCGTTCTCCATCTGATGATCGTCCTGGCGCTGATCGGGCTGGTGCTGCTGCAGCGCTCCGAGGGCGGGGCGTTGGGGATCGGCGGCGGCGGCGGCTTCATGGCCGGGCGCGGCAGCGGCAACCCGATGACCCGGGCGACCGCCTATCTGGCCGCGGCGTTCTTCGCCACCAGCCTCGGACTGTCCTGGCTCGCCGGCATGTCGCACCGGCCGACCACCATCGTTCCCGTCGAGGGACCGTCCGCCCCGGCCCCGAGCGCGCCGGCGCCGCTCGGCGGCGGCAGCGGCGGCCTGCTCGACCAGATTCCGGGCGGCGGCCAGCCGGCCGCGCCGGCAGCCCCCGCCGCTCCGGCGGTGCCGTCGGGGCCGCAGGTGCCGCAGTCGCAATAAGCCCGGACCGACACGTCATTCGGATCGTACCGATGCAGGCGTCCGACCGACCCGGCCTCCGAGCCGGGTCGGTTTTGCCGTGCGAATTCAACAAATGGAGTCAATCCATTGAACACCGGCCCATTTTCTCGATCCTACCCGCCCCCGGAAGAGTCCCGCGGACCAGCCTTGCGGCGAAAGACCTCGTCGAATCGAGCCGCCCGGGCTAGAGGTCGGGTCCCATGACGCGGTATATCTTCATCACCGGCGGCGTGGTCTCGTCTCTCGGCAAGGGTCTCGCATCGGCCGCTCTCGGCGCGCTTCTCCAGGCGCGTGGCTATTCGGTGCGGCTGCGCAAGCTCGACCCCTATCTCAACGTCGATCCGGGCACCATGTCGCCGTACCAGCACGGCGAGGTGTTCGTCACCGACGACGGCGCCGAGACGGACCTCGATCTCGGCCATTACGAGCGGTTCACCGGACGCCCGGCGAGCCGCCAGGACAACATCACCACCGGGCGGATCTACCAGGAGATCCTCGCCAAGGAGCGGCACGGCGACTATCTCGGCGCCACCATCCAGGTGATCCCGCACGTCACCAACGCCATCAAGGACTTCGTCCGCGACGGCAGCGACGGCTACGACTTCGTGCTGGTCGAGATCGGCGGCACGGTGGGCGACATCGAGGGCCTGCCGTTCTTCGAGGCGATCCGCCAGTTCGGCATCGAGGTGCCGCGCGGCAGCGCGATCTACATCCACCTGACGCTGCTGCCCTTCATCGCGTCGGCCGGCGAGCTGAAGACCAAGCCGACCCAGCACTCGGTGAAGGAGCTGCGCTCGATCGGCATCCAGCCCGACATCCTGCTGTGCCGCACCGACCGGCCGATCCCCAAGGAGGAGCGCCGCAAGCTCGCGCTGTTCTGCAACGTGCGCGAGACGGCGGTGATCGAGGCGCGCGACGCCGACAATATCTATGCCGTGCCGGAGGCCTATCACGACGCCGGGCTCGACACCGAGGTGTTGGCGGCGTTCGGCCTGCCGACCGCCGGCGAGCCCGATCTCGGCCGCTGGCGCTTCATCAACGACCGCGTCCACAACCCCGAAGGCGAGGTGACGATCGCCATCGTCGGCAAGTACACGGGGATGAAGGACGCCTATAAATCGCTCACCGAGGCGCTGACCCATGGCGGCATCGCCAACAAGGTGCGGGTGAACTTCGACTGGATCGAGAGCGAGGTGTTCGAGCGCGAGGACCCCGCGCCGTTCCTCGAGCACGTCCACGGCATCCTGGTGCCCGGCGGTTTCGGCCAGCGCGGCGCCGAGGGAAAAATCCGGGCGGCGCGGTTCGCACGCGAGCGCAAGGTGCCGTATCTCGGCATCTGCTTCGGCATGCAGATGGCGGTGATCGAGGCGGTGCGCAACCTGTGCGGGGTCGCCGACGCGAATTCCACGGAATTCGGCCCGACCGACCAGCCGGTGGTCGGCCTGATGACCGAGTGGATGCGTGGCAACGAGCTGGAGCAGCGCGCGCACGACGGCGACCTCGGTGGCACCATGAGGCTCGGTGCCTATGCGGCGCAGCTCGGCGAGGGCTCGAAGGTGAGCGCCGTCTACGGCACCACCAAGATCTCCGAGCGCCACCGCCACCGCTACGAGGTCAACACCCGCTATCGCGAAACGCTCGAGCAGCACGGCATGCGCTTCTCCGGCATGTCACCGGACGGCCTCTTGCCGGAGATCGTCGAGTATGTCGACCACCCGTGGTTCATCGGCGTGCAGTTCCACCCGGAGCTGAAGTCGCGCCCGTTCGCCCCGCACCCGCTGTTCGCCTCCTTCATCGGCGCCGCGGTGGAGCAGAGCCGGCTGGTATAGGCCGGCCTCGGCCGGCGACCGACCTTTTTACCCGTCTCGAACGGCGAGCGCCCGTGACCTGCCGGCCTCGGCAGGTCGGGGGCGCTTTGCTATATTTTTTGCGGGCCGAGGGGAGACGGAGCAGGCATGACCGACGACCGCACGCTCTACGACGACGACATTCTCCTGTGGTCCGAGCAGCAGGCAGCGGTGATCCGCGCGCTCGGCCGCCGGCCCGACCTCCCGAACGACCTCGACATCGCGAACGTGGCCGAGGAGATCGAAAGCGTGGGACGCTCGGAACTCGCTGCGGTCGAGAGCAGTATCGAGCGGATCTTTCTGCATCTGCACAAGCTGACGCTGGAGCCGGGTGCCGAGCCGGCCCGTCATTGGCGCGTCGAGATCGCGGCATTCCACATGCAGCTCCGGCGGCGCTATGCCCCGTCGATGCGCCAGCGGATCGACCTCGACGCGCTGTGGCGCTCCACCCGGGAGCTGACAGGCCTCGCCTGTGAGGGCACGGCCCTGCAGGACGCGGCGGAAAGCCTGCCGGCCAGTGCGCCGGTCGCGCTCGACGACCTTTTGGGCGAGCGGATCGACCCCAGGACGCTGGTCGAGCGGATCGAGGTGACGTCGCGGACATGATCTCCGCGGCGTGGCGGTGCCCGAGACAGCCGTCTGGCCCATCGCGCTTTTATTCGCCGAATTTCGCCGTCGCGAATTGGGGAACATATGCGTATCGGCGCAACGCGGGCCGACCGCATCGGCTCGACAACCTATTGTACCAATTGAAATCAACCTATAAGTCACATAACGTACATAAATTGGAGCGCTGGATCATAACCCGCCATCCGGGTTGATCTCGATACCATCCATGGTTACATTGACAAAGCTCTTCCTCGTTGTCGGAGGTTCGAGCGATATCGCAACATTCAGCACAGGCAACATTCAGCACAGGGGTGTCGGAAATGGAACCGATGTACGTCTGGGTTGGAATTCTCGGCGGGCTGTTCGTCGCCACGCTGGTGATCAACAGCATGTATTCGCCCAAGAAGGGCTGAGGCCCGCGGAGAGCGCATCGGCGCGGGCTCGGAATTGCCCCGCGCCGGGCGCAGTCCGGCCTGTTGGCGCCGCGACTTTTGCGGCATGACCCGACCCCACTCCGAATGAGGTCGCCAGGCATTCGCCGGACGAACCGCGAGTTCGGACGAACGACGACCATCGACCGGTCGATCCGGAGGCGGCGCTCCGGAAGCCATCGAGTTGTGCATCTCACCAACCCCCAGGGGCCATTTTACGTAAACCATCCTTTCTGAACCAGCCGAGCGAACAATCAACGATCGAAGGTTTTATCCGTTATATCGTATCGAGGAATTATCACCTCGAAGAATCCCTGCCGGCGGACCGGCGTGGTTTCTCGTTTTGCGGGCAAGCCCGACTATAAACCTCGTCCGAGCTCGTCGGTCGGGGTTTCTTTTCTGTTCCCGCTCCTATTCCCATCGAACGCGCGAATCCGGCTGCCGCGACCGTCGTCGCACGAGGCCGCATTCGGCCGGCGGCGGGCGGTGATCGTACCCGCATCCCGAGATTGACCCTGCCTGTCTGCAGCGCCATGGTCCGCGGGCCATGAACGCCCCGATCACGCCTCCCCCCGATTCCGTCGTCACTCTCGGCGCCACCCGGTCCGGGCAAGCCTGCGCCGGACAAGTCCGCGCCGGACAAGTCCGGTCCGGACAAGTCCGGTTCGGCAATGCGTTGCCGCTCACGGTGATCGCCGGCCCGTGCCAGATGGAGAGCCGGGCGCACGCGCTGGAAACCGCCGCCGCGATCCAGGAGATCGCCGCGCGGGCAGGGGTCGGGCTCGTCTACAAGACCTCGTTCGACAAGGCGAATCGCACCAGCCTGTCCGGCATCCGCGGGGTCGGCCTGAGCGCGGCGCTGCCGGTGTTTGCCGAGATCCGGGAAACGCTCGGGCTGCCGGTCCTGACCGACGTGCACGAGGCGGCGCAGTGCGGGCCGGTCGCCGAGGTTGTGGACATTCTGCAGATTCCCGCCTTCCTGTGCCGCCAGACCGATTTGCTCGTGGCCGCTGCGAAGACCGGCAAAGTGGTCAATGTGAAGAAGGGCCAGTTCCTCGCCCCGTGGGACATGGCGAACGTGGTCGCCAAGGTCACCGGTGCCGGCAATTCGCGCGTCCTGGTCACCGAGCGGGGCGCCTCGTTCGGCTACAACACCTTGGTCACCGACATGCGCGCGCTGCCGATCCTCGCAAGAACGGGCGCACCGGTGATCTTCGATGCCACCCATTCGGTGCAGCAGCCGGGCGGGCAGGGGACCTCCTCAGGCGGCGACCGCAGCTTCGTGCCGGTGCTGGCGCGCGCGGCGGTGGCGGTCGGCGTCGCCGGCGTCTTCATCGAGACCCACCCCGATCCCGACCATGCCCCCTCCGATGGCCCCAACATGGTGCCGCTCGCCGACCTCGAATCCCTCCTGAAGACGCTCCTCGCCTTCGATATGCTCGCGAAGGGCATCCCGGCCGCCGATTCGCCGTGAGAACCGGAAGACCCCGCCAGGGGCCGCGTCACCTCGAGTCCGGGTGCCGAGCATCATGAGCGAACCGATATCGTCGACCGCGGCCTCCGACCCCCCGGAGAACCGGCGGCTGCTCGCCATCTGCGCGCTCGCGCTGTTCGCCACCAGCCTGTTCATGCGGGCGATCGACCCGGTGGTTCCGCAGATCGCCGGCGAGTTCTCGCTCGACGTGCGCACCGTCGCGCTGCTGTCGACCGCCTACACGCTGCCCTATGCGCTGATCCAGCCGGTGCTCGGCAGCTTTGCCGACACGCTGGGGAAGTCGCTGGTGCTGAAAGTCTCGCTGGTGACGACCGCGGTCGCCGGGCTGATGGGCGCACTCGCGCCCGATTTCTCCGTGCTGTTCGCCTCGCGCATCATGACCGGCGTGGTGTCGGGCGGCATCTTTCCGATCTCGCTGGCGATCGCCGGTGATCTCGTGCCGGTGTCGCGCCGGCAGATCGCCTTCGGGCACATGCTGGCCGCCTCGATGCTCGGCAATCTGCTCGGCTCGCCGCTCGCCGGCGTGATCGCCGATCTGGTCGGCTGGCGCGGCATTTTTGCGGTGATCGGCTGCTTCGCCTTCGTGGTGTACGTCGCGGTCGAGATCGGCTTTCGCGGCGTGTTCGTCGAGCGGCGCGGCCGGTTCGACCTGCCGACCATCCTCGCCGGCTACGGCGCGGTAATGAAGAACCCGCTGGCCAAGATCTGCTTTTTCACGGTGTTCGTGGAAGGTGCCGTCGTGTTCGGCTTCTTCCCCTATGTCGCGGCGCTGCTGGCGATGCGCGGCGAGGCGAGTGCCACCATCGCCGGCATCGTCATCGCCGCCTTCGCGGTCGGCGGCATCGTCTATTCGAGCTCGGTATCGCGCCTGCTGAACCTGGTCGGCGAGCGGCCGATGATGGCGGGCGGCAGCCTGTTCATGGCGACCGGCTTGATGGTGACGGCGATCGGCTTCTCCTGGCCGGTCGACGTCGTGGCCTTCATGGTGCTCGGCTTCGGCTTCTACTCGATGCACGGCGTGGTCCAGATCTACGCGACCGAGCTCGCCCCGGCCTCGCGGGGCCTGGCGATGGCGCTGCACTCGTTCTGCTTCTTCATGGGGCAGGCGGTCGGCCCGGTGGCCTATCGCTACGGGATCGCCGGGCTCGGCACGGTCGGAGCGGTGGCGCTGGCCGGCGCCGGGCTGGTCGCGGTCGGCGTCCTGTGCGCCGCGACGCTGCGGCGGACTGCCCGCGCCTGACGCCCGACCGACTTTTGGCGCATGCCTGCCCGCCGGCCGCCGCCGGAACGGGGCGAACGGCGCTTGCGGCGCGCCGGCAAATCGGCAATCATCGGCTCACGGCCTGGGGTGCCACGCATGGTGCGTGGCTGAGATCACACCCGTCGAACCTGTCTGGGTCATGCCAGCGAAGGGAGCCGCCGATGGCAGCTTTTTCACGTCCGGATTCCACCTCCAACTCTGCGGGGGCGTCGCCCGACGTCGTCGTGATCGGCGCCGGCATCGTCGGCCTCGGGGTCGCCTGGCGGCTGCGCCAGCGCGGCGTCGCGGTCACCGTGCTCGACCAAGGCGAGATCGCCCGCGGGGCGAGCCACGTTGCCGGCGGCATGCTGGCGGCCTGCGCCGAGGCCGAGCCCGGCGAGGAGGCTTTGGTTCGGCTCGGCCGCTACGCCCAGTCGCTGTGGCCGTCGTTCGCCGCCGAGCTCGAGAGCATCGCCGGCCACTCGGTCGAGCTGCGCACCGAGGGCACCATGGTGATGGCGGTGACCGCCGACGACCGGGCGACGCTCGGCCATCATCTCGCCTTCCAGCAATCGCTCGGCCTGCCGGTCGAGTGGCTGTCCGGAGCGGAGGCCCGCAAGCGCGAGCCGCATCTCGCGCCGGGCATGATCGGCGCCGCCTTCAGCCCGGAGGACCATCAGGTCGAGACGCGCAAGCTGGTCGCGGCGATCAGGGTCGCGGCGGAGCGGGCGGGCGCGGTGATCCGGCCGAACACGCCGGTCGCGAGCCTGGTGATCGAGGGCGAGCGCGTCACCGGCGTGCGGCTCGCCGACGGGTCGGTGCTCCCGGCCGGCAAGGTGGTGCTCGCGGCGGGCGCCTGGGCGCGCACCATCGAGGGCTTGCCGCCGACCCAGCGGCCGCCGGTGCGGCCGATCAAGGGGCAGGTGATCGTGCTGGCGATGGACCCGGCGGCGCCGCTGCTGCACCACGTCGTGTGGGCGCCCGGCTGCTATCTGGTGCCGCGGCGCGACGGCCGTCTGCTGGTCGGCGCGACGGTCGAGGAGAAGGGCTTCGACACGACGCTCACCGCCGGCGGCATCATGTCGGTGCTGCAGAACGGCTGGCGGGCGCTGCCCGGCATCGAGGAGCTGCCGATCGTCGAGTTCATGGTCGGCCATCGGCCGGGCTGCCGCGACGACGCGCCGGTGCTCGGGCCGGCGGCGGTGGACGGGCTCGTCTACGCGACCGGCCACCACCGCAACGGCATTCTGCTCGCGCCGGTGACGGCCGACTCGATCGCCCGGCTGGTGATCGACGGCGTGGTCGATCCGGAGATCGCGCCGTTCGGCATGGAGCGTTTCGCGACCGCCCGCGCGCACTGATCTTTTCCGAACCCGTCGAGGAGGGCCGCCATGACGGACGCGTCCGTCGCGACCATCACGGTCAACGGCGCCGCCGAGCCTTTCGTGGCCGCCGGCACGCTGACCACGCTCCTGTCCATCAAGGGGATCGATCCCGACGCTCGAGGCGTCGCGGTCGCCCTCAACGGCCGGGTGGTGCCACGCGCCGCCTGGGCCGACACACCGCTCGCCGCCGGCGACGCGGTCGAGATCGTACGGGCCCGGCCCGGAGGCTGACACGAATGACCACCACGACCATCGAAACCACCGACACGACCGACACCGACGCGCTGGAGATCGCCGGCCGCACATTTCGCTCGCGGTTGTTTCTCGGCACCTCGAACTATCCGAACCGGCAGGTGATGCTGGACGCGATCGCCGCGAGCGGCACCGCGATGGTGACCGCCGCGATCCGCCGCATCAGCCTCGCGGGCGACGAGAGCTTGGTCGACCTGATCGGCGACACCGCCCACATTTTGCCGAACACCGCCGGCTGCCAGACCGCGCGCGACGCGGTGCTGACCGCCGAGCTCGCCCGCGAAGCGCTCGCCACCGACTGGGTGAAGCTCGAGGTGATCGGCGACCGCGAGCTGCTCTATCCCGACATCGACGAGACCCTGAAGGCGACCGAGATTTTGGTGGGGAAGGGGTTCGTCGTGCTGCCCTACTGCAACGACGACCCGGTGAGCTGCAAAAAGCTCGCGGACGCCGGGGCGGCGGCGGTGATGCCGCTCGGCGCGCCGATCGGCTCCGGGCTCGGCATCTCCAACCCGCACATGATCGAGACGATCTGCGCGCGCTCGACCGTCCCGGTGGTGCTCGACGCCGGGATCGGCACCGCCTCCGACGCGACGCTGGCGATGGAGCTCGGCTGCGCCGCCGTGCTGGTCGCCTCGGCGGTGTCGAAGTCGAACGACCCGGTGAAGATGGCGAAGGCGATGCGGGCGGGCGTCGAGGCCGGCCGCTTCGCTTTCCGGGCGGGGCGAATCCCGCGCCGCCGGTTCGCCGAGCCGTCGAGCCCGCAGCTCGGCCTCGTGGGGTCGTGAGGGCAGGGGGCCGCGCCCGAGGACGATCGAAGGCCGGCCCCGCACTCCGCTCGTTCCCGCGCAGGCGGGAACCCGGCTCTTTGGGCCGCCTTCTTCTGGGTTCCCGTTTTCCGCAGGATGTCGAGAATCGATCTCCGGTCGGTCCGGAGCCGGTCCATCCACATGAATTCGACCGGGGTCATGGGTTCCGGACAGCCGCTTCGCGGCTTCCGGAACGACCAGGAGTGTTTTTCACCATCCTTCTGGCGGGGACGGCGGACGTGACGAATTCGACCGTTTCGGTTCCACCATCGCCGCGAGCCGACCGATGTCCGCAACGGGCTTGAACGAGAAGAGGCTTCCCCATCCGCCGCTGCTGCTGGTCACCGACCGGCGGCAGGCCGCACGGCCTCTCGCCGAGGTGGTCGCGGCGGCGCTCGCGGCCGGCTGCCGCTGGGTGTCGCTGCGGGAGAAGGATCTCGGCGAGGCCGAGCAGGCCGCGCTGATCGCCGAGCTCCGCCCGAGGGTGGAGCAAGTCCAGGGCGTCCTGTCGCTGCACGGCGACCCGGCGCTCGCGGCCCGCTGTGGCGTCGGCGTCCATCTCCCGGCGACCGGCGAGCCACGAGTGGCGCGCGACATTTTGGGAGCCGGGCAGGGCGAGGCCCCCCGACTGCCGGTGGGAGTATCCGTCCATTCGCCGGCCGAGGCGGCGCGGCTCGATCCGCGGCTGGTCGACTACGCGATCGCCGGCCCGGCCTTTGCGACCGCCAGCAAGCCCGGTTACGGACCGGCGCTCGGACCAGCAGGCGTTTCGGCGATCGTGCGCGCCTCGGCGGTGCCGGTGGTGGCGATCGGCGGCGTCACCGCCGAGACGATCCCGTCGCTTCTGGCGGCCGGCGCCGCCGGCGTCGCGGTGATGGGCGGCGTGATGCGGGCCAACAATCCGGCGGCCGAGGTGCGGCGGCTGCTGGACGCCATCGAGACCCACCGACCGGGCGGCGAGAGGAAGGAACGAGCCGTCCTCCTCCCGTCTCGCTGAAACAGGGGGGACTGGTCCCCTCGGGACTGGTCCCCTCGGGACGAGTCCCCTCGGGACGAGTCCCTCAGCCGCGGCCGCGATAGGTCGGCACGCCCTGGTCGGGCACCCAGACGCCGGCGGGCAGGCGGCCCACCTGGAAGAACACGTCGATCGGCATGCCGCCGCGGGGGTAGAAGTAGCCGCCGATCCGCAGCCAGTGCGGCTTCAGCAGGGCGCCCAGCCGCTTGCCGATCCCGACGGTACAATCCTCATGGAATGCACCGTGATTGCGGAAACTGTTCAAGTAGAGCTTCAACGACTTCGACTCGACGAGATACGCCTTCGGCACGTAGTCGATGACGAGCGTCGCGAAATCCGGCTGGCCGGTCACCGGGCACAGCGAGGTGAACTCGGGAAAGGTGAAGCGGGCGACATAGGGCGTGTCGAGGTGCGGGTTCGGCACCCGGTCGAGCGTCGCCTCCTCGGGCGAGGCCGGGATCGCGACGGCGTGGCCGAGTTGCAGCGTTTCGTTTTTTCTCGGCGTGACTTTTCTCGGCATGACGAACTCCGGTCGCAAGCGCGGGCGATGATGGCCCCCTCGAATCGATCGACCGGAGCCGCCTGTGGTCTTGGCCCGTCCGGCACGGCCTGTTAAGACACCGCCACCCCCCTTCAGGCAATTCAGGAGCCCTTGATGACCGCCATCGTGGACATAATCGGCCGCGAGATTCTCGACAGCCGCGGCAATCCGACCGTCGAGGTCGACGTCGTGCTCGACGACGGCTCCAAGGGCCGCGCCGCCGTTCCGTCGGGAGCCTCCACCGGCGCCCACGAGGCCGTCGAGCTGCGCGACGGCGACAAGTCGCGCTACTCCGGCAAGGGCGTGACCAAGGCGGTGGAAGCCGTCAACGGCGAGATTTACGACGCGATCTCCGGCTTCGACGCCGAGGAGCAGGTCCAGATCGACGACACGATGCTCAAGCTGGACGGCACCGCCAACAAGGGCCGGCTCGGCGCCAACGCGATTCTCGGCGTGTCGCTCGCGGTCGCCAAGGCCGCCGCCGCCGCCAAGGGTTTGCCGCTCTACCGCTATGTCGGCGGCACCTCGGCCCGCACTTTGCCGGTGCCGATGATGAACATCGTCAACGGCGGCGTGCATGCCGACAACCCGATCGACTTCCAGGAATTCATGATCATGCCGGTCGGCGCCGACTCGTTCGCCGAGGCGCTGCGCTACGGGGCGGAGATCTTCCACGTCCTCAAGGCCGGTCTCAAGGAGGCCGGGCTCAACACCAATGTCGGCGACGAGGGCGGCTTCGCCCCCAACCTGCCGTCGGCCGACGCCGCGCTCGGCTTCATCATGAAGGCGATCGAGAAGGCCGGCTTCGAGCCCGGCGAGGACGTCTGCATCGCGCTCGATCCGGCCTCCAGCGAGTTCTTCAAGAACGGCGTCTACGACTATGCCGGTGAAGGCAAAAAGCGCACGCCGGCGCAGCAGGCCGAGTACCTCGCCGAGCTGGTGTCGAACTATCCGATCGTGTCGATCGAGGACGGCATGGCGGAGGACGACTGGGAGGGCTGGAAGCTCGTCACCGACAAGATCGGCGGCAAGTGCCAGCTGGTCGGCGACGATCTGTTCGTCACCAATGTCGAGCGGCTCTCGAAGGGCATCAAGGCCGGCGTCGGCAACTCGATCCTGATCAAGGTCAACCAGATCGGCTCGCTCACCGAGACGCTGGCGGCGGTCGAGATGGCCCACAAGGCGGGCTACACCGCGGTGATGTCGCATCGCTCGGGCGAGACCGAGGATTCGACCATCGCGGATCTGGCGGTCGCCACCAATTGCGGGCAGATCAAGACCGGCTCGCTCGCCCGCTCCGACCGGATCGCCAAGTACAACCAGCTCCTGCGCATCGAGGAGGAGCTCGGCTCGCAGGCGCTGTTCGGTGGCCGCGCGGCGATCAAGGGCCTGGCCTGAGTCGTCCGGCTTCGCGCGCCCGGCTTCGGCCGGAACGCTCGCGGGCACGTAAAAAAATCGACACGGGTGAGCGGGCCACGGCCCGCTCGCCGATCGTGCGGCTGCAGCCGGGTCGCCTGTGCGGCACGGGAAAGCCGGCCGTGCACGACACGGCGGTAATTCGATCGGGTCGGACCGTCCGAAGCCCGGCGAATTCGCCCCGCCGGGTGCTGCCCGAACGCCACGCCACAAAACTTCGCGGCGCCGCGAACGGCCGATATCGCACTGTTAAAGCGGCTTTAACGGGACCGGCGCCCTATGGCTGCATGGTCTCTCGCCCCCGTCTCCGCTCGATCGTCACGGCGCTCTGCCTGCATCTCCTGGCAGCGCTGGCGATCGGCTATTTCGGGGTGAACGCCTATTCCGGCAATCACGGCATCGAGGCGCGCAAGCGCCTGGAGCGCGAGATGACCGAGCTGACCGACCAGCTCGCCGCCGCCAAGGCCGAGCGCGAGCACTGGCAGCGCCGCGTGTCGCTCCTCAAGTCCGACAAGCTCGACCCCGACCTGCTCGACGAGCGGGCGCGCGAGCTTTTGAACTATGTCGACCGCCGCGATGTTGTGCTCCTGGAGCCGGCGCGCTAATCGGTGCAGACCCGCCATGCGGCAGCGCCGGAACACCCCCGCAAGTTTCCGACAGTAATGAGAAAATCGCTTCTGCCCGCTTCCTGTACGGGTTCTTTCGTAGTCGAGGGAATTCGGCTATGGGGAGACGGAGACGCGAGGCTGATCCATCCGCTGCCAAGCCCGAGGTGATGATGGCTTCCCACAAGAAAGTCGCCGATGCGCCGGACCGTGCCCGCACCGATCCGCCGGCGAGCGAGCACCATTCGATCCTCCCGATCGACGCAGGCCCGGTGCCGGAGCTCGGCAAGGACGCGGAGCTGAAGGCCTTCCACGACATGCTGCTGATCCGCCGCTTCGAGGAGAAGGCGGGCCAGCTCTACGGCATGGGGCTGATCGGCGGCTTCTGCCACCTCTATATCGGCCAGGAGGCCGTGGTGGTCGGCATGCAGATGGCGATGAAGCCGGGCGACGAGGTGATCACCGGCTATCGCGATCACGGCCACATGCTGGCGACCGGAATGGATCCGCGCGGCGTGATGGCCGAGCTGACCGGGCGCCGCGGCGGCTACTCCAAGGGCAAGGGCGGCTCGATGCACATGTTCAGCCGCGAGAAGAGCTTCTTCGGCGGCCACGGCATCGTCGGCGCGCAGGTATCGCTCGGCACCGGGCTCGCCTTCGCCAACAAGTACCGCAAGACCGACCATGTCAGCCTGACCTATTTCGGCGACGGCGCCGCCAATCAGGGGCAGGTCTACGAAAGCTTCAACATGGCGGCGCTGTGGAAGCTGCCGGTCGTCTACATCGTCGAGAACAACCGCTACGCCATGGGCACCTCGCTGGCGCGCTCCTCGGCGCAGCCGGACCTCTCCAAGCGCGGCGCCTCGTTCAACATTCCGGGCGAGCTGGTCGACGGCATGGACGTCCGCGCGGTCAAGGCGGCCGGCGAGCGCACCCTCGAATGGTGCCGCAGCGGGCAGGGGCCCTACATCCTCGAGATGAAGACCTACCGCTATCGCGGCCACTCGATGTCGGATCCGGCCAAATATCGCACCCGCGAGGAGGTCGAGAAGATCCGCGTCGAGAGCGACCCGATCGAGCAGTCCCGCGCCCGCATCCTGAAGAACGGCTGGGCGAGCGAGGACGAGCTGAAGAAGCGCGACGCCGACGTCCGCAAGGTCGTCAACGAGGCCGCCGAGTTCGCGACCTACGATCCGGAGCCGGACGCCTCCGAGCTCTACACCGACATCCTGCGCTGAGCTTTTTCGAAGCTTTACACGCGCGACCCTCGAGCGGACGAAGAGGCCCAGATTCCCATGCCAACCCAGGTGCTGATGCCGGCTCTCTCCCCCACCATGGAGAAGGGAAACCTCGCCAAGTGGGTCAAGCAGGAGGGTGACACCGTCAAGGCGGGCGACGTCATCGCCGAGATCGAGACCGACAAGGCCACCATGGAGGTGGAGGCGGTCGACGAAGGCACGCTCGGCAAGATCCTGGTGCCGGCCGGCACCAACGACGTCGCCGTCAACACGCCGATCGCGGTGATCCTCGCCGAGGGCGAGGACGCCAGCGCCGCCGACGTCGCCCCCGCCGAGCAGCAGAAGGCGGCGCAATCGGCACCGCCCGCCGCCGCGCCGGAGACGACCAAGGTGCCGCCGTCGGCGAAGAAGCCGTCCTACATCCCCGAGCTCGGCGACGACGACGAGGCGCCCGCCGCCGCGCAGGTCGCCCCCGAGCAGGAGCTGCCGGCCGACGTCGAGATGGTCACCATCACGGTGCGCGAAGCGTTGCGCGACGCGATGGCCGAGGAGATGCGCCGCGACGGCGACGTCTTCATCATGGGCGAGGAGGTCGCCGAGTATCAGGGCGCCTACAAGGTCTCCCAGGGCATGCTGCAGGAGTTCGGCGCCGACCGGGTGGTCGACACGCCGATCACCGAGCACGGCTTCACCGGCCTCGGCGTCGGCGCGGCGCTCGCCGGGCTGAAGCCGATCGTCGAGTTCATGACGTTCAACTTCGCCATGCAGGCGATCGATCAGATCATCAACTCGGCCGCCAAGACGCTCTACATGTCGGGCGGGCAGATGGGGTGCTCGATCGTCTTCCGCGGACCGAACGGCCCGGCCGCCCGCGTCGCCGCCCAGCACAGCCAGGACTACACCGCCTGGTACTCGCACGTGCCGGGCCTGATCGTGGTCGCCCCCTTCACGGCGGCGGACGCCAAGGGCCTTCTGAAATCGGCGATCCGCAACCCGAACCCGGTGATCTTCCTCGAGAACGAGATTCTCTACGGCCACTCCTTCCCGGTCCCGAAGGTCGACGACTGGCTGGTGCCGATCGGCAAGGCGCGGATCGCACGGGCCGGCAAGGACGTCACGCTGGTCGCCTGGTCGATGGGCATGACCTATGCGCTGGCCGCCGCCGAGAAGCTGGCGGAGCAGGGCATCGAGGCCGAGGTGATCGACCTGCGCACCATCCGCCCGATGGACACCGAGACGATCGTCGCGTCGGTCAAGAAGACCGGCCGCTGCGTGGTGGTCGAGGAGTGCTGGCCGCAGTCCGGCGTCGGTGCGGAAATTTCCGCGCGGATCATGGAGCACGCCTTCGATTGGCTCGATGCGCCGGTCGCCCGCGTCTCCGGCAAGGACGTGCCGATGCCCTACGCCGCCAATCTCGAAAAGCTCGCGCTGCCGTCGGCGGACGAGGTGGTCGAGGCGGCGCGCGCGGTCGCCTACCGGTAGGCGCAACACAGGATCCCCGGAGGCCGCCCGGCGGCCGACGCTGCATGACCGGCGCGAACGAACCGCCGCGCCCAACTCAAAAGGCCGTCCTCATGCCGATCAACATTCTCATGCCGGCGCTCTCGCCCACCATGGAGAAGGGCAACCTCGCCAAGTGGCTGAAGAAGGAGGGCGACGCGGTCAAGTCCGGCGACATCATCGCCGAGATCGAGACCGACAAGGCGACGATGGAGTACGAGGCGGTCGACGAGGGGACGCTGGCGAAGATCCTCGTTCCCGAAGGCAGTGCCGACGTCGCCGTCAACGCTCCGATCGCGGTGTTGGCGGTGGAAGGCGAGGTGGTGACCCAGGTCGCCGAGCAGGCCGGCTCGGCGCCGCCCGCCGCTGCTCCGGCCAAGGCCGAACCGAAGGCCGAGGCGCCGAAAGAGGCGGCGAAGCCCGCGGCGGCGCCGGCAAAGGCCGAGCCGGCAAAGGGGCAGGGCGCATCCGCACCGGCGGCCGAGACGGCCAATGGCCATTCGGCGGACGGCGCCCGCGTCTTTGCCTCGCCGCTCGCCCGCCGGCTCGCCAAGGAGGCCGGCATCGAGCTCGGCCGCATCGAGGGCAGCGGCCCGCACGGCCGGGTGGTCGCCCGCGACGTCGCCGCCGCCAAGGACGGCAAGGGCCTTCGCCCGCAGGCGGCCGGGGGTGCGGGGGCTGCGTCGGCCGGCGCGAGCGTTGGGGCGCTTCCGGCGACCCCGCAACCGGTGCTCACCCCCTCCGACGAGGCCGTCAAGGCGCTCTATGCCGAGGGCTCCTACGACGTGGTGCCGCACGACCAGATGCGGCGGGTGATCGCCCAGCGCCTGGTGCAGGCGAAGCAGACCATCCCGCATTTCTATCTCACCGTCACCTGCACGATCGACGGCCTTCTGGCCGCGCGCGAGGCGGTGAATGCCGCCGCGCCCAAGGGCGAGAACGGCAAGCCGGCCTGGAAGGTCTCGGTCAACGACTTCGTCATCAAGGCGCTCGCGATGGGCCTGAAGAAGGTGCCGGAGGCGAACGTCACCTGGACCGAAGGCGGCATGCTGAAGCACAAGGTGTGCGACGTCGCGGTGGCGGTGGCGATCCCCGGCGGCCTGATCACCCCGGTGGTTCGCAACGTCGACACCAAGCCCCTGTCGGTGCTCTCCGCCGAGATGAAGGACTTTGCCGTGCGTGCGCGGGCTCGCCGGCTGAAGCCGGAGGAGTATCAGGGCGGCTCGACCGCGGTCTCCAATCTCGGCATGTTCGGGATCGACGAGTTCGCCGCGGTGATCAACCCGCCGCACGCGACCATCCTCGCGGTCGGCACCGCGAACCGGGTGCCGGTCGTCAAGGGCAACGCGATCGAGATCGCCACCCAGATGAAGCTGACGCTCTCGACCGACCACCGTGCCGTCGACGGCGCGCTCGGCGCCGAGCTGTTGGGCGCCGTGAAGAGCTTCCTCGAGAACCCGGTGATGATGCTGGTGTGAGCGGCCCGTTTGCGCCCGCCGGGAGGCGTGCCCACCTTTAGGCGTGGTGGACAGGAGATCCGCATGCCCGAGCCGACCGATATGATCGTCCCGATGCTCCGCGAGATGCGCGAGGAGACGCGCCGGGGTTTTACCGAAATGCGCGAGGAGATGGGGCGGCGGTTCGACCAGACCGACGCCCGCATCGATGCCATCGATGCACGGCTGAGCACCGTCGAGAAAATCGTGAGGGCTCAGCGCGCAGCGTTCGAGGGCGAGAGCGTGCTCGGACGGTACGCCGCCAAGGAGGTCGAGGAGCGCCTCGCAGCGCTCGAACGCAAGGTCGAGGCTTTGGAAGCGAAGTCGTGAACCCCGTTCGCCGATCCGGCGGCGCTTCGCCTCGTGAGCCTCGGAATCACAACCGCTGAACAGAGAACAAGAATGTCCGACACCTCCTTCGACGTCATCGTCATCGGCTCGGGTCCGGGTGGCTACGTCACCGCGATCCGCGCGGCGCAGCTCGGCTTCAAGACCGCGATCGTCGAGAAGAGTCATCTCGGCGGCATCTGCCTGAACTGGGGCTGCATCCCGACCAAGGCGCTCCTTCGCTCGGCGGAGATCTATCACTACATGCAGCACGCCGAGGCCTACGGGCTGAAGGCGGAAAAGATCTCGTTCGATCCGACGGCGGTGGTGAAGCGCTCGCGCGGCGTCTCCAAGCGGCTCACCGACGGCGTCGCCTTCCTGATGAAGAAGAACAAGATTCAGGTGATCTGGGGCAGGGCGGAGATCACCGCCCCCGGCAAGATCACCGTGAAGGAGCAGAAGCCCGACGCCAAGCGCACCGACCCGCCCAAGGGCGCGCTCGGCCCCGGCGACTATCGGGCCGAGCACATCATCCTCGCGACCGGCGCCCGCCCGCGCGTGCTGCCCGGCCTCGAGACGGACGGCAGGCTGATCTGGACCTATTTCGAGGCGATGGTGCCGGAGAAGATGCCGAAGTCGCTGCTGGTCGTCGGCTCGGGCGCGATCGGCATCGAGTTCGCCTCGTTCTACAACACCATGGGCACCGACGTGACGGTGGTCGAGATATTGCCGCAGATCATGCCGGTGGAAGACGCCGAGATCGCCGGCATCGCGAGGAAGCAGCTCGAGAAGCACGGCCTGAAGATCTTCACCGGCGCCAAGGTGACCAAGCTCGACAAGAAGGCCGACAGCGTGGTCGCCACCATCGACGACGGCAAGGGCGGCACCAAGACGCTCGAGGTCGACCGGGTGATCTCCGCGGTCGGCGTGGTCGGCAACATCGAGAATCTCGGGCTCGAGACGCTCGGCGTGAAGACCGAGCGCGGCACCATCGTCACCGACGGCTTCTGCAAGACCAACGTGCCCGGCCTCTATGCGATCGGCGACGTCGCCGGCCCGCCGATGCTCGCCCACAAGGCCGAGCACGAGGGCGTCGTCTGCGTCGAGGCGATCAAGGGCCTTCACCCGCACCCGATGAACAAGGGGATGATTCCGGGCTGCACCTACTGCTCGCCGCAGGTGGCCTCCGTCGGCCTCACCGAGGCGAAAGCGAAGGAGCAGAAGCGCGACATCCGCGTCGGCCGCTTCCCGTTCGTCGGCAACGGCAAGGCGATCGCGCTCGGCGAGGACCAGGGCCTCGTCAAGGTGATCTTCGACAAGCAGACCGGCCAGCTGCTCGGCGCCCACATGGTCGGCGCGGAGGTCACCGAGCTGATCCAGGGCTACGTGGTGGCGATGAACCTCGAGACCACCGAGCAGGAGCTGATGCACACGATCTTCCCGCACCCGACGTTGTCGGAGATGATGAAGGAAGCCGTGCTCGACGCCTACGGGCAAGTCTTGAACATGTGACGTGGATCCGATGGCCGGCGACGGCCGTTGGACGAGGGTGCGGTCCGCCGCCGCTCCGCCGGAGCAACGGCCCCGCGAGGACAATGCCGAGGGCAGGGGAAACACGACATGAGCACCCACACCTACAAGGTCGTCGAGCTGGTCGGCTCGTCCGAGGTCGGCATCGAGGACGCGATCAAGAACGCCATCGCCCGCGCCAGCAAGACCATCCGCAACATGCGGTGGTTCGAGGTGGTCGAGACCCGCGGCCACATCGAGAACGACACCGTGAAGCATTTTCAGGTCACCCTGAAGGTCGGCTTCACAATGGACGACGCCGCCTGACCAGACCGGGCTCGCTTGGATCAGGCCAGCCTGGACCGGACTCGTCCGGACCGGACTCGTCTGGACCCACCGGGCCGGCCCGGAGCGATCCGGCACCGACCCGGTCGACGACACCCGGCTCGCACGAGCCGAGCCGCTCTATGGCTCCCGTCAATCGGTCGTCGGTCGTGAAGGCGTCCTCCCGTCGTCCCGGTCGGTCGCGCCGACGGCCTCCAGAAGGAGCGCCAGCGCGGCCTCGACGGTGCGATAGCGGATGTCGCCGCGGCCGAGCGCGCCGAACCGGTGGACGCGTGGGAGCGCCACGCCGTCGCGCCGGACCGCCGCGAGATGCACGAGGCCGACCGGATTGCCGTCCTCGTCGCACGCCGGCCCGGCGACCCCGGTCACCGCGATCGCCACGTCCGCCGTGGAGCGCGCCAGCGCACCTTCGGCCATCGCCCGGGCGACCGCAGGGCTCACCGCCGTCTCACGCGCCAGAAGCTCGGCCGAGACGCCGAGCGCGACCGTCTTCTGGGCTTTGGTGTAGACCACGAAGCCGCCCTGGAACCAGCGGCCGGCACCCGGCGCCTCCGACAGCACGGCAGCCAGCAGCCCGCCGGTGCATGATTCCGCAGTCGCCAGTGCGAGGCCATCACGGCCGGCACGCGCGATCACCTCGGCGGCGCGGCGGACCAGCGACAGGTCGATCGGCGTGACTTCGAGTGGCGGCATGGCGATGTCCCGCGGCTCGAACGCGGCGACCGTGGCGGATGTTCCGGGGCTCGCATGGCCGGCCGCCGTGGGACGGCGCTTGACCCGAGGCGCAGCGCCGCTGCATCGACGGCTGCATCGACGGCCGCGCCGACCATCGGCCAACAGCCTGATCGCACGAGCGAATTCCCTCGTGTCCGCATGCAAATAAATATTCCATAATATCCCTTATGCGAATCGTGACATGGAGCGTGGCCGCGTCGGCGTCTCGCGCTCCGGCGGTCGACTGCCGATCCCCCGGCATGCCAGCGGTTCACGTCGGCGGTTTCCCGAGCCCTGTCGCCGGACCGCGTGGCTGGCGGGACCATCGTCGTCGGCGCGCCGGATGCGGGTCGCAAAGCACGGCCCGAGACGCTACATCGGGTCCATCGAGGAGAAAGCCTGCATGAGCCAATTGGACTTCGCGGTCCCGGTCGAGGACCGCTGCTTCGAGGACTACGTGCCCGGGATCGAGGCCGTGTACGGCAGCATCCCGGTGACCGCGGACGAGATCGTCGCCTTCGCGAAGCGCTACGACCCGCAGCCGATGCACACCGATCCGGCCTGGGCGGCCACCGGGCCGTTCGGCGGGCTGATCTCCTCGGGCTGGCTGACCACCAGCCTCGCCACCCGCCTCTATATCGACCACTACCTGTCGCCGCACGCGAGCCTCGCGAGCCCCGGCGTCGACGAGATCCGCTGGCTGAAGCCGGTGCGTCCGGGCGACGCCCTGAGCATCCGGGTGAAGATCGTGGACGCGCGGCGGTCGCGCTCGAAGCCCGACCGCGGGCTGGTCCGCACCGAGGTGCAGGTGCTCGACCAGACCGGCGCCGTGGTGATGACGATGAAGGCGATGAATTTCATCCGCTGCCGCGATGCCGGCGGCGCCGACGGCGACGCGACCGAAGATCGGCAGCGTCAGGGAGCGTCGGCATGACCCCGTCGCGCGACGTCGGACGGCTTCTGGAGATCATGGCCGCGCTGCGCACGCCGGGCACCGGCTGCGCCTGGGATCTGGCGCAAAACTTCGACTCGATCGCGCCCTACACGATCGAGGAAGCCTACGAGGTGGCCGACGCGATCGGCCGCGGCGACCGCGCCGACCTCAAGGACGAGCTCGGCGACCTGCTGCTGCAGGTCGCCTTCCACGCCCGCATGGCCGAGGAGGAAGGCGCGTTCGATTTCGGCGACGTGGTCGAGGCGATCTGCCGAAAAATGATCCGGCGGCATCCGCACGTCTTTGACGACGCCGAAGGCCGCACGCCGCAGGACGTGGCGGGCCTGTGGGAGCGCATCAAGGCGGCCGAGAAGGCGGAGCGCGCGGCGCGCGGCTCGACGCCACCCGAGGGCGTCCTGTCGGGGGTGCCGGCCACCCTGCCCGCCCTCACCCGCGCGCTGAAGCTGCAGCAGAAGGCCGGACGGGTCGGCTTCGACTGGAACGACCCACGGGCGGTGATCGCAAAGATTCGCGAGGAGACCGACGAGGTCGAGGCGGCGCTCGACGCCGGCGACCGTTTGCACGCGGGCTCCGAGGTCGGCGACCTTTTGTTCGCGGTGGTCAATCTCGCCCGCCATCTCGACGCCGACCCGGAACGGGTTCTGCGCGAGACCAACCAAAAGTTCGAGCGCCGCTTCGGGCACATCGAGCGCTCGCTCGCACAGGCCGGCAAGCCATTGCAGGACGCCACGCTCGACGAGATGGAGGCGCTGTGGGTGGAGGCGAAGGCGGAGGAACGGGAAGGCTGAACCCGTAGCGTGTGCAAAGGCGCGGAACGCGCCGTGCGCACATTGCCGATGAAGACGTGCGCACGCTTCGCGGTGCGCACCCTACGGGCTACCCGACCGGCGGCGGGGAAGAATCGATCGGCGCAATACGCTTCGCTGTTGCGCCCTACGCCTACGGGGTCTCCGTCCCCTGCACCCGGTCGCCGAATTTTGCCCGCACCTGCCCTTCCCGGCTCGGATGCACGCGCAGCTGCACGGTGGTGACGCCGTCCTCCGAGGTCGAGGTCTCCAACACGTCGCCGTGGCGATGCAGCCAGCCGAACCCGGCGCCATCGGCGGCGTCGAGCGTCACCGTGAGCGGCACCCGCGTTTTCGCCACCCGCTCGGAGATGTCGCGGATCAGCGCGTCGAGCCCCTGCCCGGTCGTCGCCGAGACGAGCTGCGGCCGCTTCTCCGGCGGCCTGCGGGACGCCAGATTCTCCAGCCGCTCGCGCTCCTCGGCCGACACATTGTCGATCTTGTTCCACACCTCGAGGAGCCGCGGGTCCTCGGGCGGAATGCCGAGCTCGGCGAGCACGGTGTCGACGTCCTTCGACTGCGCTTGCGTATCGCCGTGCGAGACGTCGCGGACGTGCAGGATCAAGTCGGCCTCGATCACCTCCTCCAGCGTCGCGCGGAAGGCGGCGACCAGCATGGTCGGCAGGTCGGAGACGAAGCCGACGGTGTCGGACAGGATCACGCGAGGGCCGTCCGGCAGGTCGACCGCGCGCAGCGTCGGGTCGAGGGTGGCGAACAGCATGTCGGTCGCCAGCACGCCCGAGCGGGTCAGCCGGTTGAACAGCGTCGACTTGCCGGCATTGGTGTAGCCGACCAGCGCGACGATCGGATACGGCACGCGCTTGCGGCTCGTGCGATGCAGTGCGCGGGTGCGCTTGACCGTGTCGAGGTCGTGCTCGATGCGGCGGATGCGGTCCTGGATGATGCGGCGGTCGGTCTCGAGCTGGGTCTCGCCGGGGCCGCCGAGAAAGCCGAAGCCGCCGCGCTGCCGCTCGAGGTGGGTCCAGGAGCGCACCAGCCGGCTCTTCTGATAGGTCAGATGCGCGAGCTCGACCTGCAGCGTGCCCTCACGGGTGGCGGCGCGCCGGCCGAAGATCTCCAGGATCAGCCCGGTGCGGTCGACCACCTTGGCGTTCCAGGCCTTCTCGAGATTGCGCTGCTGCACTGGCGACAGCGCGCAGTCCATCACCACGAGCGAGGCCTCGGTGCTCTTCACGAGGCCCGCGATCTCCTCGACCTTGCCCTTGCCGAGATAGGTCGACGGCCGCACCGCGCCGAGCAGCACGATGCCGCTCTCGACCACGTCGAGATCGATCGCGCGGGCGAGCCCGGTCGCCTCGTCGAGGCGCGCCTCGGGCGAGCGGGTGTCGGCCTCGTGGCCGGGCGCCGTGGCGCCGGCCGAGCGCGGCTCGGGGTTGCGCAGATAGGGTCCGAGAACGACGCACCGCGCCGTCGCCGAGCCCGTGGGTGGGCTCGGACGGTCGGCCGAGCGATCCTGTCGACGTGGCTCCAATCAGGCTTTTTCCGCTGCTTCCTCGGCGCCTTCGAACAGTTGGATCGGATGACCCGGCATGATGGTCGAGATCGCGTGCTTGTAGACGAGCTGCGAATGTCCGTCGCGTCGCAGAAGTACGCAGAAATTGTCGAACCAGGTCACGACGCCCTGCAGCTTGACGCCGTTCACGAGGAAGATGGTGAGCGGAGTCTTGTTCTTGCGGACGTAATTCAGAAAGGTGTCTTGTAGATTTTGTGAGCGATCGGCTGCCATGGCCGTTTGTTCCATTGTACTCGCGGTCCCCGTCGCGAGGCGGCGTTCGTTTTCGCGCGGGCCACCGTCCGGAGAGTCGGGCGACCCGCGTGGGCGGTCGGTATTAGATTGCACCAATGAAAGGAGCGCAAGCCCAAGCTTCGCGATAACCTGCGGATTCTACGTATATCTTTCCCAAGTCAAGACAATTCGGCGAAGTCGTGGAACCGGCGGCGTAGCGCTCGGGCTATCGGTCCGGGCACCCCCTGCCCGACCGGTCGGCCGTCGATCCTGACCACCGGCATGACGAGCTGGCTCGCCGCCGTCACGAAGGCTTCGCACGCCGCGAGCGCCTCGTCGACCCTGAACGGACGCTCCTCGAAACGGAGATGCTCGGCGTTCAGCACGTCCTGCACCACCGCGCGCGAAATGCCGGGAAGGATCTCCGGGCCGAGCGGCCTTGTGACCACCGCGCCGGCGGCGGTGACGATCCAGGCATTGGACGACGCGCCCTCGGTGACGAAGCCCTCCCGATCGACGAACCACGCTTCTCGCGCGCCCGCCTCCCGCGCGGCCTGCTTGGCGAGCACGTTCGGCAACAGCGCGATCGATTTGATGTCGACCCGCGCCCACCGCGTCTCCGGCACGGTGATCACGGCGATGCCGGCGCCCGCGATGCGCTCGCCCTCGGCGGGATCGAGCCGGCGGGTGGTGACGACCACGGTCGGCCGGGTGCCGGCCGGCGGAAAGCCGTGGTCGCGCCGGGCGGCGCCGCGGGTGACCTGGAGATAGACGATGCCATCGACCAGCCGGTTGCGGCGGACGGTCTCGTGCAGCACGACGTCCAGCGCCGCGAGCGGCATCGGCAGCGGGATGCGCAACTCGTCGAGCGAGCGCGTCAGCCGCGCGAGGTGCCGGCGCTGGTCGACGATGCGCCCGCCTTTCACCTCGCACACCTCGTAGACGCCGTCGGCGAACTGGTAGCCACGATCCTCGATGTGGACGGCCGCCTCCCGGTGGGGAACGTAGAGGCCGTCGACGTAAGCGACGCGGGACATTTCTTCTTTCTTTTCCGGTCAGTCCATTCCCAGCGCCTTGAGCTTGCGGTGGAGCGCCGAGCGCTCCATCCCGACGAACTCGGCGGTGCGTGAGATGTTGCCGCCGAAGCGGCTGATCTGAGCGCGCAGATATTCGCGCTCGAAGGCTTCGCGCGCCTCGCGCAGCGGCATGCCCATCAAATGCTCGCCGCCGTTGCCGCGCGGCATCGCCGGCACCATCGAGCCGACGTCGGGCGGCAGCATGCTGGCGGTGATGATGGCGTCGGGGTCGCCGCCGGCGAGGATCATCAGGCGCTCGACATTGTTGCGCAGCTGGCGGACGTTGCCGGGCCAGTCGTGCGACTGCAGCACGGCGAGCGCGTCGTCGCCGATCCGCCGCTTCGGCAGGCCGGTCGCCTGGGAGATCTGCTCCTGGAAATAGTCGACCAGCTCCGGCACGTCCTCCCGCCGCTCGGCGAGCGGCGGCACCCGGATCGGCACCACCGACAGGCGGTGATAGAGGTCCTCGCGGAACCGCCCGGCGCCGATCTCCTCCTCGAGATTGCGCGCGGTGGAGGAGACGATGCGCACGTCGACCGCCACCTTGGTGGTGCCGCCGACCCGCAGGAACTGCTGATCGACCAGAACCCGGAGAATCTTGCTCTGGGTCTCCTTCGGCATGTCGGCGATCTCGTCGATGAACAGCGTGCCGCCATGCGCCTCCTCGAGCGCGCCGACCTTGCGCGTCTCGCTGCCGTTCGCCTCGACGCCGAACAGCTCGACCTCCATCCGGTCCGGCGTGATGGCGGCGGCGTTGATCACCACGAACGGCCCGCCCGATCGCGCCGACAGAGCGTGCACGGTGCGCGCGGTGAGCTCCTTGCCGGCGCCGGAGGGGCCGACGATCAAGATGCGGCTGTTGGTCGGTGCGACCTTCTCGATGGTCTGGCGCAGGTGGTTGAGCGACGCCGAGCGGCCGACCAGGCTCGACGGGAACGGGGTGAGCTGCTTCAGCTCCTTCACCTCGCGCTTGAGGCGCGAGGTCTCGAGCGCGCGGTCGGCGACCAGCACCAGCCGGTCGGCCTTGAACGGCTTCTCGATGAAGTCGTACGCGCCCTGCTTGATCGCGGCGACCGCGGTCTCGATGTTGCCGTGGCCGGAGATCATCACCACCGGCAGCTCGGGATGCTCGCCCTTGATCAGCGCGAGCAGCTGGAGCCCGTCGAGCTTGGAGCCCTGCAGCCAGATGTCGAGGAAGACCAGGCTCGGGCGTCGCGCCTGGATCGCTTTCATGGCGTCGTCGGAGTCGCGCGCGGTGCGGGTGCCGTAGCCTTCGTCCTCGAGAATGCCGGCCACCAGCTCGCGAATGTCGGCCTCGTCGTCGACGATCAAGATGTCAGACGCCATGTCGTTGCTCGCTTTGTTGTTGTGCCGTGTCGGCGACGTCGCTGTCCGGCTCCGGGTCGGCGGCGAAGCGCAGTCGCATCCAGGCGCCGCGCGCGCCGGGCTCGCGCTCGGCCGCATCGTGCAGCTCGATGCGACCGCCGTGCTCCTCGAGGATTTTTCCGACGATCGCGAGGCCGAGCCCGGTGCCCTTCTCGCGGGTGGTGACGTACGGCTCGAGCAGCCGCCGCCGGTTCTCCTTCGGCAGGCCGATGCCGTTGTCGATCACGTCGATCGTCACGTCCGGCCC
This sequence comes from Rhodovulum sp. PH10, assembly GCF_000293785.1. Lineage (GTDB taxonomy): Bacteria > Pseudomonadota > Alphaproteobacteria > Rhizobiales > Xanthobacteraceae > Rhodoplanes. Next base: position 19,272 of record NZ_AKZI01000036.1, on the reverse strand, counting down.
GTCGCGGGCGACCGCGACGTGGATGTGGCCGTGCTCGGCCTCCTCGGCCGGCACCGCGGCGATCGCCTCGGTGGCGTTCTTGATGATGTTGGTGAGCCCCTGCGAGATCAGCCGCCGGTCGAACTTTGCCGGCAGCGGCCCGTCCGGGATGTCGGCGGTGATCTCGATGTCGGCGTGCCCGACCCGCATCAGGAAGACCGCCTGGCGCACGGTGTCGGCGACGTCCTCGGCGGCGATCACGGGCTTGGGCATCCGGGCGAAGCGGGAGAACTCGTCGACCATCCGGCGGATGTCCTCGACCTGCCGGACGATGGTGTCCGTGCACTGCTCGAACACCTGCTTGTCCTCGACGATCACCTTGCCGTACTTGCGGCGCAGCCGCTCGGCCGAGAGCTGAATGGGCGTCAGCGGGTTCTTGATCTCGTGGGCGATGCGCCGGGCGACGTCGGCCCAGGCCGAGGTGCGCTGCGCCGTCACCAGTTCGGTGATGTCGTCGAGCGTGAAGACCCAGCCGTGCTCGGGGGCGGCGGTCTGCTCGGTGGTGAGCCGCACCGAGACGGTGCGCTCGCGCCCGTTGCGGGTGATCGAGGCCTGCCCCTGCGCGAACCGCTGGCCGGTCGAGCGGGCATTGTCGAACATTTCCGCGAGCTCCGGCACCACCGTCGCGATCGGCTGGCCGAGCACGGACGCGTCCTGCGCGCCGATCAGCTTTTCCGCCGAGCGGTTGAGGATGGCGACGCGGCCCTCCGGGTCGACGCCGATCACCCCGGCACTCGCGCCCGCCAGCACGGCTTCCATGAACCGGCGGCGGCTGTCGATCAGGTCGCGCGCCCGCACGATGTCGTCGCGCTGGGTCCGCAGCTCCTGGGTCATCTTGTTGAAGGTCTCGCCGAGCTGGGCGAGGTCGCCCTCGGACGGCCGCACCGGCACCTGGACGTGAAGGTTGCCGGTCGAGACGACGTTCGCCGCGCCGATCAGCCGGCGGATCGGGGCGACCAGCCGGTTGGCGAAGGCGAAGCCGATCCACACGGCCGACAGCAGCACGGTCAGGGCGATCACGGTGAACATCAGCGCGAAGGCGATCTGCACGCCGAGCCGGCGCGCCTCGAGCGCGGCGAACTCGGACACGGTCGTCTGCGTCTCGCGGAACTGCGACACCACCAAGGGGTTGAGCGGACGGGCGACATAGAGATAGAGGTCGTCGTAGCCGCGCAGCTTCATCACCGCCGCGACATAGCTCGCGTCCGGATTGATGATCACCTGCGGCTCGGCGTCGGTCGCCTTGGCCATCACCGCCTCGCCCGGCGGCGGGATCGGCTGCGCCACCTTGATGTCGGCCCGGAGCAGCTCGCTGCGGTCGCGGTTCAGCATCACGGCGACCGGCAGGCCGCGCACCGACGCCTGGGCGGTGAAGAACTGGCGGAAGCGGTCGCGGTCCTGATCGAACAGCGGACGGGCGCGACCGACGTCGAACGCCATCGCCTGGGTCTCGCTGCGCAGCGACTGGGCGTGCTCGGAGAGATAGGCCTCGGCGACGATCAGCGAGTTGGCGATCACGCCGCGCGTGCGCTCGGTGAAGAAGCGGTCGAGGCCGCGATCCAGCGTGATCGAGGCGACCACCGCGACCAAGATCGCGGGTGCCGCGGCGATCACCGAGAACAGGCCGACGATCCGCACGTGCAGCCGGGCGCCGGCGGTGCCGCGGCGGCGCGCCTGGACAATCTGCCAGACCTCGCGGCCGATCACGCCGAGCAGCAACGCGACGGCGACGCCGTTCGCCAGGAGACAGCTGACGACGACATTGTGGGTCGGGACGATCGGTGTCAGCCCGGCGAGCACGAGGAAGGTGACCAGCGCCGACAACAGCGCCGCCACCACGCCGATCGGGCCGATGATGCGGGTCGCGCTTCCGCCGCCGGGCTTGGTGCCCGCGAGCTCGGCGGCCGTCGCCTCCTCGACCGATGCCATGACCCCTCCCCGCGGCCGCCGCGCGTGCGGCCTCCGTCACCGGCGACGACCGGTGTCTGCCTCTCGCAATGAGGCGTTTGTACAACAATGTTGCCGAATTGAGACGAATCGACGGCGGCGTGGCCGAAACGACTCCGTACGGAAATCGGGTGGTGGAAATCCTATCGTCCGAACGGGCGGGTCAGGTGCTCGTCCGGATCACCCGGATGTCGAGATCGCGGATCTTCTTGCGCAAGGTGTTGCGGTTGACGCCCAAAAGCTCGGCGGCCCGGATCTGATTACCACGGGTGGCGACGAGGGCGGCCGACAACAACGGATGCTCCACTTCCCGCAGCACGCGGTGATAGAGGCCGGGCGGCGGCAGGGTGTCGTTGAAGCCGCCGAAATAGCGGGTGAGGTGCCGCTCGACCGCCGAGGACAGGCTCTCGTCGAGCCGCGGCTCGTCGGTCGGCGCGTTGGTCGCGGGCTGCGCCAGCTCGCCGTCGATCACCGCGGCGGTGATGGTCTCCTGCGGATAGAGCGCGGCGAGCCTCCGGGCGAGATTTTCCAGCTCGCGGACATTGCCGGGCCAGCGGTAGCGTTTCAGGCGGTCGAGCGCGGCCTTCTCGATCTGCTTGGCCGGCAACCCTTCGCGCTCGGCGGTCGCGAAGAAGTGGTGGATGAGGTCCGGAATGTCCTCGGTGCGCTCGCGCAAGGGCGGCAGGCGCAGTGGCACCACGTTGAGGCGAAAGAACAGGTCCTCGCGGAAGAGGCCCTGCTGGATGAGGATGCGCAAATCCTTGTTGGTCGCGGCGATGATGCGCACGTCGGTCTTGATCGCGGTGCGGCCGCCGACGGTGGTGTACTCGCCCTGCTGCAGCACGCGCAGGAGGCGGGTCTGCGCCTCCATCGGCATGTCGCCGATCTCGTCGAGAAAGAGCGTGCCGCCCTCGGCCTGCTCGAAGCGGCCGGCGCTGCGCGCATTGGCGCCGGTGAAGGCGCCCTTCTCGTGGCCGAACAGCTCGGACTCGATCAGGTCGCGCGGGATCGCCGCCATGTTGATGGCGACGAAGGTGCCGGAGCGGCGCTTGCCGTAGTCGTGCAACGCGCGGGCGACCAATTCCTTGCCGGTGCCGGACTCGCCGGTGATCATCACCGTGAGGTCGGTCTGCATCAGGCGGGCGAGCAGGCGGTAGATGTCCTGCATCGCCGACGAGCGGCCGACCAGCGGGATCGCCTCGATCTCGTCGGGCGGCGGCGCCTTGGAGGCGACCTCCTTCGGCTCGGCGAGCGCGCGGCCGACGATCGAGATCAGCTCCTTGAGGTCGAAGGGCTTGGGCAGATACTCGTAAGCGCCGCGCTCGGACGCCCGGATCGCCGTCATGAAGGTGTTCTGCGCGCTCATGACGATGACCGGCAGGTCGGGCCTGAGCTTCTTGATGCGCGGCAAAAAGTCGAAGGCGTTCTCGTCCGGCATCACCACGTCGGTGATCACCAGGTCGCCCTCCCCCTGGCTCACCCAGCGCCACAGGGTCGCGGCGTTGCCGGTGGATCGGACCTCGTAGCCGGCGCGCGACAGCGCCTGGTTCAGCACCGTGCGGATGGCCGCATCGTCGTCGGCGACCAGAACTCGACCCGTCGGCATCGTCATCCCCTCGAAGCGGCGCCGTCGCGCGCGGCGCCCCCGCGCCCGCCGTCGTCGCCCGTGTAGTCGCCCGTGTACATGGGCATCAGCACGCAGAACGATGTCCGGTGCGGTTGCGATTCGCATTCGACGATCCCACCGTGATCGCCGATGATCTTCGCCACCAATGCAAGCCCGAGGCCGGTTCCGGTCGGCTTGGTGGTGACGAACGGATCGAACAGATGGGGCCGCAGATCCTCGGGCACGCCGGGGCCGTTGTCCTTGACGCAGAATTCCAAGGGCAGCGACACCCGCGCCTTGCTGCCGGGCAGCGACAGCCGCACGCCGGGGCGGAAGGCGGTGGTGAGCTGGATCTCGCCGTCGGTCGCGTCCGAGCCGATCGCCTCGGCGGCGTTCTTCACGAGATTGAGGAAGACCTGGACGAGCTGGTCGCGGTTGGCGAAGATCGCCGGCAGCGAGGGATCGTACTCCTCGACGAAGCGGATGTGGCGGGCAAAGCCCGACTGGGCGAGCCGCTTCACGTGCTCGAGCACCACATGGATGTTGATCGGCTCGCGGTCGACCGGCCGCTTGTCGGCAAACACCTCCATGCGGTCGACCAGCTTCACGATGCGGTCGGCCTCGTCGCAGATCAGCCGGGTGAGCGCGCGGTCGTCGTCGCCGACCGACTGCTCGAGCAGCTGCGCCGCGCCGCGGATGCCGGACAGCGGGTTCTTGATCTCGTGGGCGAGCATGGCGGCGAGCGCGGTGACCGAGCGGGCGGCGCCGCGATGGGTGAGCTGGCGATCCATCTTGTCGGCGATCGAGCGGCGCTGCAGCATCACCACGACGTGGCCGGGCTGCTCGGGCACCGGAGCGACGTGCAGGTCGACGATGCGCTCGCTCGGCATGCGCGGCGTGGTGAGGTCGACCTTGTACTCGTTGACCGCCCCGCCCCGCTGGCGCACCTGCTCGATCAGCTCGAGCAGGGGACTTCCGAACGGCACCAGCTCGCGCAGCTTGTAGCGGCGCAAGAGCGGCGCCGAGATGTCGAAGAAATGCTCGGCGGCGGTGTTGGCGTCGCGGATGTCGCCGTCCGGGCCGATCACGATCACCGAATGCGGCAGCGAGTTGAGCACGGCCTCGGCCGGGGCCCCGAACGAGCCCTGGGCGGACCAGCGCGTGCGCCTTTCCAACGGTACGGACGTCATGCGGCCACCTTCCACTCGAGCGCGGCGAATGCCTCGCGCAGTCGCCCGGCCACCTGGGTCGGGTCGTCGGTCGTGAGAACGTGCTTGCGCTGGCGCTTCAGCGCCTCCGCCGGCGCGCCGGCCGTGCGGGCGACGGTGTCGAGCGTCCAGCCGAGATGCTTCCTGGCGTGGCGCGCGCCGACCTCGCGGCCGTGATGCACCAGCATGTCGTCGAACAGCTCGAGCATCAGCGCGAGCTGCTCGGCCGGCGGCGGATCGCTTTCACGGCGGCCCGTGGCGAAAAAACGGGCGATTCTCCCGGGCAGCCACGGACGGCCCTGGGCCCCGCGGCCGACCATCACCGCATCTGCCCCCGACTGCGCCAGCGCCGCCACCGCGTCGTCCTCGCCACAGATGTCGCCGTTGACCACCACCGGGATCGTCACCGCGTCCTTCACGGCCCGCACGGCCGCCCAGTCGGCCCGGCCGCCGTAAAACTGGTTGCGGGTGCGCCCGTGCACGGTGACGAGCTGGACGCCCGCCTGCTCGGCCCGCCTGGCGAGGTCGGGTGCGACGATCGAGCGAGAATCCCAGCCGAGCCGCATCTTCAGCGTCACCGGCAGCGACACCGCCGCGACGGTCGCCTCGATCAGCCGGGTGGCGTGGTCGAGATTCTGCATCAGCGCCGCCCCGGCGGCGCCGGTCGTCACGTTGCGGGCCGGGCAGCCCATATTGATGTCGACGATGTCGGCGCCGGCGTCGGCGGCGATCCTTGCGCCCTCCGCCATCCAGTGCGCCTCGCGCCCGGCGATCTGCACCACGTGCAGCCCGACACCCTGGCTTTCGAGCCGCAGCCGTGCCACGGTGCGACCCTCGGCGAGCGCCGCGCACGCGGTCATTTCCGACACCACGACACCGGCCCCGAGCCGCGCCGCCAAGCGGCGGAACGGGGCGTCGGTGATGCCGCACATCGGGGCGAGGAAGACCGGATTCGGCAGGGCCACGGCTCCTACCGCGAGAGGGCGACGCGGCAGCGGTCCGGGGGAGTGTGGATCACCAGTGAGCATACGTGCCTAGGGAATGGGCGAATTCTCTGTTTGCATAGACCCTAGCCAAATCCGCGGCCGATGCAAGCCTTTCGCAGACGCGAGATCGATCACCGAAGCGGTCGTGCCGAGCGGCCGATTGCGCTTTGCGTGCGATCGCTCTCACGTTAAACCGAACTATGAAGATTTCCATGTCAGGAGTTTGAAATCATGCACGGGGGAGTGGCAGCGATCGTGGTGGCGGGGGGCCGCGGCACGCGCGCCGGTGGTGGCCTGCCGAAGCAGTACCGTTGCGTCGGCGGAATGCCCGTCGTTCGCCGGACGCTGCTCGCCTTCACTGCCCATCCCGGCATCGCCCTGGTGCAACCGGTGATCCATCGCGACGACGAGGCGCTGTTTCGTGAGGCATCGAGCGGCCTCGACGTGCTGCAGCCCGCCCATGGCGGCGCCACCCGGCAGAGCTCGGTGCGCGCCGGCCTGGAAGCGCTCGCCGAGCGGGCGCCGGAGATCGTGCTGGTGCACGACGCCGCCCGCCCGTTCGCCACGCCCGCTTTGCTCGACCGGGCGATCGAGGCCGGCCGGGCCGGTGCCGCGATCCCCGGGCTCGTGGTCAGCGACACCGTGAAGGCGGTCGACGGCGAGGGCCGCGTGGTCGAGACGCTCGACCGCAATCGTTTGCGCACCGTGCAGACCCCGCAGGCGTTCCGCTTCGACGCCCTCCTCGCCGCCCACCGCAAGGCGGCGGCCGCCGGCCGCGACGACTTCACCGACGACGCCGCGCTCGCCGAATGGGCGGGGCTACCGGTCGGCGTCTTTGCCGGCGAGGCCGGCAACGTCAAGCTCACCACCGCCGACGACTTTCGCCGGGCCGAGAGCGACCTTCTGGCGGCGCTCGGCGACGTGCGGGTCGGCTCCGGCTACGACGTCCACGCCTTTGCCGAGGACGGCGACCATGTCTGGCTCGGCGGCGTGAAAATCCCCAACGATCGCGGGGTGGTCGGGCATTCGGACGCCGACGTCGCGCTGCATGCCCTGGTCGACGCCATTCTGGGCGCGCTCGCCGAGGGCGACATCGGCGTGCATTTCCCGCCGAGCGACGAGCAGTGGCGGGGTGCCTCGTCCGACCGCTTCGTCGCCTACGCGGTCGAGCGGGTGCGGGCGCGCGGCGGCCGCATCGCCCATGTCGACATCACCGTGGTGGCGGAAACCCCGCGGCTCGGTCCGCACCGCGAGGCGATCCGGGCGCGGGTCGCCGAGATCACCGGCATTCCGGTCGAGCGGGTCGGCCTGCAGGCGACCACCAGCGAGAAGATGGGCTTCATCGGCCGCCGCGAGGGGTTGGTCGCCTACGCCACCGCCACCGTGCGGCTGCCGTGGGGAGCCGAATGAGCGGCGCGAGCGCCTTCCCTGCCCCGGTCGTCGACGCCGCGACGCGCGTGCTCGATGCCTGCCGGGCGAAGGGGCTGACGGTCGCGACCGCGGAATCCTGCACCGGCGGGCTGGTGGCCGGCGCGCTCACCGAGATCGCCGGCTCGTCCGACGTGGTGGCGTGCGGCTTCGTCACCTACTCGAACGACGCCAAGGAGCAGATGCTCGGCGTGCCGCACGGTGTCTTGGTGGCGCATGGCGCCGTCAGCCTGGAGACGGCGGAGGCGATGGCGCGCGGGGTGATCGCGAATACGCCGGCGGCGCTGTCGGTGGCGATCACCGGGATCGCCGGGCCGGGCGGCGGCTCGGTGGAAAAACCGGTCGGGCTGGTGCATTTCGCCGCCGCCGCGCGCGACGGCCGGCTGATCCACCGCGAAAGGCGGTTCGGCGACCGCGGCCGCGCCGCCGTCCGCCTCGCCTCGGTGGCCGAGGCGCTGGACATGCTTTTGGAGCTGGCGTCGCAACGTTGAGGCTCGTGCGAGAGGCCCCGGCCTCGACGGAATTCTCGTAGGGTGGGCAAAGGCGCATCGAAGGTGTGCCGTGCCCACACGTCGAGTAACGCTCGATTCAAGGTGTGGGCACGCTTCGCTCTGCCCACCCTACCATTCCGACCGGGCGAGGCCGCTACTCGTAGGCCACCGCGCCGGGGCTGCCGTTCCGGCGCTTGCCGTACACCACGTCGGCCCGCTTCTCGAAGGCGGTGGCGAAGCGGCGGAAGGCGGCGTCGAACACCGCGCCCATCAGGGTCGACAGCATCCGGCTCTTGAACTCGTAGTCGATATAGAACTCGACCTCGCACTCGTGCTCGCCGAGCGGCTTGAACGACCACCGGTTGGAAAGCACCTTCAGCGGCCCGTCGAGATAGTCGACGGTGATCCAGAACTCCGGCCGGTTCATCGTGACGCGGGTCGTGAAGTGCTCGTGGAACATCTTGTACGACACGGTCATCCGCGCGATCGCGACCGACACCCCCTCGTCCGTCTGCGACCGCCCCCGGATCTTCATGTCCGAGCACAGCGGCACGAATTTCGGATAGCTGTCCATGTCCGACACGAGGTCGAACATGTCCCCGGCCGGGTGATTCACCCGGCGCTTCGCGCGAAACCGCGGCATGGTCAGCGCTTTCCGGCGCGGGCGGCTTTCAGGCGGGCGAAATCCTCCCCGGCATGATGCGAGGAGCGGGTCAGAGGCGAGGATGCGACCATCAGGAATCCCTTCGCGTAAGCAATCGTCTCGAGCGCCTTGAATTCGTCGGGGGGAAGGAAGCGGGCCACCGGATGATGTTTTCGGGTGGGCTGAAGGTATTGGCCGATCGTCAGAAAATCGACGTCCGCCGAGCGCAGGTCGTCCATCACCTGGAGGATCTCGTTCCGCGTCTCGCCGAGCCCGACCATGATGCCGGACTTGGTGAACATGTCGGGATCGATCTCCTTGACGCTCTGCAGGAGCCGGATCGAGTGGAAGTAGCGCGCACCCGGCCGCACGTCGAGATAGAGCGACGGCACCGTCTCGAGATTGTGGTTGAACACGTCGGGTCTCGCCCGCACCACGGTCTCGACCGCGCCGGCTTTTCGCAGGAAATCGGGCGTCAGCACCTCGATGGTGCTCTGCGGCGCCCGCTCGCGGATGGCCCGGATGGTCGCGGCGAAATGCGCCGCGCCGCCGTCCGCGAGGTCGTCGCGGTCGACCGAGGTGATCACCACATGGGCGAGGCCGAGCGTCGCGGTCGCCTGCGCCGCGCGGGCCGGCTCGTCCGGGTCGAGCGGCTTCGGCACCCCGGTCGCGACGTTGCAAAAGGCGCAGGCGCGGGTGCACGTGTCGCCCATGATCATCATGGTGGCGTGCTTCTTCTCCCAGCACTCCCCGATATTGGGGCAGCCGGCCTCCTCGCACACCGTGTTGAGCCCGTGGGCGCGTACGATCGCGTGCGTCTCGCCGTATCCGGGCGAGCCCGGCGCCTTGACGCGAATCCAGCCCGGCTTCCGGACGACCGGACTCTCGGGGTTGGCTTCCTTCTCCGGGTGGCGCGGACGCGGGCGGTGGCCAGCGACCGTATCGAGCACGACGACCATGGTGAACCTTGACCTCGACGGTGCGGATTACTTACGCATGCCGCCGGGTCGCCGCAACCCGGCTCCGGCGAATCCCCTCGGCCGTCCCGCACCGTCGACCGGCGGCCGGCGGCTCCCGTCCTCGCCGGCGAGCGGCCTTCTTCCGTCCGCCACGGACTTTTCTCCATGACCCCCCCGCGAAAAACGATCACCCGGCTGACGCTCGTCGGTTACCTCCTGTGCCCGCAGCTCTACGCCATGATCACGCTGATGGTGGTGGAGGCGCTGCTGTCGGCGGTCACCACCTGGCTGATCATCCAGGCGGGCCGGGACGTGGCGACCGACGCCTTCGTCGTCTCCGACCTCGTGTGGATCGTGGTGACGCAGTCGGCCGCCTATGTCGCCGGCGCGGTGAGCTGGTACTTTGCCGAGCGGGCCGGCTTCCGCGCCTATGGGCGCTACATGCTGCGGTTCGCCCGCGACAATCGTGGGGGTGCCCGGCTGCTCGCCGACAAGGCGGCGCGCGAGCAGGTCGAGCCGTTCCTGGCCGGAACGACATTCGTCAACATCTTCAACCTGATGTACGAGGTGGAGGCGGAGCTGAAGCTGGCCCTCGGCCTCCTGTTCAACGGCATCGTGCTGGGGCTCGAGATCGATGCCGGCCTGCCCGCCGCCTATGCGGCCACGTTCGCGATCCTGATGGCGATTCAATGGGGGCTGCGTGGAAGAGTCGCGGACATCTATGTCGAGAACCAGCGCCAGAACAACCGCGTCTTTGCCCACGGCTATACCGCTTGGGACAATGTCTTCAGCGGCAACGCCTACAATCGCCGGCTCTGGCTCGGCGGCTTCAAGGCAAAGCTGCGCGACTGTTTCCAGGCGCAGGTCAAGGCGATCATGGCGCGCGAGGGCTTGGCGGCGCTCGGCGGCATCATCGGCCTCGGCATCGTCTTCTCGGCGATGGCGTACGTGGTGCTGACCAGCGCCGGCGACACCGCCACCCTGATCGCGCTCGCCGCCACCCTGCCCCGCCAGATCGAGATGACCAACAATGTCCACGAGCTGACCTCCGGCGTGAACGACGTGCTGGCGCTGTGGGCGCGGCTCGGCGGGGTGGTGACCAGCATGCGGCCGCAGGCCGACCCGGATTTCGACCGGCGGATCAAATTCGACCGGCTGGTGCTGCGCGACGGCGACGAGACGGTGGTGTGCGGCACGCTCGACGAGGCGTTGGCGGCGGTGCTGGAGAAGCCTACGGGACGGGTGCACGTGCGTGGCGGCAACGGCACCGGAAAGTCGACGCTGCTGGCGGCGCTGAAGGAGGAGCTGTCGCGGCGCGCCTATTACTGGCCGACCACCGACCGCCTCGCCTTCCGCTTCGCGCTCGCGGCCGGGCTCGGCGAGCCGGAAACGGACGACGACGACGAGGACGCCCCGCCGCGCCCGAAGGCGCCGGTCGGCTTCTCCTCGGGCGAGCGGCAGCTGAAATCGCTGGCCGAGATCGTCGACCACACGGCGGCCGCCGTCTATCTGCTCGACGAGTGGGACGCCAATCTCGACGCCGACAACCGCGCGACCGCCGACGCGATGGTCGAAACCCTCGCACGGCGCGCGCGGGTGGTGGAGATTTCCCACCGCGACAGGGGGTGAAACGATCGAAAGGCTCGCCCCGGCGCCCTCAGCGCCGCGCCGACCGTGGCACGGGCCGTCCCGTCGGGCGATCCGTCTGACGAGACGGCAAGCGGCCCTGCGGGCGAGCCCGCGGGCGCTCGGGACGACCCGCCGGGCCGCCTGCGGCGGCGTGCGCGGCCCGCATCGCGGCGATCCGCTCCCGGTCGTGCCGCTTGCCGAACGTCACGTACCACAGGCCGTAGAGCACCCCGCCGCCATAGAGCGCGAGCTCCATCAGATAGGGCGGCGGCCCGCTCATTCGGCCGCCTCCTCCACCTTGACCTCGCCGGCCTGCACCGTCACTCGCATGCCGTCGAAGGCCGGCTCGACGTGCGAGGGCAGCCGGCGGGCGAGCTCGGCATAATCGAGATCGGAGTGCAGGTTTGTGAGGATGGCGCGCTTCGGCTTCAGCCGGTCGATCCAGCCGAGCGCCTGCTCGACGGAAAAGTGGCTCGGATGCGGGCGGTCGCGCAGCGCGTCGACGATCCACAGGTCGAGCCCCTCGAGCATCGCCACGCTCTCGGCCGGCAGGTCGACGAGGTCGCTCGAATAGGCGACGCCGTCGAAGCGGAAGCCGAGCGAGGCGATGTCGCCGTGGTCCTGCAGATAGGGCAAGGCGGTGACCGGCCCGCCCTCGCCGGCGATCGTCACCGGGTGCCCGGCGGCGATCCGGTGCTCGGTGGCGATCGGTGGATAGTGGCTGCCGGGCGGGGTGACGAAGCAGTAGCCGAAGCGCGCCAGCATCACCCGCCAGGTCGGCTCGTCGAGATAGACGTCGAGCCGCCGGTGCTTGTGCATGAACAGCCCGCGCAGATCGTCGACGCCGTGGGTGTGGTCGGCATGCTCGTGCGTGTAGAGGACGCCGTCGACCCAGTCGACATCGGCATCGATCAGCTGCTCGCGAAGATCGGGCCCGGTGTCGACCAGCACGCGGGTGACCGGCGGACGGCCGTCCGCCCCCGGCGGGCCGCCGTTCGTGCGCTCGACCAGCAGCGAGCAGCGCCGCCGCCGGTTCTTCGGATTTTTCGGATCGCAGACGCCCCAGCCGAGCGCCGGGCGCGGCACGCCGCCGGACGATCCGCACCCGAGAATCGTGACCGTGAGGCTCATGCCGCTCTCCCTCTCGCAATGCGTCCGCCGGCATGCGCCCCGTGCCGGGGCGCTCTCCGCCCGATCTCCCGTCCCGTCAGGCCGCCGCGGCGGCGGGCCGCGGCGTCTTGGAGAACAGCCGGAAGAAGTTTTCGGTCGTCTCCCGCGCGATCGTCTCGAACGACACGCCGCGCGTCTCGGCCAACACCTTTGCGGTCTCGACCACATAAGCCGGCTCGTTGCGCTTGCCGCGCATTTTTCCCGGAGCGAGATAAGGCGAGTCGGTTTCGACCAGAATACGGTCGGCCGGCAGCTCCTTGGCGAGCGCCCGCAGGGCGTCCGACCGCTTGAAGGTCAAAATGCCGGTGAAGCCGACATAGTGGCCGAGCTCGACCGCGCGCAAGGCGAGCTCCCGCCCGCCGGTATAGCAGTGCAGCACCGCCGTGAACGGCCCCCGGCCCGCCTCCTCCTCGAGGATTTTTTGCATGTCGGCATCCGCCTCGCGGGTGTGGATGACGAGCGGCAGCCCGGTGCGGCGCGCCGCCTCGACATGGATGCGAAAGCTCGGCGCCTGCGCCTCGTGCGGGCCGTAGTCGTAGAAATAGTCGAGGCCGGCCTCGCCGATCGCCACCACCTTCGGATGCTTCGCGCGCTCCAGAAGATCGTCGAGGGTGACGTCCGCCTCCTCGCCGCAATGGTGCGGGTGGGTGCCGACCGAGCAGACGACGTCGTCGTACCTTTCGGCGATCGCCAAGAGCGCGTCGTGCTGCTTCACGCGCGTGGAAATCGACACCATGCGGCCGATGCCCGCGGCGCGGGCGCGGGCGACGATCGCGTCCAGCTCCGCGGAGAAGTCGGGAAAATCGAGATGGCAGTGGCTGTCGACGAGCATGGTTTCAGCGATCGGGTATCGGGTTCGGGACGGTTCCGGCCGGTGCGGCGGGAGGCGGCGGCGCCGTCCGTGGCCGCGGCGGCCGGCTTTTCCCTGGGGTAGCCGCCGGGGGCTCCCGAGGCAAGAACCAAGAGGCGGGCGTTCGGTGCCCGCCGGCTTCGATCGGAGCCGAGTCTCCCAGAAAAAACAGCGCGGCCGGCTCGCCCGTGGCACTCGCCACGCGAACCGGCCGCACCGCCCTTCGTCGCGAGCCGGCCCGGCGATGCCGGGCCGCCCCGCTCCCTCATCCTGCGATCGCTTCCTTCTTGCCGAACCGGCCCATGGCGAACCACATGGCGCCGAGGATGGCGAGGCCGACGAGATCGGTCGAGATCGTCTCGTAGAGCAGCAGCAACCCGGCGGCCAGCATCGCCAGCCGGCCGGGAATGCCGAGCGGATGGCGCAGCCAGCCGACGATCCCGGCGGCGAAGCAGAACACGCTGATCACGCCGCTCGCCGCGGTGACGACGATCTCCGGCACCGTTCCCTCCATCATCAGCGGCGGGCCGAAGAAGAACATGAACGGCAGCACGTAGCTCGTCAGCCCGTACCAGAAGGCGGTCCAGCTCACCTTGTTGATGTCCGACCCGGCGATGCCGGCGGCGACGTAGGAGGCGAGCGCGACCGGCGGGGTGATGGTCGAGATGCAGCCGTAGAAGAACACGAACATGTGCGCGGTGAGCACCGGCACGCCCATCTTCACCAGCGCCGGCGCGACCACGGTGGCGAGGATCAGATAGGCCGCGGTGGTGGGCAGGCCCATGCCGAGGATCACCGAGACGATCATGGTGAGAACCAGCGCCAGCAGCGGGATGCCGACCGAGGCGGCGATGATCAGCGCCGAGATCTTGGAGCCGAGGCCGGTGACCGCCAGCACGCCGGAGATGATGCCCGCCGCCGCGCACGCCACCGCGATCGGCACCACGCCGACGACGCCCTTCTCGATCGCGTCGAGCGCCTTCTTGACGAACACCTTCGGGTGCGGCCGGTGCATCACCGCGCACAGCACCAGGAGGACGCCGAGGGCGGCGAACGACGCCTTGAACGGCGAGTAGCCCCACACCATCAGCCCGACCAGCAGCAGGAACGGCACGATGAAGGGGATGCCGTTGAACAGCACGATGCCGAGCGGACGCGGCTCGGTCTCCTCCATCGGCTTCGTCACGATGCCGAGCTTGACCGCCTGCAGATGGACGATGATCAGGATCGACAGGAAGAACAGCAGCGCCGGGATCAGCGCCGCGGTCATGATGTCGGAATAGGGCCGGCCGATGATCTCGGCCATGATGAAGGCGGCGGCGCCCATCACCGGCGGCATGATCTGGCCACCGGTCGCGACCACCGCCTGGATGGCCCCCGCCTGATGCGCGGCATAGCCCTCGCGCTTCATCATCGGGATGGTCAGCGTGCCGGTCACCGCGACATTGGCGGCGGCCGAGCCCGAGATCATGCCGATCAGCGCCGAGAACGCCACCGCCGTCTTCGCCGAGGCGGCGCGCATCCGGCGGGTCAGCCGGCTCGACACCTGGAAGAAGAACTCGCCGGCGCCGAACTCGTCGAGGAAGGCGCCGAAGATCGTGAACATCACGATGTAGGTCGCCGACACGCCGAGCGGAATGCCGTAGATGCCTTCCGTGGTGGTGGCGAGGAAGATCGAGATCCGCTCGAGCCCGTAGCCGCGTCCGTAGAGCTGGCCCGGCAGATAGGGGCTGACGAACGGATAGACGAAGAACGCCACCGTGATCATCGCCAGCGCGAAGCCGACCCGCCGGCGTGCGCCCTCGAGAACGAGCAGGCACAGCGCGAGGCCGACCCAGGCGTCGAGGCGCGTGGTCATGCCACCCGAATAGGCGATCGGCTCCCAGCGGAGCATCAGATAGACGCTGGCCGCGATGGCGACCAGCGCCATCGTGTACCGCGTCACCAGATCGATCAGGCGGACGGCCTCGCTGGTCTTGCCCTCACGGACAGGCAAGGCCGCCGTCGTCGCGAACAGCAGGACGAGGATGGCTCCGAGATGGACGATTCGTATCTCCATCGTCGACATGACCAGCACGCCGCCGACATTGAGTAGATGAAACACACCGAGGCCGATGGCGATCCATCGTAGCGCCAAGGCATCGATCCGCCGCAGGATAGTCGTCGCCATCTCGGGCCTCCCCCGTCCTACGCTGTCACTTGTGCTCGTCGAAGTAGCGCTGGGCGCCCGGATGCAGCGGCACGGCCAGCTTGCGGGCGTCGCCCGCGACGATCTGCTTGGCGTTGGCGTTCATCGCGGCGAACTCGTCGAGATGGTCGTACACCGCCTTGGTGATCGCGTAGGCACGATCGTTCGGCATCGAGGTCGGGGCGATCAGCACGTTGTTGACGCCGAGCGCCTCGGCGTTCTTGTCGAGCGCGTAGACGTCCTTCGGCACGGTGATCTTCGAGTAGTAGGGATACTTCTCGAGGATCTGGTCGAACTTGCCGTCCTCGATCCGCACGAACTTCAGCTTGTTGGTGGCCTGCGCCTGCATCACCGCCGAGGCCGGATAGCCGGACAGCGCGAGCGCCGCGTCGACATTGCCGTCGGAGAGCTGGCTGAAGCCGTCCGAGTAGGACAGGAAGCTCGGCTTGATGTCGCTCATCGACATGCCGTGCGCCTCGAGCAGACGTTGCATGAAGCTCATGGTGCCGCCGCCGGGCGGGCCGACCGCGACGCGCTTGCCCTTCAGGTCGGCGAACGAGTCGATCGAGGAACCTGCCAGCGTGATGATGTGCAGGATGCTCGGATGCAGCGTGCCGAGCGGGGCGATCTTCAGTTGCTCGGAATAGGGGTCCTGCCCCTTCACCGCGAGATAGAGCAGGTTCGCGTTGGTGATGCCGACATCGGTCTCACCGCTCGCGACGAGGCGCGGATTCTCCACCGAGCCCTGGGTCACGATCGGCACCATCGACAGGCCGGGAGCGTGCTCCGTCACCAGATTGGCGATGCCCTGCCCCACCGGATAGAACGCCCCGCCGAGGCTCGCCGTGCCGATGCGGAGTTCCTGCTGGGCGTGCGCGGGCGCGGTGACGCCGAGCGCCATTGCGCATATCAAGCCCACGAGAAGCGGGCGGAGCTTTCGTCGCATTCCATTCCTCCGACTTTTTCCGGTGTAGGACTTCCCCGAACCCGGCGGGACGCCGGGGATCGGTCCGTGCGGTCGCACCCGCCCGGACCCGCGGTGAGGCGACGGCTCGCCGCCGCCTCGTCGGGAAACCGGTCGGGTGCGCTGCGTGGTCGTTTCCGTCTCCTTCGCCTCCGGCGTTCTGCGCGCCGGAAGGGTGGTCAGGCGTCGGCCCACATCTCGGCGAGCGAGGCGTGGTCGGTGAGCCAGGCATAGGCGGCGTGGGACTTCACCAGCGCCAGCGAGCGCGCGAACTCGATCGCGCCGGCCGGGCGGCCGAACACGTGCGCGTGGATCGTGACGTCGATGCAGCCGGGCCGGTTGCCGATCGCCGGCCAGCCGGTGACCAGGCGCTCGAGCACCGCGGTGTAGTCCTCGGGCTTGCCGCCGTGCTTGATGTAGAGCGGCATGTCGTTCACCTCCATGGTGAACGGCATGGCGACGATGGCGCCCTTCTCGGTCTTCAGGGTGCGCGGCAGATCGCGGTCGAAGAAGTCGGCGTGCCAGGCGAACCCCGAGCCGATCAGAAGGTCGGTGGTGCGGGCGCTCGGCGTGCAGCGCGGGCTCAGCCAGCCGCGCGGCTTCTTGCCGGCGGTTCGCTCGATCACCTCGATGCAGCGGGCGAGGTCGCGCGTCTCGTCCTCGGCCGACTGGGTGGCCGGGACGATGTTCTGACCCCAGGCGTGCGCGGCGATCTCGTGACCGGCGTCGACGATCGTCCTGATCAGATCGGGGTGGCGCTCGCACAAGATGCCGCTGGTGTAGAACACCGCCTTGACGCCGGCGGCGTCGAGAATGTCGAGGATGCGCAGCGCGCCGACCTCCGGCCCGTAGGCCGACCAGTTGCGCGCCTGCAGATCGAGCGTGCCGGACTTCAGCGGATTGCCCATCGGCCCGATGCCGGGCGCGGAATCGTCGGTCCACTGCTCCAGCATGATGCTGACCGACACCGCGAGCGTCTTGCGCTCCGGCCAGGCGGACGGCAGGCTCGGCCCCGACTCGACTCCCGACTTGGTGCCCGATTTGGCGAACGACATGTGATTGCTCCTGCTTCGGTCGGGTCGTGTCACATCAGGCCGGCGTACGAGCCGCCGTCGAGCTGAAGGTTCTGGCCGGAGATGTAGCCGGCCTGATCGCTGCACAGATAGGCGCAGGCGTCGCCGAACTCCTTCGGCGTGCCCATGCGGTTCGCGGCGATGGTGGCGACGATCTCGGCACGCGCGTCGGCGAAGGAGATGCCCTTCTCGCGCATGATCCGCTCGGCCATGAAGCGCTGGCGGTCGGTGTCGATCCGCTCGGGCAGCAAATTGTTGATCGTCACGTTGTCGGTGGCCACGGCGCGCGAGATCGCCTTGCTGGCCGCGGTGAGGCCGGCGCGGGCGGCGGTCGACAGCCCCATCATCGGCAGATGCGGCGACTTGACCATCGCCGAGGTGATGTTGACGATGCGGCCGAAGCGGCGCGCCTGCATGCCGGGGATCAGCGCCCGCATCAGCAGGAGGCCCGGCAGCATGTTGGCCTCGACCGCGCGGATCCAGGCGTCGTGATCCCAGTCCTCGAGTTTGCCGGGGGGCGGACCCGCATTGTTGGTGACGAGAATGTCCGCCTCCGGACAGGCCGCGACCAGGGCGGCGCGCCCCTGCTCGGTGGTGATGTCGGCGACGACGGGAACAACCTCCGCGCCGGTCTCGGCGGCGATCTCCGCCGCGGTCGTCTTCACCTTCTCGGCGGTGCGCCCGTTGACGATCACCCGGCAGCCTTCGCGCGCCAGCGCCGTGGCGCAGGCCCGCCCCAGTCCTTGCGAGGAGGCGCAGACGATCGCCGAACGCCCCTTGATTCCGAGATCCATGCTCCCCTCTCACCTTTCCTGTCGGCCGGGCACGGACCCCGCGAGGGCGCGCTCGACAGTCCGAGAAAATGTTCGAACATTATCGAGCGAACGCTAGCACAATCGAACATGCGTCCAACCACATATTTTGCTCGGACAGGCATGCAGGCGGCGGGAACGGATGATAAGAGGCGGTGAGGGCTGCGGTGGGAGCGGGCATCATCCGCGCCGCGCGCATGACGGGCATGCCGAGCATGCGGGTGCGCTGCACACAGCGCTTGCCGGCTTTACCGACAGGTCCTTTGGAATCGTTCGATCGACCGTGTTATAGGGCCAGCATGGCGGAAAAGACGTTCGAGCACATGAGCCGGCGCGCGGGAGAGACGCTCGCGTCGGCGACTTACGTGCAGCTGCGCCACGACATCATGAACGGTGCGCTGCCGCCCGGCAGCCCCCTGCGCATCCGGCAGCTGTGCGAGCGCTATGCGGTCGGCTTCAGCCCGATCCGCGAGGCGCTGAACCGGCTCTTGCGCGATCGTTTGGTGCGGCAGGTCGACCTGCGCGGCTTCGTGGTCGCGCCGCTCAGCAAGGACGAGCTCGAGGAGATCACCAAGACGCGGTGCTGGGTGAACGAGATCGCGCTGCGCGAATCGATCACCAACGGCGACAGCGCTTGGGAGGAGCAGGTGGTGATCGCCTTTCACCGCCTGTCGCGGGTTCCGGTCGATCCGCCCGAGGGGACCGACGCGCTCGAGAACGGGGTCAATCCGGCCTACGAGACCGCGCACCGGCATTTTCACGCGACGCTGATCGGCGCCTGCGGATCGGACCTGCTGCTGGACTTCTGCGAGCAGCTGTTCGACGTCGCCGACCGCTATCGCCGGCTGCGCACGCCGTCCGCCCGCCAGCAGCGCCAGCGCGACGAGCACCGGCTGATCATGGAGGCGACCATCGAGCGCGACACCGAGCGCGCGGTGGAGCTCTTGCGCGGGCACCTGATGAAGACGGCCGAGCTCGCCTACGGGGCGCTCGGCGACGCCGGCAGCGAGGCGTCACCGCGCAGCGCGAGCGACCGCGATCCGATCGGAACGCCGCCGATCGTGCCGGTCACCGCCAAGCCCTGAGCCCTGCCCCGAGCACCGAAGTCCGCATGTGATACCCACGGCGACAGAGTTCGACCTCGTCCTGAGAGCCCGTTTGAAAACTCCGACGGGGCTGCGCCGGAGCCGCTTTCGCCGATCCGGCAGGAGCCGATCGAAGCGCGTACCAGGGAGTACGTGCGAGATCGGCGACGAACCGGGCGGCCGAAAGCGGCCCG
>NZ_AKZI01000035.1 GCF_000293785.1 Rhodovulum sp. PH10 | reverse complement strand
CGGGCGCGGCAGCGACCGGGGCGGCGGCCGGCGGCGACGCTGCGCTCGCGGCGGGCGGCGCCTCGGCACCGAGCGCGAGGCGCTCCAGCTCGTCGATCAGGTCGCGGTCCTCGCCGGCCGGCTCTTCCTGGCTCTGCTCCAGCTCGTCCAGGATCGCCTTGATGCGATCGATGGTCGAGAGGATCAGCGTCACCGCCTCGCCGGTGACGGCGGTGCCGTCCCGGAACTTGCCCATCAGCGTCTCGGCGGCGTGCGCCAAGGCCTCGAGGCGCGGCAATCCGAGGAAGCCGCAAGTACCCTTGATGGTGTGGACGAGGCGGAAGATGTTGTCGAGGATTTTGGCGTTGTTCGGATCTTGCTCGAACCGCACGAGCTCGACGTCGACCACGTCGAGACTCTCGCTCGTCTCGGTCAAGAATTCCCGCAGCAAGTCGTCCATCGAAAAAACTCGCGTTACGGGCACGGAAAGCCCGGTAATTCAGGAGCACGGGCAGTCTGTTGGGAAAGCGTTTAAGTTTCGTTGCGGAAATGGTTCCCGAACGCGGAGGCCGGGTTTTTCCGCATGGCCGGACCGCGCCGGGCGCGCCGCCGACGGGTTTCCGCATGCCGCCGCCGGGCGGCGACCGCACCGTGGCGTCACCGAGGAATTGTTGAAAATTCGAGCGAATGCCGGCGGAACGGGCAGCCGTCAACCCGCCGTTAAGCCTGTCGCGAGCGATCCGGCCGGCGCCCCGGCCGGCTGCCGGCGAGGCGCACGGCGGCGCCCGCCGCTCCGCAACCGGGTACGGCACGGCGAAAGTCGTCGCGAGGTTTTCGGGCGCGCCTGAATTGGTCCGCTACGAGCCGGCGTCTCGCCGCGGCGGCCGCGGGCAGCGCGAACACCCGCCGGCGGGTGCGGTTTCTCTCGCCGCGTTCAGTCGAGCCGACGGCGAATACGATCGGGCGGAGCCGACGGCGGCGGACGAACCGCCACCGGCCGGTCTGCCGAGACCAGCAGAAAAAGGCGGAGGGAGAGAAAAAATCAGCCGGCGGCGGCGGTGGCCGTCTCGGGCGCCTCGCGCGGGCTCGCGGTCAGGACGATCGCCTCGCCGTCCGGCGCGAAGCTCACCTCGAGC
This sequence comes from Rhodovulum sp. PH10, assembly GCF_000293785.1. Classification (GTDB taxonomy): domain Bacteria; phylum Pseudomonadota; class Alphaproteobacteria; order Rhizobiales; family Xanthobacteraceae; genus Rhodoplanes. The sequence continues at coordinate 48,573 of NZ_AKZI01000035.1, read as the reverse complement.
CCGCAGGTGCGGGCGAGCAGGCCGGTGAAATAGGGCTGGATCGCATGGCCGTCGAGCGCGCCGTCCTCCGGCGTGCCGGCCACCAGCGCCGGCACCGGCTGCGGGATGCGGGCATTGAGCCCGCGGCCGACCGCGGTGATGCGGAAGCCCATGGTCTCGCCCTCGCCGATCGGATCGACGTCGAGGGTGCCGCCGCGCGGAATGATCTGGCCGGCGAGCAGCAGGAGATTGAGCAGGAGCTTGACCCGCGTCTTCGGCAGCAGCACCCGCGGCAGCCGCCAGGCGAGCTCGATCTTGTCCTCGGTGAGCACGCCGCGCGCCACCTTCTCGGCGTCGCCGAGATCGATCTGCGCGCCGGCCGAGCCAGCGGCGCCGAAGGCGAGGCGGCAGAACTGGAGACGCGCCGAGACCCGTGTGGCACTCTTCTTGATGAGGTCGAGCGCGAACGTCTTGGTCTCCTCGTCGCGTGCGTCCTCGAACACCTCGAGCCCGTTCACGATCGCGCCCGACGGGCTGATCAGGTCGTGGCAGACCTTCGAGCACAGCAGGGCGGACAGATCGAGAGAATCGAGCGTCAGGGCGCCGGACATCGACGAGCAGCCTCCGGTTGATGTCCCCGAATCGGCACCGCGCCGGACGGAGGTGTCGTGTGATACACCGGTGCGACGGACCAACGCAAACCGGCCACCGAGGAGAAACAGGCAGCGTCATGAACCCGATCGACCACCGCCTCGCCGATGCCCTCACGGCGCTCGTCTCGCAGGCCGGCCGTGCGGTTCTGGAGGTCGCGTGCTCGCCGCTCGCGGTGCGCACCAAGGCGGACGGCAGCCCGGTGACCGAGGCCGACCTCGCCTCCGAGGCGTTGCTGCTGCCGGGGCTCGAGCGGCTGCTGCCGGGCGTGCCGGTGGTCTCGGAGGAGAGCGGCGCGGCGACCGACCGCCTCGGCGATCTCTATGTGGTGGTCGACCCGCTCGACGGCACCAAGGAGTTCGTCGGCGGCACCGGGGAATACACGATCAACGTCGCGGTGGTGGAGAACGACCGGCCGGTCGCCGGGTTCGTCTTCCTGCCGGTGCGCGGGCTCCTTTATCGCGGCCGGGTCGGCCTCGGCGCCGAGCGGCTGGCGCTGCGTGTCGGCGAGCCGGCCGGCCAGCCGGTGGCGATCCGTGCCCGTCCCCGCCCGGCCGACGGCATGGTGGCGACGGTGAGCCGGTCGCACCTCGACGAGCGGACCAAGAGCTTCCTCGACGCGCGCGGCGTCGCGGCCCGCATCCCCTACGGCTCGGCGGCCAAGTTCGCGCTGATCGCCGAAGGGGCGGCCGACGTCTATCCGCGGCTCGCGCCGACCTGCGAGTGGGACGTCGCGGCCGGCCACGCGCTGCTGGCGGCGGCCGGCGGCACGGTGCTGCGGCCGGACGGATCGCCGCTGCCCTACGGGCGGATCGAGGAGGGATTTCGGGTGCCGGCCTTCGTCGCCTGGGGCGAGCCGCCGGACGGGCGCCAGCCGGCCTGACGGCGACGGCCGGACGATGCCGCGGCCGCGCGGCGCCGCGCGACCGCGGGCGAGAGGCGTCAGAACGATACGTCAGGACGAGAGGTCGGGACGAGAGGTCGGGACGAGCCGTCAGGGAATCAGCCCGGCCTGCACGCTCGGCCAATGGCTGCGCGCCTCGCGCATGGTGGCGTCCGGGTCGGCGGCGAACTTCGCCTTGGCCCGCTCGCTGAAGAACAGCAGCAGCCTGCCCTCGGAGACGGCGAACACCAGCGGATTGCCCGGCCGCGAGATGCCGCGCGCCACCCCGACCGGGTCGTAGCCGCCGAACACCGGGGCATAGACCCGCGGATCCTGCGCGAACGCCGCCCGGTTGCCTTCGTTCTCGAACCGCCACACCACCCCGGCCCAGCTGTACTCGAACTCGGGCCGGCCGAGCTGCGGCGCCTTGTCGACGAAGTAGGCGACCGGGTCGTAGCCGTCGATCGCGATGCCGGTGAAGCGGTCGGTCACCACCCGCTCGGTGGTCGCCGCGCCGACATCGGCCGCCTGCCCCACCGAGAGCGCGAGAAACGCGCCGACGAGGAGGAGAACGACGCGCAAGAGCGTGGTTTGCGGGAGTTGCCGCGGTCGGGTCATAGTGCTGCCGGATGGTATCGCGATTCGGATCGAATCGCCGTCGCGCGCGGATATAACGCGTTTTCGTAACGGACCGGTTATCGCGATCCGCAGAATCGTGGGGATCGAACGGGAACGAGGGGTGGTGCCGATGGGTGGAGCTTCGCGTGTGATCGCCGCCGTGCTGCTGCTGACGGGGCTCGCCTTCGCCGCGCCCGCACGCGCCCAGGGCGCCCCGCCGCCGGCGCACTCGACCTACTCCTCCGAGGAGGTGGTCGCCGCCGGCCACCGCTTCTTCGGCGGCGTCTCGCGCAGCCTCGCGACGCTGGTCGAGCGGGCGGCCAGCCAGTGGGGCCTGCCGAACGGCTACATCCTCGGCGAGGAAGGCGGCGGCGCGATCTTCGGCGGCCTGCGCTACGGCGAGGGCATGCTCTACACCAAGAACGCCGGCGACCTGAAGGTCTACTGGCAGGGCCCCTCGTTCGGCTGGGACATCGGCGGCGAGGGCGCGCGGACCATGATGCTGGTCTACAACCTGCCCTCCACCCAGGCGATCTATCAGCGCTTCGCCGGCGTCGACGGCTCGGCCTATCTGGTCGGCGGGCTGGGGATGACGGCGCTCACCTCCAACAACATCGTGGTGGTGCCGATCCGCTCCGGCGTGGGCTTGCGGCTCGGCGCCAGCATCGGCTATCTGAAGTTCACGCCGCAATCGACCTGGAATCCGTTCTGACCCGGCCGCGCTCCGCCTCCCCGTTCCGCCTCCGGACGCCCTTCGGCGCGACGCCGGAGCGGCACACCGTTGCGTGATCGGCGGAGTTTTCGACTGGCTCCCGGCCGGGAACGGTGATCATTTGACACGATATCCGTCCGTCGCCGGCAGACCTGCCAACACCCGCGCAAGGTGGCCCGGCCCCGCACGAAGCCGGAGGCGCTCGCCATGGTCGAGCAGATCATGCTGTTCGGGATCGGTTTTCTGGTCGCGAGCCTGTTCAACCTGCTGTTCGTGCCGCTGGTGCACAACCGCGCGGTCCGGCTGACGATGAAGCGGCTCGAGGCGGCGACCCCGTTCTCGATGGCGGAAATCCAGGCCGAGAAGGACCAGCTGCGGGCCGAGTTCGCGATGTCGACCCGCCGGCTCGAGATGAGCGTCGAGCAGCTCAAGGCGAAGACCGCGAGCCAGCTCGGCGAGCTCGGCAAGAAGTCGATGGCGATCGGCAAGCTCCAGCAGGAGCTGGAGGAGAAATCGGCGACGATCCGCCAGGTCGAGGCGCGTGAGGCGGCGCTGCGCGACCAGCTGGAGACCACCGAGCACGAGTACACGCTCAAGAGCGACCGGGCGCAGACGGTCGAGCAGCGGCTCGCCGCCAAGGAGACCGAGCTGGCGACGCTGGTGGCGGCGCTCGACGAGCGCACCGCGGTGTCGGACAGCCAGCGGATCGAGATCGCGACGCTGCGCACCCAGGTCGAGTCGCTGAAGTCGCAGCTCGCCCAGGCCCAGAAGGACGTGCGCGAGGTCGCCGCCCGGATGGAGCAGGAGCGGCAGGCGGCGGCCGCCGCCGGCGAGGAGCTGGCCGCCGAGCGGAGCCGCAGCGCGGCGATCGCCGGCCGCCGGGCCGAGCTCGAGCGGCAGCTCGCGGCGCAGGCCGCCGAGGCCGAGGGGCTCGGCGCGCGGGTGCGCGAGCTGGAGGAGCGGCTGACCGAGCAGGGACGCCTGCTGGTCGAACGCGAGCACGAGGCCCGGCGGGCCCGCGAGCTGGCCGATCGGGCGCAGGCGGCGCGGGCCGAACGGGCCGCCGAGACGCGCGAGATCGACGCCTTGCGCGAGGAAAACACCCGGCTGCGCGCCGAGATCGCCGCCGGTCGCGTCGGCGCGGAAAGCTCGTGGGAGAGCGAGCGGCTGGAGAGCGCGCTGCTGCGCGAGCGGATCAACGACATCGCCGCCGAGGTGGTACGGTTGACGCGGGCGCTGGAAGGGCCGGAGTCGCCGATCGAGGCGATGCTTTCGGGCGACGCCCCCGCCCCGGCCGGGTCCGCGGGCACGAATGCCGCTGGCACGGGTGCCGCCGGCACGAATACCGCGAACGGCGCGCCGCAGGGCGACCTGGTCGCCCGCATCCGGGCGCTGCAGGCACGGGTGGCGGCGGGTCCGACGCCGGCGGCGGCGCAGTAGCGACAGTCGCCTCTTCCGAGCACTTCGACCCGGAACCGTCGCCGGTTCGGGCAGGATTTGTCCGAGGAGATATCGCCGCGGTCCGTCGCGAACAGCCGTCACGCCGAAGTCCGCCACGGAGCCCCTGCGGGTCGGGCGAAGCGCAAGCCCGACGCCCGCTTGCCGCGCGCTCTTGCCCGACGCCCGCTTGCCGGGCGCTCTTGCCGGACGCCCGATCGGCGGGCACCCATTGTCGACGCCCGATGACCGGGCACCCGCTTGCCCGCACCGGTGCGTTAAGCCTAACGGGGTGTCAACGTTGCATTACGCAGGCACCCCTCCTAGGATGCGCTCGTGGCCCGGTGGCGGAATGGTGACGCGGAAGGTGCCCGCAAAGCCCTTCAAATCCTGGTTCGAGTCCAGGCTGGGCCTCCACCGGCAAGCGACCGCTCGGGCGTGGGCCTGTTTACCCGCGGGTCTCCTCTGCCGGTCGTGGTGCGAGCCGGCATGAAAATGCCCGAGCCGGCGCGGACGACGCCCGGAACGGTCGGCGCCTCCTCGAACGACTTTTCAGCGGAACAGCGTGTTTTCGGCGGAAAAAGAAAGACGGCGACCCGCCGCGTCCCCGTCTCACGGCGCGAACCTGCCGGTACATCCGCGGTCAGGCGGCGCGTGAGAGGGGTGCGGCACAGGCCGCTCGATACGGGATATGGGGACGCAAACGCTCTTGCCAACCCCCCGCCCGGACCGAGCACCGCGGGCCGACATGAAGAGACTAGCCGGCTTTCGTGACGGTTTGCCGACGACGACCCGCCGACGACGCCCCGCCAGTGAGGTGAGCACGACGCCGCGCCCGAGAGCCGTCGATGCGCCTCGAGCGCACCCGCGACGGCGGCGCGCCGCCTACTGGCTCGCCCACACGATCCGGGCGACCCACAAAACCTCCTCGGTGCCGAGCGTGCGGTCCTGGTGCTCGGGATTGAGCGAGCGCAGCTCGAGCGTCTTCGAGGTCTTCCGCTTGAGCTCCTTCGCCATCACCTCGCCCTCGCGGGTCTTCACCACCACGCGGTCGCCGCGCCGGATCGGCGCCGAGGGCGAGACGATGATCACGGTGCCGTCGCGATAGGCGGGCTGCATGGAATCGCCGGAGATTTCCAGCGCATAGGCGTGCTCGTCCTCGACCGCCGGAAAGGCGATCTCGTCCCAGCCCTTGCCGACCGGGAAGCCGCCGTCGTCGAAATAGCCGCCCGATCCCGCCTCGGCGAGGCCGATCAGCGGCACCGCCTGCTCGGCCGGCGCGCCGCCGTCGGTGATCAGCTTGACGAAGTCCTCGATCGGCGTGCCGGTCGCCGCCAGCGATTTCGCCACCGACTCGGTCGAGGGCCAGCGCGCCCGCCCGTCCGGGGTGATGCGCTTCGACTTGTTGAAGGTGGTCGGGTCGAGCCCGGCCCGCTTGGCGAGCCCGGAGGCCGACAGGCCGGCACGCGCCGCCAGGCGGTCGAGCGCCGTCCAGATTTGCGCATGCGTCAGCATGAAACCTCCGGTGAGAATCGAGGCCCGGGGAGGCATCGGCCACACTATAGGAATTTTAGCCTTGGCACGCCAGCGCCTCGCGCGGCCCGATTCCCCTCGCCCTCACTCCTCGGCCACCCGCAAGATCACCTTGCCGGTGGTGGCCCGCTCGGCGAGCGCGGCGAGTGCGCGTGGCAGCTCGTCGAAGGCGTAGACGGCGCCGACATGCGGGGTGATCGCCCCGGCCGCCGCCATCTCCGACAGTTTTTGGCCGATCCGCACCAGCATCGCCGCGTCGTGCTCGGGGTGGAAATAGACGCCGATCGCCGACAAGCGTTTCAGCAAAAGCTTGTTGGCCGGGATTTGCGGGATCGCCCCGCCGGAGAAGCCGGTGACCAGAAGCCGCCCGCCCCAGGCGAGCAGGCGCAGCGCGTCGCGGGTCGCCTCGCCGCCGAGCGAATCGACCACCACGTCCACTCCCCGACCTTTGGTCAGCGTCTTGACCTGCTCGACCAAGCTGCCGTGGCGATAATCGACGGTCGCATCCGCGCCGTGCCGACGGGCGAGCGCGCATTTGTCGGCGCCGCCGGCAGCGGCGATCACCTCCGCCCCGAGATGCTTTGCCACCTCCACGCAGGCGAGCCCCACCCCGCCGGCCGCCGCCAGCACGAGAACCCGCTCGCCGGGCTTCACCACGGTGCTCTCGGTGAGCGCCACCAGCGCCGTCGTGTAGGCGACCGGCAGCGCCGCGGCGGTTTCCGCGGCAAAATCCTGCGGCACCGCGAGCGCATGGTCACCGCGCACGAGGGCGTAGTCGGCGAACCCGCCGGTCTCCGCCTTGCCGGCGATCCGCGTGCCGGCCGAGAACGGCGCATCCGCGCCCGCCTCGATCACCGTGCCGGCGAGCTCTTGGCCGGGCGTAAAGGGCCGCTCGGGGCGCACCTGATAGCGGTCGTCGAGCATCAGGAGATCGGCGAAGTTCAGCGCCGCCGCCTCGACCCGCACCAGCATCTCGCCGGGTCCCGGTGCCGGCCGCGGGATCTCCGCGACCTCGAGCCCGTCGCGGCCGAAGGCGAGCGAGCGCCACGCCCGCATGCCGCCGGGAGAGGTCTGCACCGCCATGATCCGTCCCCCCTGCAATGAATGAACACGGGGCGCGCGCGCACCCGCCCCCGCTACAATGCGGAAAGTGTGGCCCAGGCGCCTTGTGCGGGCAAGCGGGCCGCACGCGCCGAAAAATTCCGGTGATGGCGAGAGCCGACGCCACCGAAACGCTTGTGTCGCCGGAGCGGGTCGGGACCATGGAGGATCGATTCGGGGTGCGGATGAGGATCGCCGGACTTTTCGCGGGCATCGGGGGGTTCGAGGCCGGTCTGCACGAGGCCGGTCACGAGACCGCGTTGTTGTGCGAGATCTGGCCGCCGGCCGCCGCCGTGCTCACCGCACGCTTCCCCGACATCCGTTGCGTCGCCGACATCGGCGCGCTGGACGCGCTGCCGAAGGATATCGATCTGGTCACCGCCGGCTTTCCCTGCCAGGATTTGAGCCAGGCCGGCCGCACCGCCGGCATCGGCGGGCAGAAATCGGGCCTGGTCGACCACGTGTTTCGGCTGCTCGACAAAGACCGGCCGCCGCGCGTGCTGCTGGAGAACGTCTCCTTCATGCTGCAGCTCGACCGCGGCAGCGCGATGGACCGGCTGGTGACGGCGTTCGAGGCGCGCGGCTATCGCTGGGCCTACCGGGTGGTGAACTCGCTCGCCTTCCTGCCGCAGCGGCGCGAGCGGGTTTTTTTGCTGGCGAGCCGGGTCGACGACCCGGCAAACGTCTTGCTGGCCGACGAGGCTCTGCCGACGCTGCCGGACACCGCGCTCGACACCCACGCCCACGGCTTTTACTGGACCGAGGGCATTCGCGGGCTCGGCTGGGGGCCGGACTGCGTGCCGACGCTGAAGAACGGCTCGACCGTCGGCATTCCCTCCCCGCCGGCGATCCTCTTGCCGGACGGCACGATCGTCACGCCGGATCTCCGCGACGCCGAGCGCTTGCAGGGTTTTGCCGCCGGCTGGACCGAGCCGGCGACGCGGGCGGGGCGGGCCTCGCTGCGGTGGTCGCTGGTCGGCAATGCCGTCACGCGGCCGGTCGCGGCCTGGATCGGGACGCGGCTCGCCGCGCCCGGACGCTACGATCTCGCCCGCGACGGGGCGGTGCTGGAGGCCGGCACCCGCTGGCCGCGCGCCGCCCGCTTCGACGGTTTTGCGCGCCGGGCGGTGGCGATCTCGGCGTTTCCGGTATGGCTTTCACGCCCCTCGCTCCATGCGTTTCTGAGCCACCCCGGCGTTCCGCTGTCGGAGCGCGCCACCGCCGGCTTCCTGTCGCGGATCGAGCGCAGCCGGCTGCGCTTCGTGCCCGGCTTTCACGAGCGGGTGCGCGCCCATCTCGCCCGCATGCGCGAAAAATCTCCGCAAAGATCGCGGGAGGCGCGGCGCCTGCTCGCCGCCGAATGAGCCCGATGGGCCAGCGCCCCGCCTGCCCGACCGACCCGGCCCGCTCCGCCCTGATGCGCCGGGTGCGCCAGCGCGGCACGACACCCGAGGACGCCGTCGCCGTCGTGCTGCGCGACCTCGGCATCTTCTATCGCCGCAACGTGCGCTCGCTGCCGGGCTCGCCCGATTTCGCCAACAAGGCGAGGCGCTTCGCGATCTTCGTCAATGGCTGCTTCTGGCACCGCCATCCGGGCTGCCCCAAAACCACCACGCCGACCCGCAACCGCGAGTTTTGGCTGAAGAAGTTCGACCAGAACGTCGCCCGCGACGCGGCCAAAACCGCGGCCCTCGAGGCCGCGGGTTTCGGGGTGATCGTGGTGTGGGAATGCGAGACCAAGGATGCCGAGGGGTTGCGGCGGAGGCTCGCGGAGGAGCTGAAGGAGTGAAGATGGGCGCTTGCTCCAGGGCCGGCTGCCGCCGACCGTCACGAGATCGTTCGACACTGGATGGTGGCGCGCAGGGTGCCATTGCTGGCAAACTGGGAGAGGGCGCAAAACCATCAGCCGCTCGAACGGATACCGGGACCGGACGACGATGCCGCTCGAGGTCAGACGGATCAGAGTGACGGGCGAGTTCCGGCTCGCGGTCGAGTTCTCGGACGACACGGTCGGCTAGCGCGACTTGTCGTTTCTCCGCGAGGAGAATGGCCCGATGCTGGAGCCGCTGAAGGACCCGAGCTATTTCCGCCGCGTCTTCGTCGAGAACGGCGTGCCGACTGGGCCGAACGGTTTCGATTGGGACCTGATCGCGCTGCACGACGAGATGGATGCCGCCGGCCTGCTGCGGCCGGTGGAAGCGGCGGAATGACCGCTCGGTAGCCCGGGTGAGCGCAGCGAAACCCGGGACCCACGAGCATGATGCCCGGATCGAGCAGCCCCGGATTTCGCTTCGCTCTATCCGGGCTACGCTTGCTACGCGACTACGCTTGCTACGCGACTTTCGTCAGGCCGCCTCCACCAAAAGCTCCGGCGACAGCTGGCGTCTCGCGTCGAGCAGCTCGATCCCGACGATGCGCCCTTCGGCGTCGTAGTCGAACACGACATCCGGCGCGACCTCAGCGCTGTCGACGATCTTCTGCTGCGACAGGCGGATATAGGCCGCGTTGTCCTCGGAGCGATATTTGACGGTCGGCGTCATGACGGCCTCCGTGCGTCCCTGTCCAAGAAAGCCGTCACGACCCGAATCTCATGCTCGGTCTCGACGCAAGCGACGCGAAGAACGCGATTCCCGGCTTCCACAAATCGGCGAAAACGCCGCTCAAGGTCGGGTCGCTTCGGATCGGGATGAGACCATTCGGGATCCCTCACCGTTCTTTCGATCCAGCTTCGATCCAATTCACGTTCGAGAATAACGTCCTCGGCGTGTCTTGAAAACCGCAGCGGTTTCGGCTCGGGCATGGCGCGGCGTCGCCCTCACCTCACACATCCACCTTCAGCGCGGCAATGAAGGCTTCCTGCGGGATGTCGACCTTGCCGAACTGGCGCATGCGCTTCTTGCCCTCCTTCTGCTTGTCGAGCAGCTTGCGCTTGCGGCTGACGTCGCCGCCGTAGCACTTTGCGGTCACGTCCTTGCGGAAGGCGCGCACCGTTTCGCGGGCGATGATCTTTGCGCCGATCGCCGCCTGGATCGGCACCTGGAACATGTGCGGCGGGATCAGCTCCTTCAGCTTCTCGCACATCGCCCGCCCCCGGCCCTCGGCCCGCGTGCGGTGGACCAGCATCGACAGAGCGTCGACCGGCTCGGCATTGACCAGGATCGACATCTTCACGAGGTCGGCGGGGCGGTAGTCGGTGAGGTGGTAGTCGAACGAGGCATAGCCCTTCGACACCGATTTCAGCCGATCGTAGAAGTCGAACACCACCTCGTTGAGCGGCAGCTCGTACTTCGCCATCGCGCGGTTGCCGACATAAGTCAGCTCGGTCTGCACGCCGCGGCGGTCCTGGCACAGCTTCAAGACGGCGCCGAGATACTCGTCCGGCGTCATGATGGTCGCCTGGATCCACGGCTCGTGGATCTCCTTGATCTTCACGACATCGGGCATGTCGACCGGATTGTGGATCTCGATCGCGGTGCCGTCGGTCATGAAGATCTTGTAGATCACGCTCGGCGCGGTCGCGATCAGGTCGAGATTGAACTCGCGCTCGAGCCGCTCCTGGATGATCTCGAGGTGCAAAAGCCCGAGAAAGCCGCAGCGGAAGCCGAAGCCGAGCGCGGCCGAGGTCTCCATCTCGAAGGAGAAGCTCGCGTCGTTGAGCCGCAGCTTGCCCATCGCAGCGCGAAGGTCCTCGAACTGGGCGGCGTCGACCGGAAAGAGGCCGCAGAACACCACCGGGATCGCCGGGCGGAAGCCGGGCAGCGGGGTCGCGGTCGGCTTACGGTAGTCGGTGATGGTGTCGCCGACGCGGGTGTCGGCCACCTCCTTGATCGAGGCGGTGATGAAGCCGATCTCGCCGGGCCCGAGCGAGCCCTTCTCCACCATTTTCGGCGCGAACACGCCGACCCGGTCGACCTCGTAGTCGGCCCCGGTGCCCAGCATGCGGATGCGCTGGCCCTTCTCGATCGACCCGTCGACGATGCGCACCAGCACGATCACGCCGAGATAGGCGTCGTACCAAGAGTCGACCAGAAGCGCCTTGAGCGGCGCCTCGGCGTCGCCCTTGGGCGGCGGCAGCCGAGCGACGATCGCCTCCAGCACGTCCTCGACGCCGAGCCCGGTCTTGGCCGAGATCATCAGCGCGTCGGAGGCGTCGAGCCCGATCACGTCCTCGATCTGCTGCTTCACCTTGTCGGGCTCGGCGGCCGGCAGGTCGACCTTGTTGAGGACCGGAACCACCTCGTGATCGTTGTCGAGCGCCTGGTAGACGTTCGCGAGCGTCTGCGCCTCCACCCCCTGGCTGGCGTCGACCACCAGGAGCGAGCCCTCGCAGGCGGCGAGCGACCGGTTCACCTCGTAGGCGAAGTCGACGTGCCCGGGGGTGTCGATCAGGTTGAGGACGTAGGTCTCGCCGTTCTTCGCCTTGTAGGCGAGCCGCACGGTCTGCGCCTTGATGGTGATGCCGCGCTCGCGCTCGATGTCCATCGAGTCGAGCACCTGCTCGCGCCCCTGCATCTCACGGGCCGTCATCGCCCCGGTGAGCTGGATCAGCCGGTCGGCGAGGGTCGACTTCCCGTGGTCGATGTGAGCGACGATCGAGAAGTTGCGGATGTTGTCGATGGGCGCGGTGGTCATGGCCGGCGAGATAGCATCGGCCGGTCCGCAATCAAAGCGCCGCGAAGGGTTCGGCCGGGCTCGCCGGCGGAAAGGTCCCTCGCCGCCGCCCGCCACTCGCAATACGGTGCTTTTTTACCACACCGGGCGCTCCAGCGGGTGTCGGCGTGTCGCCTCCCGCCGGTCTCGGCCGAGGGGCATGACTCGCGAAAAAATTTGCCGCAGGCTCGGGCGTCGATTCGGAACACCTGATGGACGCGCGCACCCCCGCCTGCACCCGCTTCGCCCCTCGCCCGCACCGTCCCACCGTGTCCGCGGCGGAGATCGAGGTCGCCGGCGCGGCGCTCCTCGCCGATCTCTCGGGCGCGCTTTTGTGGCCGGACGAGCGGGTGCTGGTGGTGGCCGACCTGCATCTGGAAAAGGGGTCCGCCTGCGCAGCGCGCGGCCAGCTGGTGCCGCCGTTCGACACCGCGCAAACGCTGCAAAACCTCGCGCGGCTGGTCGCGCGCGAAAACCCGCGCACGATCATGACGCTCGGCGACAGCTTTCACGACGGCGACGGCGCCGCCCGCCTGAGCCCGGCCGACCGCGAGACGCTGGCGTCGCTTCGGCGCGGCCGGGATTTTCTCTGGATCGCCGGCAATCACGATCCGGAGCCCGACGTTTCGCTCGGCGGCACGGTGGCGGAGGAGATTTTTCTCGGCCCGCTGGTGTTTCGCCACCGGCCGGGCGGCGCCTGCCCGCCCGGCACCGGCGAGATCGCCGGTCACCTGCATCCGTCCGCCTGCGTGGTCCAGCGCGGCCGCGGCGTCACCCGGCGCTGCTTCGCCACCGACGGCACCCGGCTGGTGATGCCGGCCTTCGGCGCCTACACCGGCGGCCTGAACGTCCGCCACCCGGCGTTCCGCCCGGTGTTTGCCGGACTCGCGTTCCGGGTCCACCTGATCGGCGACAGCCGGCTCTACACGTTTCCGGCGGCACGCTGCGTGGGATGAAGGCGAAAGAGTTGCGGCCGGCTCAGCGCGGCTTCGGCCGGTAGTCACGCTTGTCGATGCAGGCCTCGTAAGTCGCCCGATCGATCGGGATCCAGTCCGTCCGATCGATGCCTCGAACCTTGACCGCCGGGCTCGACGGATAGGCCGACGCAATCTTGACCCATCGTCCCTGTTGCCGGGCGATCTCCCGCAGCTCGACCGCGGCCTCGGACAAATCCTGGTCCCGGCAGAACAGCAGCGCGACGTCGTATTCCCTCCGGTGCGCGAGACCGATCACGTCGAGCGCGATGCGGACGTCGATCCCCTTCTCGTCGCCATCGAGAAACGTGTGAACCGTGCCGTCCGGCAGACGCACCTGCTTGTTCCGATAACGCAGCGGCCGGGTGACGACGGTCACGCCGTCGCGTCCCATCTTGGCACCCTTCGCCGTCCAGAAATGGTTCCAGAAGGGATTGTCCTCGACAGTCGGCACGCCGGTATAGAAGCGCACGCCCGCGCACAGCCATCCCTGCCGGGCACAGAGGGCCTCGGCCAGCGCCTTCGGGTCGTAGTCGGGAAAGCGGCAGCCGAACGCCGCCTTGGCGCAGTGAAACAGGTTCTGGCCGTCGAAGAACGCGATCGCTCGCTTCGGATCGGGCTCGGTCGGCATCTGCCGCGTCCGGAATCGTGGTTCGTGCTGAAAAATGGCCGGCAAACAATAACCCCGCCGGAGGCCATTGCTGGCGGGTCCGGCGGGGAAGAAATAGATATCCTCATAGTTGGAGGTCTACCGCTCCGTGTCAAGGCATCGCTCGACCACCGGAAGACCAACGGACCGATCGATCAATCCCGCCGAAACACGATCGAGGCGAGCCAGCCGGTGGCGAGCGCCATCATCGCGGTGAGGATGCCGTAGAGCAGCCCGTGCTCCTGCGCGGCGGTGGCGACGAAGCGCTCGAAGCCGACCTTGACGATCTCGAAGGCCGAGCGCGAGCCGGTCACCAGCGCGCCGTCGGCGAACAGCTTCACGTCGACCTCGTAGATGCCGACCGGCGACTCGGCCGGCAGCGTGATCGACGCCTGGAACAGCGTCGGCGACAGCATGGTCACCGCCACCGGGTCCTCGATATAGAGGCCGCGCTCGGTCTTCAGCCGCAGGAACGCCCTGCGAAAGGCGTCGTCCGGCACCACGTCGGCGATGTCGGGCCCGATCTGCTGCGGCAGCACCATGTAATCGAAGCCGATTCTCTGGCGGCGCAGGCGGTCGGGCGGGAGAATCTGGTCGAACGGCCGGGTGCCGAGCACGGCGAGATAGGACGGCACGTCGATGAAGGTGCGCGATTCCGTGTTGAGCCAGATGCCGAGCGCGCGCTCCTTGCGCAGCGTCTTGAGCGTTTGGCGCGGGCCGATCACGGTGGCGATGATGTCGTAGCGGCGCCGCTCGAGCGGGGCCGTGCCGTCCGGCTCGATCGCGCCGAACAGCACCACCTCGGTGCCGGTGAACACCGAGTTGATCAGCACGCGGTGCATCGACAGCGAGGTCACCAGCCGCTCGGCGGCGCCCGCCTCGCCGGCACCGGCGATCACGAGAGCCAGCCCGGCGGCGAGCGGCACGAGCACCGAGAGGAGGAGACGGCGGGCGAGGCTCATCGGCCGCCCTCCATCACCCGGAAGGAGAAGATCTCGCCCGGCGTCACGAACAGGTTGACGGCGAACCGCAGCCCGACCGCGAGCACGAGAAGGCCGAGCAGCAGCCGCAGCCACTCCGACCGCATTTTCTGGCCGGCCTGGGCGCCGAACTGCGCGCCGATCACCCCGCCGACCATCAGCAGCAGCGCCAGGAGCGCGTCGACCAGATGGTTGGTCGCCGCGTGCATGATGGTGGCGCCGCCCATCGTCACCAGCGTGAGCACCATCGAGGTGCCGATCACCACATTGGTCGGCACGTGCAGGATGTAGATCAGCATCGGCACCAGGATGAAGCCGCCGCCGATGCCCATCACCGCGCCGAGAAAGCCCATGGTGCCGCCGATCGCCAGCACCGGCAGGATCGAGACATAGAGCCGCGACTGCTTGAAGCGCGCCTTGAGCGGCAGCCCGTGCACCCAGGTGTGGCCGCCGGGCGGACGGGCCGGCACGGTCTTGTTGCGATCGCGGTGGGCGCGCAGCGTCGCCCGCACGCTCTCGGCGACCATCAGCCCGCCGACCGAGCACAGCAGCACGACATAAGCGAGCGCGATGAACAGATCGAGCTGGCCGAGCGCGCGCAGCACGCCGAACAGCCAGACGCCGATCGCGGTGCCGGTGAGGCCGCCGATCAGCAGCACGAAGGCGAGCGGCAGGTCGATCGCGCGGCGCCGCCAGTAGGTCAGCGCACCGGAGAAGGAGGAGGCGGTGATGTGCGCGGCCACGGTGGCGACCGACACCGCCGGCGACACGCCGATGAAGATCAACAGCGGCGTCATCAAAAACCCGCCGCCGATGCCGAACATGCCGGAGATGAAGCCCACCGCCGTCCCCATCGCGAAGACGAGGAAGACGTTGACCGGCAGGTCGGCGATCGGCAGGTAGATGTCCACGGCGCGGCGGATCCGTTGCAGGCGGCCCCCGGCCGCCGGGCCTCGAAGGAGTCGCGGCCGCGCCGTCACCGTGCTGCGCCGGACCGCCCGAGCGGAAACGGCCGCTCCGCCCGCCCCCGGCATCGGGGTCGGGTTCTCGAAGGACGGCCGCGGGGGACCCGCGCGCGCCGGCGACGACGCCGCGATCACCGCAGGCGTACAGGCTCGTCCTGCAAACTCAAGTGAAATATCGTCTCCGGGCGGCGGCCGCGCGGGTGCGCGGCCGTCCGCGAGGAACCGTCACAGCCGGGCCGACTGGGCGTGCGGCGCCCGGCGCGGCTTCGTCTTGCCCTCGCCGGCGGTCGCATCCTCCCAGCCGCCGGGCGGCGGCTTCACCGTCATCGCGCCTTCGGGCGGCGACATCGCGACGAAAGTCTGGGCCGCGAGGCGAGCCGCGGTGAGCGACTGCTGATCGAGCTTCGCGCCCACCTCGTCGCGCTTGCGGCCGGCGTCGCGGTCGCCGTTCTGGGCGGCGATCGCGAACCACTTGTAGGCCTCGGCGAGGTTCGCCTGGACGCCGATCCCGCGCGCATAGAGGATCGCCAGGTTGAACTGGCTGTCGGCGACGCCGTAGCGGGCCGCCTTGACGAACCACTCCGCCGCCTTGGCGAAGTCCGGCCGCCCGTCGATTCCCTCGGCATAGAGCACGGCGATGTTGTGCATGGCGTTGGCGTTGCCCCTCTCGGCCGCCGCCAGATAGAGCCGGCGCGCCTCGGACAGGTCCTTCTTCACGCCGCGGCCCTTCTCGTACAGGCTGCCGAGCCGGAACGCGGCCGGGGCGAGCCCCTGGGCGGCGGCGCGGCCGAACCAGCTCGCGGCCGCCGGCAGGTCGACCGGCACGCCGCGCCCCTCGGCGTAGCGCATGCCGATCTCGAAGGCGGCGGCCGGATCGCGTGCCACCACGCCGGCGGCGAGCGCGCGGCTGGAGATCCCCTGCGGCAGCGCGTCGGGCCACGGCTCGGCGGTGACCAGCGCCGCGCTGCCGTCGGCCGTGCTGCCGTTCGCCTGGGCGTCCTCGGCGGCCGCGTCGTCCTCGTCCATGTCGGTGCCGGCGCCGGCGGGCGGCGCGGCGAGCGGGGTCGCGGCGGCGACGCCCGGATGCGCCGGCAGCGAGCCGGTGACGTCGAGATAGGGGGCGGGCGGCGCCGTGGTCGCCTGCTGGGTCGGCTCGGCTTGCCCGGCGCGCCCGAAATGGCGCTCGAGCAGCGCCTTGGCGCTCGGCGAGGCGGAGGCGATCTTGCGCTCGATCGCGGCGAGGTCGCTCGGCGGCACCAGCGCCGGCGCGCTCGCGGCGGCCGGGTCGGCCGAGGCGGTCGCCGCCGGCACGGTGGCCGGAGCCTGCGGCTGCGGCGCGCGATTGCCGGCGACCTGCACCGACGACCCGCCACCGGACCCGCTCAGGGTGGCGACGCCGATCGGCAGCAGCGCGAGGCCGATCACGATGACGCTGGTGGTGACGAACAGCGACTTCACCCGGTCGGACAGCTTTCGCGAGCGGGCATTGCCGTCCGGCGCGATGCCGGCGGCGGCCTGGGCCTGCGCCTGCTGCTCGCTCGCCGCCTGGGCGGCGCGGCGGGCGGCCATGATGAAGTTGGGGCGCGCGCCGGCGGCGGGCTCGGCCGCGGCGGAGCCGAGGGCGGCCTGCGAGGCGGCGATCCGGTCTGCGGCGCTGCGGCCGCCGCGGAACCAGGGCGGGCCGGAGCCGGGCTCGATCGGCGCGTCGGGCGGCAGCCGGGTGTCGCCCGGCCGCGCCTCGGCGGCGCGGGCGTCTCCAGTGCGGGCGTCTCCAGTGCGCGGGTCGGGGCTCCGCGCCTCGGCGGAAAGCGCCGGGCCGGCGACACCGGCCGTGGCCGGCGCCTCGTCGGGGCGCAGCGGCGCGCCGAGGTTTGCGCGCAAAAGCTCGCCGGCCGGCCGGCGGTCGGTCGGCGGCGGAACGGGCGCTCGCGCCTCGGGCGCCCGCGGCTCGGGCGCTCGCGCCTCGGAGGTCCGCGGCTCGGAGGTCCGGGCCGAGCGCAGGTCGGTCTCGATCGCGGCGAGCCGGTCGACCACCCGGCCGATGGTGCCGTGCGCGGCCTCGAGCGATTCGCGGGTCCGGCGGTCGCTGTCCTCCTGGGTCAGACGGATGCCCTCGACGTCGCGGGCGAGCGCCTTCAGCACCGGCTCGACGGAGGGCGTCTCGGTCCGCGCCTTCTGCAAGCCCTCGACATGGGCGAGCAGCTCGGCCATGCCGCGCTCCAGCGCCGGCAGCATCTCGAGCCGGGACTCGGAAGCCTCGATCTTCTCGACCAGCTGGGCGAGCCGCCCCTCGATCGGCCCGACCTCCGGGTGCTCGCGCGAAAAACCTTCGAGGCGCTCGAGCTTGTCGGCGAGCGCGATGATCCGCTCCTCGATCTGGGCGATCGCGGCCGGATCGGTGCCGACGATCTTCTCGATCTTGTCGCCGAGATCGGTCAGGCGCGCCTCGAGCGGGCGGAAGACCGCCTCGTCGTCGCGCGGCGCCATCAGGTCGAACCGCTCGAGCTTTTCGACCAGCGACGCCATCAGCGGCTCGATCGGGCGCGGCTCCGGAAGCGGCGCCGGCATGGGCACCGCCATCGGCGGCCCCTCGGCCACCGGCGCGCCGCGGGCGAGCGTTTCCGCGATGCCGCTGATCTGCCGCTCGAGATTGGCCAAAACCGCCGGCTCGACCGGCTCGCCGGCCGGGACGTGGCGCTCGACCTTCTCGGCGAGCCCGCGCACCTCCTGCACCAGCGCCGCCAGCACGTCGCCCGAGGCGACCTGGGCGACGATGCCGCGCAGCGTGCCGACCGCCTCCTCGAGCTGCTGCACGACGGTCGGGTCGAAGCCCTCGGTCGAGACCTGATCGATCTTGTGGAACAGCGTGTTGATCGAGCCGGCGAGCTCGACCGGCGCGAGCGAGGCGACCGCCTCGCGCACCTCGGCGAGCCCCTGCTCGATCGGCGCCAGCGTGGCGGCGTCGGGCCCGGCACCGCGGGTGGCGTCGAGCCGCTCGGCGAGCGCCCGGACCTCGGTTTCGAGCGCCTCGAAGGCGTTGCGCGGCACCTGATCGTGCACCGCCCGGCCGATCTCGCGCAGCTCTTCGCGCAACTCCGAGACCAGCTCCTCCGCCCGGCAGGGCGAGCGCAGGGTCTCCAGCTGCAGCGTGATCGCCTTGAGCTGCGCCTCGAGCCGCGACAGGTCGAGCGGCGGCTCGGCGCCGTCCGCCTGCTCCGCCGGCAGCACCGGCGCGAACATGCTCGGCACCGGCGGCCCGCCGCCGTCGAGCGCGCGCTGACGCTCGGCGATCTCGGCGATCACCCGGTCGAGCGAGGATGCGTCGGGCATGGTCCGGCGGGCTTTTGCGGGACGCACGGCGGCGGTCTCCGCCGGCTCCTCCAGCGTCGATTCGAGAACGCGCTCGAGGTGGCGGGTGATGGTCTCGAAGCGGTCGCACAGGGCGGCGATGTCGCGGTCGGGGGTCGCCCGCAGCGCACCCGCCCCATTGCCGGTTCCGGTTCCGGCTCCGGCCTGGCGGCGCGGCGGCGGCGCCGGCGAATCGGCCGCGTCGGTGCCGTCCGGCACGACCTCGGCGGTCGCCGTCGATTCGGGAGCCATCGATCCGAACCATTTCCGGAACGACGCGCCGGCCTGACGAGGCGCGTCGACCGCCGTGTCCGGCGACCCGCGTCGACCCCCTTTGACGTACCCTGGCGCGCCTGTCATGTGGATTGTCCGGCTTGCACCCTCGACCCCCCGAAGCCGCGGGCGGCGTCCGGACCCCCCATCGTTAAGGAACGATGGACTCCCGACCTCCCCCGCAGACCTCGCACCGACTTTCCACGGAGCAGGGTAAAGAAGGGGTTAAACCGTGCCGGCCGGCGGGCGATTTCTCGGCCCTGCGGCGCCGCCGCCATGGTGCGCGGCGACCGCCGGGCGGCGTCCGGGCGGCGCCGGCCCCGGCCGGAAAACGACGACGGGAGAACGACGATGAGCGAGACGGCTCGCCTGGTGATCGGGGCCAAGGGTCACGCGGCGCTGACGGTAACGGAGGCCGAGAGCGCGCCGAGGATCGGCAGCGGCACCATCGCGGTGCTGGCGACCCCGGTGATGATCCGGCTGATGGAGGCCGCAGCCCTCGACGCCGTCGAGGATTCGCTGCCGGAGGGACACCACAGCCTGGGCGTCAAGCTCGACGTCGCCCACACCGCGGCGACCCCGGTCGGCATGCGGGTCGAGGCGGAGGCCGAGCTGACCGCGATCGACGGCCGCACCCTCACCTTCCGGGTCGAGGCGCGCGACGCGGTCGAGACGATCGGCGCCGGCACCCATGTCCGGGTGGTGGTGGAGGGCGCCCGCTTCCTCCAGCGCCTCGCGCGAAAAACCCAGGCCCGCTGACCGCCGTCCGTCTCTTTTCGCCTCGTCGCATCCCCATGCGGCCAACCCCGGAGCGCAAAGACATGCCGAAGATCGACGTCGCCGCCCTGCCGCTCGACACGGCGAGCCGCTATCCGGCCGCCTATCGGGCCGCCGTCGAGGGGCGTGCCCGCAAGCGGCTCGGCCCCGCCGCCGGCCTCACCCAGTTCGGCGTCAATCTGTGCCGGCTGCCGCCCGGTGTCGCCTCCTCGCAGCGCCACTGGCACGCCAACGAGGACGAGCTCGTCTATGTGCTCGAAGGCGAGGTGGTGCTGTGCGAGGACGGCGGCGAGACGGTTCTGCGCGCCGGCGACGCGGCGGCCTGGAAGGCGGGCGTGCCGAACGGGCACTGCCTCGTCAACCGCTCGGACCGCGACGCGCTGGTGCTCGAGATCGGCACCAAGGCGCCGACCGAGACGGTGGAGTATCCCGACATCGACATGCGCGCGGTGCGCGACGCCGACGGCGCCCGCAACACCAAAAAGTCGGGCGAGCCGTTCACCGAGTGAGGGTCTTCGCGCCGGGCGGGCGAGGGACGGCCCCCGCCCTCACCCCGCCCGCGCTTGGTCGGCAAACTCCTTCAGCACGGTGCGCAGCTGCGCCGCCGCGGTGACGCGGTGGGGAAAAGCGAGGCGGGCGACCCGATCGCCGGCGGCGAGGTCGAGCCCTTCGGGATCGACGCCGGTCACCCGCCAGTCGCCCTCCGCCTCGCCGAGCAGCTTTTCGGCATAGAGGCCGACCGCCTCGGCGTGATCCTCGTTCATGTGGGCGACGGCGTCCTCCTCGGCCGCGACCAGCTCGGCCGCGCCCTCGAGCCTCGTCAGCACGTCCTTCGCCTCGAGGTCGGCGGCGCGGGCGAACCCGCCGTTGAGATGGGCCGACACCACGATCATCCGCCAGAAGGTGAAATCGGGAAAACCGGCATAGAGCTCGGACTTCCTGTGGCGGGCGAGAAAGCGGCGGCGCACGTCGGGATCGTCGGTGCGCACGAAGTCGCCGAGCACGGTGAGGCGGGGATGCGCCAAGGGATCGCCCTTGCCGGTGGCGGCGAGCAGCACCGAGGCGCGGCCGTCACGCTCGAGATTGGCGGTGTGGGTCGAAAGCCTGGACACCAGGATCAGCGGCGAGCCGTCGGCGGCGGTGGCGACGTTCACCAGCGAGGCGAACGGGTGGCCGGTGTTGCGGTCGTTGGTGGCGAGCGCGCCGGCGCGGGTGGCGCGCAGCAGCGTCTTGGCGGTGGTGATGGGATCGAAGTCCTCGGGCGGCGCGGCACCTTCGGGAAGCCGCCCGGGCATGCTGCCGGGCAGAGGGCGTTGGATGTCCGTCACGCGGTCTCTCCTGGTCCAATTTCGGGAGCATCTTCGTCCGGCTCCCGGCATTCGCGCAAATCGGCTCCCGGTATGGCGAAAGCCGCCGGGAATGGATAGACTCGGCAGCCGGGGGGACACTCCCGGGCCGCCGGAGCCCGGCCGGGAGGTGTCACATTTCGGCCCAGCTTTGCGGGCTTCAAGGCCCGAAGGGATTGCCCGTTCACGGGAAGAGGCCCCATGCCCACCATCGCGCTCGTCGACGACGACCGGAACATTCTCACCTCGATTTCGATCGCGCTCGAAGCCGAAGGTTATCGCATCATGACCTACACGGACGGCGCCTCGGCGCTGGACGGCTTCAAGACGTCGATGCCCGACCTCGCCATTCTCGACATCAAGATGCCGCGGATGGACGGGATGGAGACGCTCCGCCGCCTGCGCCAGAAGTCCGACGTGCCGGTGATCTTCCTCACCTCCAAGGACGAGGAGATCGACGAGCTGTTCGGCCTGAAGATGGGCGCCGACGACTTCATCCGAAAGCCGTTCTCGCAACGCCTGCTGGTCGAGCGGGTGAAGGCGGTGCTGCGGCGGGCGAGCCCGAAGGACGGCTCTCCGATCAAGGAGACCGACTCGGCAAAGGTGCTCGAGCGCGGCATGCTGCGGATGGACCCGGAGCGCCACACCTGCACGTGGAAGGGCGAGCCGGTCACCCTCACGGTCACCGAGTTCTTGATCCTCCAGGCGCTGGCGCAACGGCCGGGGGTGGTGAAGAGCCGCAACGCCCTGATGGACGCCGCCTACGACGACCAGGTGTATGTCGACGACCGCACCATCGACAGCCACATCAAGCGGCTGCGGAAAAAATTCAAGCAGACCGACGACGACTTCGACATGATCGAGACCTTGTACGGCGTCGGCTATCGCTTCAAGGAATAGGACCGTTTCCGGCGGCCGGAGCGGCGGGCACGGTCGCCCACCGAGGAGCGGGAACGACGGGAACCGCCGGGCGCGGCCCGACCGAACGCCAGAACGGACGAGACGCACCGCCGTGCTCGATCGAACCGCCGAGACCGACGACCAAGCCCCTCCCGACACCGCCGCGCCCACCGACGCGGCGAGCGACGACGCCCGTGCGTCGGCCTCCGAGCCGGCCGGCCGGCCGGGCGGCACCGCCGGCGCCGGGCTCGCCGGCTCGCGGATCGGCATCGGCGGGCTGCGCCGCATCGCCCGCATCCGCCGCACCGCGCATCGCGGCCTGTTGCGCCTGCGGGTGTGGACGAGCCCGCTGACGCAGGCGAACCAGCGCACCCGGCAAAAAATCGCCGACGCCGGCCGGGCGGTCGGCCGCGGCGTCGCCCGCGTCGCGGTGCCGGTCTCGCGCGTGCTCGGGCTGAACCGGCTCGGCCGGCTCCTGTGGCCGGTGTGGTCGCTGTTCACCGGGCTGACCTTCTCGAGCCTCAGCCGCCGCATCGTCTTCCTCAATGTCGCCGGCCTGCTCGCGCTGGTGCTGGGCATCCTCTATCTCACCCAGTTCCGCGCCGGCCTGATCGACGCGCGCGTCCACAGCCTGTTGGTGCAGGGCGAGATCATCTCCGGCGCGATCGCCTCCTCGGCGACCGTCGACATGGACACCATCACCATCGACCCGCAGCGCCTGCTCGAGCTGCAGGCGGGCGAGAGCTACGGCCCCTCCGACGACGTTTTGTTCGGCTACGAGTTTCCGCTCAATCCCGAGCAGGTGGCGCCGCTGTTGCGCCGGCTGGTGACGCCGATCAACATCCGCGCCCGCATCTACGACCGCGAGGGCGTGCTGTTCATGGACAGCCGCAACTTCATCGGCCGCGGCGACGTCCTGCGCTACGACCTGCCGCCGCCGACCGCCGAGGAGCCCGGCCTGATCGAGCGCGGCTTCACCGCGATCCGGCGCTGGCTCGGGCGCGGCGACCTGCCGCGCTACCGCGAGCTCGGGCCGGAGGAGAACGGCCGCGCCTATCCGGAAGTCGCCCAGGCGCTCGCCGGGCAGAAGGCGAGCGTCGTGCGGATCGACAGCCGCGGCAACGTGATCGTCTCGGTGGCAGTGCCGATCCAGCGCTCGCGGGTGGTGCGCGGCGCGCTGCTGCTCTCCACCCAAGGCGGCGAGATCGACCAGATCGTCGAGGCCGAGCGGCTGGCGATCATGAAGGTCTTTCTCATCGCCGCCGGCATCATGTTCGTGCTGTCGCTGCTGCTCGCCGGCACCATCGCCGGGCCGGTGCGCCGGCTCGCCGACGCCGCCGAGCGGGTGCGCCGGCGCATCAAGAGCCGGGTCGAGATCCCCGACTTCACCCGCCGCAAGGACGAGATCGGCCATTTGTCCGGCGCGCTGCGCGACATGACCAACGCGCTCTACAGCCGCATCGAGGCGATCGAGAGCTTTGCCGCCGACGTCGCCCACGAGCTGAAGAACCCGCTGACCTCGCTGCGCTCGGCGGCGGAGACGTTGCCGCGGGCGAAATCGCCGGACAGCCAGGCGCGGCTGCTCGCGGTGATCGAGCACGACGTCAAGCGGCTCGACCGGCTGATCTCCGACATCTCCGACGCGAGCCGGCTCGACGCCGAGCTGCAGCGGAACGAATCCGGCACCGTCGACCTGCGCCGCCTGCTCACCACCGTGGTGGCGATCGCCAACGAGGTGAAGCGCGGCAAGAACGTCACGGTCAAGCTCGCCTTCGAGGGCGGCGGGCCGCGCAGCTTTCAGATCGCCGGCCACGATTCACGGCTCGGCCAGGTGGTGCACAACCTGGTCGACAATGCGCGGTCCTTCTCGCCCGACGGCGGCACCGTGAAGGTGACCTGCCGGCGGCACGACAAGGAGCTGGAGATCAACGTCGACGACGAGGGGCCCGGCATCCGCCCGGACGCGCTCGAAAAGGTGTTTCAGCGCTTCTACACCGACCGGCCCGAGCAGGGGTTCGGGCAGAATTCCGGGCTGGGTCTTTCGATCTCCAAGCAGATCGTCGAGGCGCACGGCGGTCGCATCTGGGCCGAGAACCGCATGGGGCCCGACCCCGGCGAGGGCGAGCCCGCCCCGGTGATGGGCGCCCGCTTCGTCGTCCGCTTGCCGGCGATGTGAGGGCGATGCGGACGATCTCGGCATCGGACGACGACGCGACCATGGCCCGACCGTCGAGTCGCCGAGCGCGGGTGTCCGAGCCCGCCGGAACGGCTGGCCCACCCTCTCGATCCCGGCAAGCACCCCAATCTCCGCTCATTCCCGCGCAAGCGGGAATCGAGCTCTTTCGAACGCAGCCTTCCTGGAATTCCTGCTTTCAAAAACCTGGGTCCCCGCTGTCGCGGGGACGAGCGGCAAAAACAGCGCGCCCCGCCATGCTCGACGCCTCTGCTCCCTCTCCCCGCTGGCGAGGAGAGGGGCGGGCGGAGGGGCGGGCGGATGGGCGGGAACTCCGAGCAAGAAGGCGAATCCCCCTCATCCGGAGCCCGCGCTCGTGCTCGGACTCCGACCTCTTCCCGCTCGCGCCAGGAGGTGTGCACATCGCCTCGACTTCATGCGTCCGTCATGCGCGGGCTCGACCCGCGCATCCATCAAGAATCGAAAAACATTTTTTAATTCAATGCGATGGATCGCCGGGTCGAAGCCCGGCGATGACGGCGGAGTTCTCGGCGAGCGCCACCTTTCTCATCGAAATACCGCACTTTTTGCTCTTGTGTGCATCCCATGGCCCGCTCGCGGGAAGAGGTGAAGCAAAGCAGTGTGACACGCCCCCGAGCGCACCGGTCCATCTCGTTCGGTGGAGCCCGGCATGACCCCCACCATCCACGCGACCACGGTTCTGGTCGGGCGGCGGGCGGTGCTGATCCGCGGCGCCGCGGGCGCAGGAAAATCGACGCTGGCGCTGCGGCTTCTGGAGGCGACGCCGGGGCTGCCGTTCGTCCGTCTGGTGGCCGACGACCGCACCGCGATCGCCGTCGCCGGCGGGCGGCTGCTCGCCGCCCCGGCCGACCCGCTCGCCGGGCTGATCGAGGTGCGCGGCCTCGGCATCCGCACGCTGCCGTACGAGCCGGTGGCGGTGGTCGGCCTCGTCGTCGACCTCGCGACGGCCGACGCCGAACGGCTGCCGGAGCCCGCCGGGCGGGTGGCGACGATCCTGGGTATCCAACTCCGCCGGCTCGGAGTACACCCGGGGCACGACCCCCTTCCCGGCGTCCTGTCGGCGCTCGCGGAGCCTCCCATCCCCTGAGACGGCGCGTCGCATGCCCTTCACGCAACGGTCACGGCTGCATAATAACAATCAACGACTTGTTTTTGTGGCATGTTCTGAGAGGATCCGACGTCGGCGCGGGTTTCGTGGCGGCAATGGCGCAGCCTCACGGCCGGTCGGGCCCGTTCGGGCTCGCGCCTCGGAGGGCGGCGGCCGCGCGGGCCGCCGAACCGTGCCGGCATGACTCCCGCGCGGCATCGGGGCGAAGGGTCTTGCGCTCGCGTCCCGGACTGTCATGATTATTTCGTCTTTCGTGCGGCGCCGCACACGCGCCGCGAGGTGTTCCCATGATCGGCCTCGTCCTCGTCACCCACGGTCGGCTCGCCGTCGAGTTCCGTGCCGCGCTGGAGCATGTGGTGGGCCCGCAGAGCCAGATCGAAACCGTGACGATCGATCCGAGCGACAATGTCGAGCTGCGTCGCAAGGAGATCATCGACGCGGTCGGCCGGGTCGACACCGGCGACGGCGTGGCGATCCTCACCGACATGTTCGGCGGCACCCCGTCGAACCTGGCGATCTCGGTGATGAGCCTACCGAACGTCGAGGTGCTGGCCGGCATCAACCTGCCGATGCTGGTGAAGCTGGCAAAGATCCGCAGCGAGTGCCCGCTCGCCGAATCGGTCGCCGCGGCCCAAGAATCCGGCCGCAAATACATCACCATCGCCAGCCGGGTCCTGGCCGGGAAGTGAACGGCGATGAGCGACGACCTCCGCACCGACGACGACACCGGCCAGGGCCAACCCGCCCCCCGGCCGGGCGCGGTGGTGCGGCACATCCCGATCGTCAACCAAAAGGGCTTGCATGCGCGCGCCTCGGCGAAATTCGTGCAGACGGTCGAGCGGTTCCGGGCCGAGGTGTTCGTCACCCGCTGCGGCCAGACGGTCGGCGGCGACTCGATCATGGGGCTGATGATGCTGGCCGCCGCGCCCGGCACCTCGATCATGGTCGAGGCGGTGGGCGACGATGCCGACGCGGTGATCGCCGCGCTCCAGGAGCTGATCGGCAACCGCTTCGGCGAGGACGACTGACCCGGCGGCCCGCCGCCCCACCGGCACCGGCGAGCGCGACCAGGCAGACCGGCGGGCGGCGCGTCGACAGGGAAAAAATCCGATGAGCAACGAACCGGAGGCGCGACGGGTGCGGTACGAGGGCGGCACGGGGCGGTCGGGCCTGCACCGGTTTCTCGGCGGCTCGCCGGGGGCGGTGCTGCTGCGGCTGGTGCTCCTGTCGGTGCTGGTCGGCGTCGTGCTGTCGGCGCTCGGGCTCGACCCGCGCGACATCTTCCGCAGCGTCGAGCGGCTCTTTCTCCATGTCTGGAACATGGGCTTCGACGCGGTTCTGTGGCTGTGGCGCTACTTCCTGCTCGGCGCGGTGCTGGTGATCCCGATCTGGCTGGTGCTGCGCCTCGCCAAGGTCGGCAGCCGCTGAGGCGAAAGTTTCGGATTTCGGATTTTTTCGGCGCCGCTCTTCACCCCGCCCCACGAGAGGGAGAGGGAGTTCGCGTGCGTCGTGGTCGCAAAAACCTTCGTTTTCAAACTTTCTCCGTAATACGCCGAATTGCACCGGCTGCCCCCGCAGACGAGCTTGCCGGCCATGGTCGATCTGGTCCCCATTCCGCTCGGCGTGCTCGTGACACGCCTGTTCCGCGAGCTCGCGCAAAAGCACTCGGCGTTCGATCTCCCCGAAAAATTCTTCGTGCAGCCGCCACCCGGCCGCGACATCGGCACGTCCTTCCAGGGACGCCGCATCGCCACCCCGTTCGGCCCGGCCGCCGGCCCGCACACCCAGATGGCGCAGAACATCGTGTCGTCCTGGCTCGCGGGCGGCCGGGTGATCGAGCTGAAGACGGTGCAGATCAAGGACCGGCTCGCGCTGTCGCGCCCGTGCATCGACGTCGCCACCGTCGGCTTCAACGTGGAATGGTCGCAGGAGCTGACGCTCGAGCAGTCGCACGAGGAGTATGTCAAGGCGGCGATGCTGATCGAGATGCTGAAGGCGGCGGGCGTCGTCTCCGGCCTCGACGAGACCGTGTTCGACATGAGCGTCGGCTACGACCTCGAGGGCATCCGCTCGCCAAGAGTGCGCGGCTTCATGGCCGGGATGATGGACGCCTCGGCGACCATCGACCGCTTGCGCGCCGAGATCCCCGACGCGTGGGCGGCGTACCGCGACCTGCCCTACCCGAAAAAGCTCTCCGACACCCTCACGCTGTCGACCTTCCACGGCTGCCCGCCCGACGAGATCGAGGCGATCGCCGCGTTCCTGATCGAGGAGATCGGGCTCGACGTGATCGTCAAGCTCAACCCGACGCTGCTCGGGCGCGAGGCGCTGACCGAGCTGTTGCACGGCAAGCTCGGCTACACCGAGATCGAGGTGCCCGACAGCGCGTTCGACAAGGACGCGAGCTGGCACCAGGTGACCGCCTTCGTCGACCGGCTCGGCCGGCTCGCCGAGCGGCACGGCAAGAAATTCGGCGTGAAGTTCTCCAACACGCTGGTGGTGAGAAACCACAAGACCTTCTTCTCGGCCGCCGAGGAGGTGATGTACCTCTCCGGCCCGCCGCTGCACCCGATCGCCATCACGCTGGTGGACCGGTTCCGCAAGGAGTTCGGCGACCGCTTCCCGATCTCCTTCTCGGCCGGCATCGACGAGGGCAATTTCGCCGACACGGTGGCGCTCGGCGTGCAGCCGGTGACGGTGTGCACCAACTTTCTCAGGCCCGGCGGCTATCGCCGCGGCTCCCGCTACGTCGCCTCGCTCGCGACCCGGATGGCGGCGGTCGGCGCGGCCGATATCGACACGTTCGTGATCAGATCGTTCGGCAATGCCGAGACGACGCTGAAGAGCCTTGCGCTCGCACCCGACAGGGAGGCTGCCTGCCTCGCCGCGCTCGCCGGCGACGGCGATTTACGCGCGGCTGCAGCCGAGTCGTTTCCGGCCTGGCTGTCGGCGGCAAAGCTCGCCAACACCGCGGCTTACGCAGCCGTGGTCGCGACCAATCCGCGCTATCACGCCGACGAGAACGCGACGCCGCCGAAAAAGGTCGGCAGCAATCTCGTGCTGTTCGACTGCCTCGCCTGCGACAAGTGCATTCCGGTCTGCCCGAACGACGCCAACTTCTCGTTCGTGATCCCGAAGGGCGAGACGCCGATCGAGCGGCTGGTGCAGACCTGCGGCGCTTGGCTCACCGAGCCGACCGGCACGCTGGTGATCCAAAAACCGCGGCAGATCGGCACCTATGCCGACGCCTGCAACGAGTGCGGCACCTGCGACGTGCTGTGCCCTGAGGACGGCGGGCCGTATCTCGTCAAGCCGATGTTCTTCGGCAGCATCGAGGCGTTCGAGGCGGCGCCGCAGCGCGACGGCTTCGTGCTGGAGAAGACCAGCGCGGGCGTACGCATGCACGGCCGCTTCAAGGGCCGGGTGGTGCGGCTGGAGACCCGGACGCTGGCGTCGCGGGTGCGCTATGCCGGCGAGGGCTTCGACCTGGAGCTCGATCCGAGCGATCCGGCCGGCACCGTCGAGGGCACCGCGGAAGGCACCGTCGACCTCGGCTATCTGCGCATCATGGAAAAGATCCTCGCCGCCGTCACGGCGCCGCAGACGGTGAACTTCGTCAGCGCGGGGCTGGAGCAGTCGGCGCCCGGCGCGTGACGTCTGGCCGGCGCGCCGGCCGAGACCGAACGGGCGTCCGCGCCGGACGCCCGCCCTCCTGGAAAAGCAAGAACGTGCGACGCGCGGTCAGCGCGCCGTCGCGCCGCCGGGAGCGGTGCCGCTGCCCGGCATCGTGGTGTGGCCGGGGGTTGCGGCATCGCCGCGCATCCCGTCACCCCGCACCCCGTCGCCGCGCGTCCCGCCGGCCGGCATGCCGTCGTGCATCGCGCCGGAGCCGGTGGTGGCGGGGCCGACCGCCCCGCCCGGAGCCGCGGGCCGCGTCGCGTCGAGGGTTTGCTCGCGCGCCTCGCCCGGCGACTGCTCGACCGCCGCGCCGGACGACGATTGGGCGAAACGCTGGAACTTCGAGGATGCCGACGCGCTCGCGCCGCACGCCGAGGCGGTGCCGACGAGGCCGAGGGAGACGGCGGTGCAGACGACGATGCCGAGGGTCTTCATGGTCGTTCTCCTGATGGGTCTCGGGTTCGAGACGAAACCGCGGTTCGAGACGAAAGAGCAACGGCTCGGAGGTCGGCGCTGCCGCTCGTGATCGGTAACGCTTCTCGTGATCGGTCGAGCTTCCGACCGATCGGCGATCGGCGACGCCGGCAACGCAACGCGGCGGGCCCACCGAACGATCCGGCGCCGAGCCCGAAAATCGCCGCGGCGCGACGATCGCTCGCACCCACACGGCCTCCCGGTCGCTGCCGGCCGGCGATCGACACGACGCAAAAGTCTGCCCGAGCGCGGGGCGGTCGGATAGCCCGCTTCGCGAGGTCGTGATCGGCCGCCCCGTGCGGCACTTTGGCGCAAAAGCCGGCGTCGCGTGCCGTCTGGATCGTCGCGCTGCGCCGCCTATATCGGTCGAGTTCGTTCGATCCGGGCCCCTCTGGCGGCTTTTCGTGCGTTGTCCCGCACGGGCCGTGATGTCGGATCTTTCACTGCGACGCGGCCGCGCCGTCACTGGAGGATGCGATGGAGTTTTTGCCCGGCTTCCTGTTTGATTCTTGGCTCGGTCACACCGTCTGGGTGTGGCTCCTGTTCGCCGTGATCGTCGTCGCGCTGCTCGCCTTCGACCTCGGCGTCCTCCACCGCAAGCCTCACGAAATATCGGCCCGCGAAAGTCTGCTCCTGTCGGCCGGCTACATCGCGGTGGCACTCGTCTATGGCGGCTTCGTCTGGTTCCGGCTCGGCTCGGAAGCCGGCGTCACCTGGTACACCGGCTATCTGCTCGAGAAGACGCTGGCGCTCGACAACATCTTCGTCATCTCGCTGATCTTCACCACCCTGGCGATCCCGCCGAAGCTGCAGCACCGTGTGCTGTTCTACGGCATTCTCGGCGTGGTGCTGCTGCGCGGCGTCATGATCGGGCTCGGCGCGGCGCTGGTGTCGCAGTTCGAGTGGGTGCTGCTCGCGTTCGGCGCGCTCCTGATCGTCACCGGCATCCGGATGGTGACCTCGATGGACGACGGCCCCGGCATCGCCGGCGGGCGGATCCGGCAGATTCTCGGCCGCTGGCTGCCGATGACCGAGAAGACGCACGGCACCGCCTTCTTCGTGCGCGAGCCGACCGAGGAGGGCGGCAAGCCGGTGCTGCTGGCGACGCCGCTGATGGTGGCGCTGATCCTGATCGAGATCGCCGACATCGTCTTCGCGGTCGACAGCGTGCCGGCGATCTTCGGCATCACGACCGATCCCTACATCGTCTACACGTCCAACATCTTCGCGGTGCTCGGCCTGCGCGCGCTCTATTTCGCGCTCGCCGCCTCGGTTCAGCGGTTCCGCTACCTCAAATACGCGCTGGCGGCGGTGCTGATCTTCATCGGCGCAAAGATCTTCTGGGGCCACTTCGTCGGCAAGGTCGACCCGCTGGTCGCGCTCGGCACGACGGCAGCGATGCTGGCGGCGGGCATCCTGTTCTCGATGTGGAAGACACGGCGGGACGAGGCGTCGACGCCGGACGAGGCCAGGGCCGCGCCGGACCGCGCGGGCTGACCGCGCCGACCAAAGAAAAACCCGCCCACGAGGAGGCGATCATGATCGACGTGAACAAGATTCTCACTGCCGTGCTCGCCGGTGACCAGCCGGGCGCGCGGCGCGACCCGCGCGAGGCCGCCGGCGTGCCCGACCGGCTCGGGCGCGCCTTCGAGCCGGGCCGCAGCCCGCCGGGTTCCGTCACGCCGGGGCTGGAGACGCCCGGGGTCGGCGGCGCCGACCAGCCGGCGAGCTTTCTCGGCGGACGGAGTGGCGGCGCCGGCGGCGGCGGGCTCGGCGACCTGCTCGGCGGCAGCGGCGGCGGGGTGCTCGGCGGCACGCTGGCCGGCGGGCTCGCCGGTGTGCTGCTCGGCTCCAAGCACGCGCGCAAATATGCCGGCACGGCGCTGAAGATCGGCGCCGCGGCGGTGATCGGCGGCCTCGCCTACAAGGCGTATCAGAACTACCGCGCCGGCCGTCCGGTGCTGCCGCAGGGCGTCACCGACGCGATCCGCGAGATGCTGCCGCAGAGCGAGGGCGGCCCCGCCCGCGACGCACCCCGCGAGACCGCCGGCGCCGGAGGCTTCGGCGGCGCCGGGCTCACCGGCGCGGAGGTCGCCGATCCCTCGGCGCTCCTGTTGCTGCGGGCGATGATCGGCGCAGCGATGGCGGACGGGCGGATCGACGAGGTCGAGCGCGGCCGGCTGATCGACAAGGTCGAGGGAAGCGCGCTCTCGACCGAGGAGCGGACCATGCTCGAGGCGCTGATCGCGCGGCCCGACACGCCGGGCTCGCTCGCCGCCGATGCCGGCTCGCCGGAGGAGGCGGCCAAGGTTTATCTCGCCGCCTATCTCGCGATCGATGCCGACACCGCGATCGAGCGCGCGTGGCTCGACGATCTCGCCGCGCGTCTCGGGCTCGACCCGGCGCTGCGCCGAAACCTCGAGACGCTCGGCGACGGCCGGACCGATCCGTGATGCCGGCGCGCGAGCCTCACGCCGGCGGCGGCGCCTTGCTGCGTCCGCTGCGGGCCGGGCCGCCGGGCGAGGCGGACGGCGGCGCGCCGCCCGCCGTCACGCGCTCGAGCAGCGACTGGATCAGATCGACCGGCACCGGAAACACGATGGTCGAGTTCTTCTCGCCGGCGATGTCCTGCAGCGTCGAGAGATAGCGCAGCTGCATCGATTCCGGCCGGCGCGCCAGCATCTCGCCGGCCTCGACCAGTTTCTCGGCCGCTTGGTGCTCGGCCTCCGCGCCGATGATGCGGGCCCGCCGGTAGCGCTCGGCCTCCGCCTGGCGGGCGATCGCCCGCACCATGCTCTCGTCGATGTCGACGTGCTTGATCTCGACGTTCGCCACCTTGATGCCCCAGGCGTCGGTCTGGCTGTCGAGAATCTCCTGGATGTCGCGGTTGAGCTTGTCGCGCTCGGCCAACAGCTCGTCGAGCTCGTGCTTGCCGAGCACCGAGCGCAGCGTGGTCTGGGCGAGCTGGCTGGTCGCCGCCATGAAGTTCTCGACCTGGATCACCGCCTTGTCCGGATCGACCACGCGGAAATACAGCACCGCATTCACCTTCACCGAGACGTTGTCGCGGGTGATCACGTCCTGGGTCGGCACGTCGAGCACCAGCGTGCGGAGATCGACCCGCACCATCTGCTGCACGATCGGGATCAGAAAGATCAGGCCCGGCCCCTTGACGCCGGAGAAGCGGCCGAGCGTGAACACCACGCCGCGCTCGTACTCGCGCATGATGCGGATCGAGGCGAGAACGACCGCCAGCACCAGGACGAGAACGACGAGATAAGGAACGCTGCCCAGAAACCCCTGCATGGTCGTCTCCTTCACGGCGTCACGGTGGTACGGCGCGGGAGGCCGGCGGAGCGGGCTCGACCCGCAGCGTCAGCCCGGTGCGGCCGGTGATCCGGACTTTTGCGCCGGCCGCGAGCGGCGCCGGCGTCGCCGACAGCGCACGCCAAATCTCGCCGTGCACGTGGACGTCGCCGTGGTCGGTCTCCCAGCGCAAAACTTCGGCGGTCGCGCCGATCAGCTCCTGCTCGCCGGTCACCACCGCGCGGCGGTGCGCGCGCCAGGCGGCGGCGAGCGCGATCGTCAGGAAGCCGGCGGTGGCGAGCGTGGCGACGGCGACCACCGGCCACGAGAGGCCCACCTCCACGCCCGGCGCCGGATCGAACAGAAAGAGCGAGCCGGCCGCGAAGGCGACGACGCCGCCGATGCCGAGCGCGCCGAACGACGGCAAAAAAGCCTCCGCCACCATCAGCGCGACGCCGAGCAGCAGAAGGCCGGCGCCGGCATAGGAGATCGGCAAGAGGTCGAGCGCATAGAGCGCGACCAGCAGCGAGATGCCGCCGATCACGCCGGGAAACGCGGCGCCCGGCGACAGCGCCTCGAACAGCAGCCCGTACAGGCCGATCAGCAGCAGCACATAAGCGATGTTCGGGTCGGTGATCACGCCGAGCAGACGGGTGCGCCAGTCGGGCGACAGCGGCACCACCGCGAGCCCACGGGTCGCCAGCGTCACGTCGCGATCGCCGAGCCGCACGGTGCGGCCGTCGGCCTGCGCCAGCAGGTCGGGCACGTCGCGGGCGACGATCTCGATCACCTGCCGCTCCTTCGCGGCGGCGGCGGCGGTGAGCGTTTCTGCGCCCCGCACCGCGCGCTCGGCCCAGTCGGCGTTGCGGCCGCGCAGCTCGGCGAGGCCGCGGATCGCCGCCACCGCATCGTTCACCGCCTTGGCCGTGTGCGCGTCCTTCGGCGTCTCGCCGTTCTTCGCCTCGTCTTTCGTCTTCTCTTCGTCGCCGCTGCCGAGCAGGCCGCCGCCGCCGAGCGACACCGGGGTCGCCGCCCCGAGATGCGTGCTCGGCGCCATCGCCGCGAGATGCGAGGCATAGACGATATGGGTGCCGGCGCTCGCCGCCCGCACGCCGCTCGGCCCGACGAAGGCGATCACCGGCAGCGGCGCGCGCAGGATCGCCTGGACGATCTCGCGCATCGAGGAGGCGAGGCCGCCCGGCGTGTCGAGCCGCAGCACCAGCACGGCGGCGCCGCGCGCCTCGGCCTCGGCGAGACCGTGCGTAACGTGGGCGGCCGCCGCCGGACCGATCGGGCCCGCCACGTCGATCAAAAGCGCGGTGCCCTGCCCGTCCGCCGCGGCGGACGTCGCGCGCGGCTGCGCCGCCGCGGGGCCGAGCAGAGCGACGAGCGCCACGGCGAGCGCGAGAACAACGAGGACGGATCGTGCCATCGCCGTCCTTCCCGTGCGACGCGCCGTGCGGCCCGTATCGGCCGGCGCGATCACCGGCCGCTCCTTAGCGGCATCGAAGTCGTCAGTTCACACCGGGTGCGGAACGGTCGGCGGCGACACGGTGGAGCGGATCGCGCCCGGCGAATGGCCGACCGAATCCATCTGCGCCGCCTTCAGCGCCGCGCGGGCACGGGCGGACGCCTCACCGTCCTTCGGCACGTCGCCATAGTCGCCGCGCAGCGCCTTCAGCGCGTTGCGCTCCACCTCGATCTCGCGCGACGTGCGGAAGCCGAGCCGCCGCATGATCGGCAGCGGCGGGCACCAGCCCTGGGTCGCGTGCTGGAGCAGAAAGCCGCCGACCACCGCCGGCAGCAGCATGTAGCGGGCGCCGCGGGTGAGGGTGAGCAGCGAGCCGAGCACAGTGATGGTGGCGGCGTTCGCCTGCAGCGCGCGCTCGAGGTCCCATTCGGCGTCGAGCTCGCGCAGGCGCTGCGGGATCTCGTCGAGATGGTCGGCATAGAACAGAACGTTGCGCTCGATCTTGCGATCGATCGCGGCATTGATCTCGGCGTCGGTCATCCGCCGCGCACGTTGCGGGGTGCCGGGAAGCGAACGGGACGAGGAGTGCGAGGACGAGAAGCTCGAGGTCATGGTGAAATCCGGCTCCGTGCGAGGGTCGACCGTGCGACGGGATGAACGGCGACGCGACGAACCCTCGCCGCGACGCCGTCGCTCGAACCGAAAACGCGGGCGGACGCGATCTAGTTCACGCCCTTCGTTCGGATACGGCGGTCGCTCACCACCGCCGTGTCCAGTCGCCGTTCCAGTCGTAGCCCCTGGCCGGGGCGACCCGCGGCAGCAGCGCCGGGTCGTAGGTCTGCTCCTGCACGAGGGTGCGATAGACCACCTCGCGCTCGGCCGGGGCGGCGCGCGGCAGCGGCGCCGCGGCGCTCGCACGGCGCATGGCGGCGCGGCGGGTGGCGGTGCGGCTCACCCGGGTGGCGCGGGCCGGACGGGCGTCGGGATCGGGCTCGACGGCGCGCGCCATGATCGGCGGCCGGCCACCGCGCAGCGTGCGTGGCGGCGGCGCCATTTCCTCGACCGGCTCCTGCTCGACCACCGTGGTCGTCACCGTGTCGGCGGGCGCGTAGGGCTCGACCGTCACCGTGCCGGCGGGCGGCGGCGGCGCCGGCAGGGCGACCCAGCCCGAGGCGTAGTTCGGGGTGCCCCAGCCGGGCTGCCCGAAGCCCCAGGTCGGATAGACCGGGGTGGTCGAGACGATCGGCGGCGCCATGGTCTGCAGCGGCCGGCGGATCACCGTCAGGCCGTCCGGGCCGCGGGCGATGATGGTCTCGACCGGCTCGTTGGCGACCTCGCGCGAGATCACGGTCTGGGCGTTGGCGACGGCGGTCCCCGAGACGAGCGCGAGGCCGAGCGCGAGCAGGCGTGTCATGACGTCCTCCGGATCTTTCCCTCCCCGGCCGCCAACCGGCCGCTGCCGGACCGGTTCCGCCACCCGCCGACACGCTCGCGTGACGGACGCTCGCGTCACGGAGGATCGCGTCACGGAGGCTCGCGTGACGCTCGCGTCACGGAGGCTCGCGTGACGGACGGGTTCCGCAGGCGGCCGCCGCACCGAATTGCCGCTCGCGGTGCGGGAGCTTTGGCCGGGATTCCTCCCCACCCTCCCGGCGCGTCAACGAAACCTTTACGGTTCCTAGACAATTTGGACGAAAGTGCCGCAGGATCGCCGTGCCCCGGCCCCAATGTTCGGGTGTACTGCGGTCGACGCGCCAATCCGGTCCCGGCGAGCACGCCGGCCGGCCAGTGGGGAAGCAGACCATCCGCCTTCGAGGCCGGACGGTCCCGCAACGGGAAAAGGGGATTTGACCGTGACGACGAACGAGACCCACGACGAGGCTCGCCTGGAGGACCACATCGACGAGCGCCTCGACGTGGAGACGGCGGCCACCAACTTCGAAGGCGAGATCCGCGAGTTCGTCCGGCGCGATTTTGCGCCGGTGCGCCGCAACACCGATCCGAACAGCGGCGAGTTCGCCGCCAACAACATCGGCACACTGGTGCAACGGGTGGCCGGCACCTCGCTCGCCGAGATCGAGAACCTGATCGGCGAGCTGACGGCGCTGCGCGACTACATCACCAGCGAGGGCGAGCGGGTCCAGCGCGAGCTGGCCGGCTACACCCAGCTCAACCAGGCCGCCATGACCTCGACGCGGATCATCGCCGAGAGCATGTCGAAGTGGAAGACCACGGTCGACAGCGTGAAGTCGGCCTGAGCGACGCTCGCGCCCATCTTGAATTCGAAAATACCGATCCTCGCCCCCTCGGGGCGGGGATTTTTTCGTCACGCGCTTTCGTCGTCGCCGGCCCACGGCTCAGGCCGACGGAATGAAGTCCCGGATTTTTTGCGCGAGATCGTCGGGCGGCCGGTGCGGGACCATGCCGCCGGAGGCGACGAACACCGAGACCAGCTCGCCCTCGAAGCACAGCCGGCCGTCCTGCCGGCCGCGCACCCGATAGGTGATCGAATGCTCGCCGAGCCGCGTCGGCACCACCTCGCAGTCGAGCGGGAGGCGCGGCGTCACCGGTGCGCGGAAGTCGAAGGCGAGATGGGCGAACGGCGTCTGCAGCCCGCGCTCGGCGTGCAGCGCGTACCACGATACCCCGATCCGCTGCGTCCAGAACGCCTCCAGCGCCTCGAGCGCCCAGGCCGGAATGCGCGGCGTATAGGCGATCTCGGCGGGATCGCAGTCGCCCCAGCCGACGGTGACGCGGTGGACGAACGGCGCAGCCCCCGCGGGCTCGCCGGCGGCCACCGACCGCCCCTCGTCGCCCGCCCTCATGCCGCCGCCGTCCGCCCGGCCCGTGGGCCGGAGGGGAGCGCGAATCGCCGGCTCACTGGCGCGACAGAATCACGGAGAACTCGCCGGCGGCGATCCGGCGCGGCAGGCTTTCCGCGAACCGCGCGGTGGCGTCCTCGCCATAGGTCGAGACCAGCTCGGTCAACGCGACGAACAGCGACGCCTGCGCGAGGCAGTCGCCGTCGATCCCCTCGGCCCAGGCATCCGCCCACGCCTCCTTGAGATGGCCGAGCGCCGCCCGCTTCTGCTCCTGATCCGCATACACCTCGTCGTCCTCGGACGTGTCGCGTACGGCATTCTCCATCGACATTCCCAGTCCCACCACGTGTTCGCTTCGCGTGCCCCGAATCGAGCGTCCGTCGAAAGTCTTAGCATGCGAGTCGGGGGCGGCCAGCCGTTCCTTTAAGAACGGTTAACGCGACGGGTCGATTTTTCGGTGGACGAGCTTTCGGCGGCCGCCGGCCGGTCAGTTGGCGTAGCGGGCCGTCACCTCGCGGGCGATCTTGGAGCCCTCCTCGAGGTAGCGGCGGATCGCGGTGGCGGCCGACGGGGTGCAGGTCCGGTAGCTCTGGCGATAGACGCGGTAGCCGCGGTTGAAGCTCGCGATCATCTGGGCGCGGCGCAGCCCGCTCGGCGCCTCGGCGTCGACCAGATGCTGCATCTCGGTGCGCCATTTCTGGCCCTCGTCGGCGCCGCACACGTCGCGCAGGTAATGCAGCGCCCCGAGGATTTCCGACAGCCGCCGCAGGTCGTCGTCGAACGGCACGGTGTGCTCCTCCGCCCGGGCCGAAAGCGGCGCGGCGAGCACGCAGGCGACCAGAGCGAGGACGGCCAACGGGCCGGTGAAGCGGCGGGCGAGACGGCGGGCGAGACGAGGCATCGGGCGAGAACCGGTTCGAGACGCCCCTGTCTGCGACGCAATCGCGTCGACCGCAAGGCGCCCGTCGGCAGCCGGGACCGCGTCAGCCGATCATGCCCTCGGCGGCGACGACGATGGCGGCGAGGCCGTCGGTGGTCGAGAGGGCGTCGAGCGCCGCCGGGTCGTGCCAGCCGAACGCGTCGAGCTCGGCGTCGAGCACCGGCTCGCCGGAGGCCGAGCGGGCGGCGAAGGCGAGCACCACGAAATGCCGCTCCACCCGCCCCTTCCCGTCGTGGACGATTACGTCGCGATGGCCGGCGATGCCGATCGGGTCGATCGCGAGCCCGGTCTCCTCGGCCACCTCGCGCCGCACCGCCTCCAGCAGCGTCTCGCCGAGCTCGACCCCGCCGCCCGGCAGCGTCCAGGTGCCGCGCGCCGGTTCCCGTGCTCGGCGCACCAGCAACACCCGGCCATCGCGAAAAATCGCGGCGCTGACCGCGAGCCACGGCCGTGCCGGATAGCGACGGGCCTCGGAACCGGCCACGGGGGCGCTCATCCGTTGCGTCCGAACACGACGTCGACCATCGCCTGGTGCTCGTCCTCGGTGGCGCCGGCGAGGTGCTCGCCATTGATCACCGAGCCCGCCCGCGCGACGATCGGCTTGAGCCAGCCGCTCGCCTCGGTGCCGAGCCGGGCGGTCGCACGCGCCGACAGCTCGAGCTTCAGCGCATCGAGGGTGGCGTCGAGAATCGCGTTCATGTGGTCCGACAGCGCCTCGAGCTCCTGGCGGGCGCTCGGCTCGGCGATCTCCCAGGCGACCAGCGCCAGCTCGCGATCCTTGAAGCGCGACTTGACGAAGTACTCGTCGTAGCGCAGCGGCTGCCAGCCGACGATGTCCGGGACGAACTCCGGGCACGACTCCAGCATTTCGAGCAGCATGATCACCTCGTTGTAGTGGTTGAGGTAATCGGTTGCCAGCCGGGTCACGGGATTGATGTTCGCCCGCGCCAGCACGGCCGGATCGCGCGCCTGGGCGCGCAAATCGGGCGGGGCAGTGGGCGGCGATGAGGTCATCAGGATGAATGGCGTGCGACGGTTTTCGGAAACACTCGACCGGCTCGGTTAAGGCTGCATTAAAGCGTCGACAGGAGAGCGATTCATGTGTGGCCGGTTCGTCCTCGGCAGCACGCCGGAGGTTTTGCGGGCGGCATTCGGCTACCCCGAGCGGCCGAATTTCCCGCCACGATTCAACATCGCACCGACCCAGCCGATCGCGGTGGTGCGCGAGGACCGGGGCACGCGTGAATTCGTGCTGATGCGCTGGGGGCTGATCCCGTCCTGGGTGAAGGACCCGCGGACGTTCTCGCTGCTGATCAACGCCCGCGGCGAGACGCTGCTCGACAAGCCGGCCTTCCGCAATGCGATCAGGCGCCGCCGCTGCCTCGTTCCGGCGGACGGCTTCTTCGAGTGGAAGGCGGAGGGGAAGATCAAGCAGCCCTTCTTCATCCGCCGCCGCGACCGCGCGCCGTTCGCCTTCGCCGGGATTTGGGAGGCGTGGACAGGGCCGAACGGCGAGGAGCTGGAGACCG
Organism: Rhodovulum sp. PH10; assembly: GCF_000293785.1. Classification (GTDB taxonomy): domain Bacteria; phylum Pseudomonadota; class Alphaproteobacteria; order Rhizobiales; family Xanthobacteraceae; genus Rhodoplanes. The sequence continues at coordinate 9,254 of NZ_AKZI01000035.1, read as the reverse complement.
CCTGCATCGTCACCACACGGGCGAACGCGACGCTCGCCGCGCTGCACGACAGGATGCCGGTGATCGTGCCGGAGGCGGCGTTTCCGCGCTGGCTGGACTGCGCCGGTGAGGATCCGCGCGACGCGCTGGAGCTGGTCGTCCCCGCCTCCGACGATCTCCTGGAAGCCTACGAGGTGTCGGCCGCCGTCAACCGCACGGCGAACGATTCGCCCGACCTCTTGGCCCCGCTCGGGCCGATGCCGGCCACTGAAAGGCCCGCAGCGAAGGCGGCGACCGCACGGCGCCCAGCGCAAAAGCGCGAATCGAAGCGAGAGGAGCCGTCGAGCTCCGGACAGGGCTCGCTGTTCTGAGCCGACGCGCCGGCCGGCACCGCCGACGCTCTCGGCCGCCGCGACGTACCTTTGCGTGCACACCGATGCGTGAAAACACCGGAAGCGGCAGAATGCGGCATTGAAACCGCCGGCCGCCCGGCCTATTGAACCGGCCCCCGCTTTCCCCACAGCAGAGCCCGCCGCCGCGTCATGCCGCACGCCGTTCCTCGCCGATTGCCCCACGCCTGCGGGCTCGACTTCGGCACCTCCAACTCGACCCTCGGCGTGTTTCGCGCGAACGGGCCGGAGCTTCTCTTTCTCGAGGGCGCCAACACGACGGTGCCGAGCGCGGTCTTTTTCGGGCTCGACAAGCACGACGCCCTGTTGATCGGCCGCGCCGCGATCGGCGCCTATGTCGACGGCGTCGGCGGGCGCTTCATGCGGGCGCTGAAATCGATCCTCGGCACCGCCCTGGTCGACGAGACGACCCGCATCGCGCGGCGAAGAATCTCGTTCCAGGAGATCGTCGGCACCTATGTCCGGACGCTGAAGGCGCGCGCCGAGATGCAGCTCGGCGAGCCGCTCGACCACGTGGTGCTCGGCCGGCCGGTGCATTTCGTCGACGACGATCAGGCCGCCGACGCGGCGGCCGAGACGACGCTCGCCGCGATCGCCAAGGCGGTCGGCTTCGCGGAGGTGTCGTTCCAGTTCGAGCCGGTGGCGGCGGCGTTCGCCTTCGAGCGCGAGATCGCCGGCGAGACGCTGGCGCTGATCGCCGACATCGGCGGCGGCACCTCCGACTTCACGGTGGTGCGGCTCGACCCGGCCCGGCGTACCTGCCCCGACCGCCGCAACGACATCCTGGCGAACGACGGCGCGCGGATCGGCGGCACCGACTACGATCGGGCGCTCAGCATGGCGAGCGTGATGCCGGCGCTCGGCTACGGCACGCCGATGAGCCGTGGCGACGTCGACGTGCCGTCCGGCCCCTATTTCGACCTGTCCACCTGGTCGAGCGTCAACCGGCTGTACGACCCGAAGATCCTCTCCGAGCTGCGGCACGTGCGCCGCGCCGCCCGCCGGCCGGAGCTGGTGGAGCGGCTGATCCGGGTGATCGACCACCGTCGCGGCCACAGCATCCTGATCGACGTCGAGACCGCCAAGATCGACCTCACCGAGCAGGCGACGACCCGGCTCGCGCTCGACTGGATCGAGCCCGGCCTGTCCGTCACCGCCTCGCGCGAAACGTTCGAGGAGAGCACCGGCCGGCAGAACGAGCGGCTGCGCGCCGCCGCGCTCGCCTGCGTCGCCCGCGCCGGGCTGACGCCGGAGGCGATCGACGTGGTGTTCTTCACCGGCGGCACCAGCCTGGTTCCCGCGGTGCGGCGGGCGGTGCTCGCGGCGGTGCCACAGGCCCGCCCGGTCGACGGCGACCGGTTCGGCGCGGTCGGGCTCGGCCTGGCGCTCGAGGCGCAGCGCCGCTACGGCTGACCGGGCCACCGCCGACGCCCCGCACGGCCGCAAAAACCGAAAGCGACTCCTTTTCGAGTCTTTTCCGTGCCTCTCCGGGTGCGTTAACGTTCCCGGCATGGCCACCGAGAAAGCCGAGACCGACAGAATCCCGATCACGCTCTCGCTGGCGACGATCGGCTATCTGGAGCGTTTGGTGCGGCAGGGCACGCACGGCACCAGCGTGCCCGGCGTCGCCCGCACGCTGATCGAGGAAGGCATCCGCAACGCCATCAAGGACGGGCTGTTGGCGATCCGCGACAATTCTCGCACCAACAACCACCACGACTGATTTTTTTCCGGCCGCGCCTTCCGCCGGGCCTCACGGAAAATCGCGAAAGATCGACTGGCACGACAGCGCATCGAGAATGCGGCTGCGGGCGCTGTCGATATGGGCGGCGAGGACCTCGCGGGCGCGCGCCGCGTCGCGCGCCAGAAGTGCGGCCAGCACCTGCTCGTGCTCGTCGACCAGAGGCTCGAGCGGCAGCGTGCGGCGCAGCCGGGTCGCGCTCACCCGGGTGAAGCGGGTGAACTGGTCGATGAACTCGGCCGCCGTCCTGCCGAGCCGGCCATTGCCGCAGAGCGAGGCGAGCGCCATGTGGAAGCGCCGGTTGGCGACGATCCAGGCATCGATGTCGGCGTCCACCGCCGGCACCCGGCAGGCCTCGAGCCGGCGCAGGTCGTCGTCGGAGGCGTGCGCCACCGCGAGCGACGCGCAGGTCGTCTCGTACATGATGCGCATCTCGTACATCTCGTTGACCTGGCTCGCCGAGATCGGCGCCACCCGGTAGCCGCTGCGCGCCTTGACCTCGACGAGATCCTCCTGGCACAGCCGCAGCAGCGCCTCGCGCACCGGCGACTTCGACACGCCGAATCGCTCGGCGAGGTCCTGCTCGAAAATCTGCACGCCGGGCGCCAGCCGGCAGTCGAGTATCTCCACCCGCAGCGCCTGATAGACGGTCGCGGTCTTGCCGGTGACGGGCGTCGGATTCACGGTGCTCTCCCGGTGTCGCCCGGCACCGCCCCCCGCCGTTCGTCCGGCGAAGGCGCGGCCCGCGCGACGACCGTTCCAAAGCACGTTCTGCCGCCTGCGGGTACCGGGGTGGGAGCCGGTCTCGCACCGGGCGCGTGCATGGGTGCGCGCATGGGTGCGCGCGGCAATTCCCTCCGTGCGCTTCCGGACAGTTGCGGGACCCGGCCGGAGGCCGCGTGGCACCACCCTCGCGTGCATGTGACGGGTGCCGCACGAAAGGAAAAAGCGGCCTGCGACGCTTTTTCGCGAGGACATCGCGGCGCCATCGGCGCGCCGCCAAACCGCCGCCTTCGCGCGCTCATTCGAGCGGCCGGTTCCCTCGCTTGCAGCCGTCGGGCAAACCGGTCATTGTCGATGTTCGCCGACCGTTCTAGAACCCATCCGCCGGCAGCCCGCTCGTCGGGGGCATACGCCGCTGCACGGCGACCCGTTCGTCCACAGGGAGAAGAGTCACTCGTGAGACGCTTGCCGCCGTTCCGAGCCGTGGCTCTCGCCGCCGCCGCCGTCATCGTCACGAGCCTGCCGAGCGCGATCGCCGCCCAGTCCCCGGCGCCGCCCGCCTCCCAGAAGGAGTCGGTGCGCGAGCTGCCCGCATCGAGCTTCGCCGGCGACTATCTCGCGGCGCGCCACGCCAATGCCGGCCGCGACTCGGCCTCCGCCTCCGCCTATTACAAGGCCGCGCTCGAGTCCGACCCGAACGATCCTGATCTGCTCGAGCTCGCCTTCTACGCGGTGCTCGCCGACGGCGAGATCGAGGAGGCGGTGAAGCTCGGCGAGCGCCTCCTGAAGGCCGACCGCAACGCCCACAATCCGAACGTCCGCCTGGTGCTCGGCGTGCGCGCGCTGGAGCGCAAGCAGTACGGCCAGGCCCGCACCCAGCTCGCCCGCGCGACCCGCGGCCCGGTGAGCGACCTGATCGCCACGCTGCTCGCCGGCTGGGCCTACGAGGGCTCGCGCAACTGGCGCGGCGCGATCGAGGCGCTCGATCGCCTCAACGGGCCGGACTGGTACCAGATCTTCAAGGACCTCCATGCCGGCCTGATCCTCGATGTCGCCGGCCGCAGCCGCGACGCCGGCAAGCGCTTCGAGCGCGCCTACAATCTCGACTCCTCCGCGCTGCGGGTGGTCGAGGCCTATGCGAGCTGGCTGTCGCGCAACGGCCGCTCCGACGAGGCGATGAAGGTCTTGGAGACCTTCGATTCGTCGCTGCCGCGCCACCCGCTGGTGCGCGACGCGATGGACAAGCTGCGCAAGGGCGAGACGCTGCCGCGGCTGGTCGACACGCCGAGCGCCGGCGCCGCCGAGGCGCTGTACGGGCTCGGCGCGGCGCTCGCCCGTCGCGAGGAGGAGCTGAGCCTCGCCAACCGCGGCCTCGCCTATCTGCAGCTCGCGCTGTGGCTCGAACCGCACCATCCGCTCGCGCTGCTCTCGCTCGCCGATCTCTACGAGGCGATGAAGAAGCCCGAGCAGGCGATCGCCGTCTACGCGAAGGTGCCGACCGACTCCGTCCTGCACCGGAACGCCGAGGTGCAGATGGCGCTCGACCTCGACCAGCTCGACCGCACCGACGAGGCGCGCGAAACCCTCTCCAAGCTGATCGAGGCGCATCCGGACGACGTGGAAGCCATCCTCGCGCTCGGCAACATTCTCCGCGACCGCAAGAAGTACGCCGAGTGCGCCGACACCTACTCGAAGGCGATCGAGCGGATCGACGAGCCGACCCGCGCCAACTGGACGGTCTTTTATTTCCGCGGCATCTGCTACGAGCGCTCGAAGCAGTGGAAGAAGGCGGAAGCCGACCTGAAGAAGGCGCTCGAGCTGTCGCCCGACCAGCCGCACGTGCTGAACTATCTCGGCTATTCGTGGATCGACCAGGGCGTCAATCTCGACGAGGCGATGGATCTGATCCGCCGCGCGGTCGAGCAGCGTCCGGACGACGGCTACATCGTCGACTCGCTCGGCTGGGCCTATTACCGCATCGGCAATGTCGACGAGGCGATCAAGAATCTCGAGCGGGCGGTCGAGCTGAAGCCGATGGACCCGACCATCAACGACCATCTCGGCGACGCCTACTGGAAGGCCGGGCGGCAGCTCGAGGCAAAGTTCCAGTGGACCCACGCCCGCGACCTCAAGCCCGAGCCGGACGATCTCGCCAAGATCGAGCAGAAGCTGAAGAACGGGCTCGCCGGCGAGCCTTCGACCGCGGCCGACGCCGACAAGCCGAAGCCGGCCGACGCGGCCGCGACCAACAGCGGCGGCTGAGGCCGCCCCGATCTCCGTCACGGAGCCGGCTTCGATGAGCGTGTCCGAGATTACGCCCCGTCTCCTGGAAGACGCTGCGCCTGCAAAAGTGAACCTCACCTTGCGGGTGCTCGGCAAGCGTGCCGACGGCTATCACGAGCTGGAAAGCCTGGTCACCTTCACCACCGCCGGCGACCGGCTGACGCTGTCGCCCGACGCGCCCAACGGGCTCGCGGTGTCCGGCCCGACCGCGCCACAGGCAGGCCCGACCGCCGACAATCTGGTGCTGAAGGCCGCCCGCGCCCTCGCCGCGCGGGTGCCGGGACTGAAGGCCGGCGCCTTCGATCTCGTCAAGCGTTTGCCGGCCGGCGGCGGGCTCGGCGGCGGCTCGTCGGACGCGGCGGCCGCGCTCCGCCTGCTCGCCCGCGAGAACGGGCTCTCGCTCGACGACCCGCGGCTTGCGGCGGCGGCGCTCGCCACCGGCGCCGACGTGCCGGTGTGCCTCGACGGAAAACCGCGGGTGATGCGGGGCGTCGGCGAGAAGCTGTCGGCGCCGCTCTCGCTGCCGCCGCTCTACGCGGTGCTGGTCAATCCCGGCTTTCCGCTCGCCACCAAGGACGTGTTTCGCGCGCTCGGCCTGACGCCCGGCGAGCGCTGCGGCCGGCCCGGCGACGACGCGGTGCCGGCCGACCCGGACGGCTTCTCCGAATACCTCGCCGACAACGGCAACGATCTCGAGGCGCCGGCGATCTCGCTCGCGCCTGCGGTCGGCGATCTCCTCGACACGCTGCGCCGGCTGTCCGGCTGCCGGCTCGCCAGGATGTCGGGGTCGGGCTCGACCTGCTTCGCGCTGTTCGACGACCCGCACGAGGCGGCCGACGCCGCGCTGGCGCTCGGGCCGAAGCATCCGGACTGGTGGGTGCAGGCCTCGGCGCTCGCCTGCTGATTCTTTTCGCGGCTGGTCACCGGGCGTTCCCGGCTGGCTCATGCCAATGACGACGAGCTATGACCTCATCCCGAGGGTCGCCGAAGGCGACGTCTCGAAGGATGAGGCCCGGGTCCGACTCACGTCCTTGGCCTCGTCCTTCGAGACGCACTCCTGCGGAGTGCTCCTCTGGACGAGGTCGGTCTCTGTCGATGCCCGACTCACACGCACTTCAGTGCAGCTCCAGCTCCGACAGCGCGAACGCGATCTCCGGGATTTTCTCCGGCACCAGCCGGTCGCCGGCCGCGTGGTCGGAGGTTTTGCGATAGCCCTCCGGCGTCGGGTCGCGGTGAATGCGGGTGGTCATCCGCACCGCGTCGATCACCCACAGCTCGCCGATCCCGAAGCCGGCATAGAGCACCGACTTGCGGCCGAGATCGTAGCCGAGGCTCGAGTCCGACACCTCGACCACCAGCCGCGCGGTGTCGGCGGAAAGCCCCGCCCAGCCGCCCGCCTTCGGATAGAAGACGAAATCAGGCTCGAGGAACGTGTCGACCGACAGACGGAAGGTGGTTTCAGTCGAGAACACCAGATCACCGGGTGTTCGTGGCACCCAGAAAAACGTCAGAGCGGTCTTGAGAATCTCGTGGTGCCGGCCCTTCGACGCCATCGGAACGATCTCCCCCCCGATCAGCTCGATCCGATCGTCCTCGAGAAAGATGCCGAGCTCGGTCATCCGGTCGATCTCGGCGACCGTGAATCGCCAGCGCGGCAAGCCTTCGGCGGCCGTCGTGGTGCGGGGCACGGGGGGGTGAACCGACATCCTGGCAGGATAACAGAAAAAGCCGCGACCGTCGCTCGACGGCCGCGGCTCCTGCAATCGCGGATCCCGACGCTCTGTCAGTGCGTCCGGCTGACGGAAAACTCCACCGCCTCCTCGAGCGCCTGCTTGATCGGCGCATCGGGAAACAGCGCCAGCGCGTCGCGGGCGATCGAGCCGTAATGGCGGGCGCGGGTCACGGTGTCCTCGAGGGCGCGGTGCTTGACCATCAGCGAGACCGCGTGCTCGAGGTCGGAGTCGGTCACCTCGCCGGTCTCCTGGGTGCGACGCCAGAACTCGCGCTCGGAATCGGAGCCGCGCCGGAACGCCAGCACCACCGGCAGCGTGATCTTTCCCTCGCGGAAATCGTCGCCGACGTTCTTGCCGAGCTTGGCGACCTTGCCGCCGTAGTCGAGCACGTCGTCGACCAGCTGGAAGGCGATGCCGAGATTCATGCCGAACGAGCGGCACGCGGCCTGCTCGGCCTTGGGCAACCCGGCGATCACCGGCCCGACCTCGCAGGCGGCGGCGAACAGCTCGGCGGTCTTGGCCCGCACCACGGCGAGATACTCGTCCTCGGTGGTGGCGGTGTTCTTGGCGGTGCCGAGCTGGCGCACCTCGCCCTCGGCGATCACCGCCGCGGCATTGGAGAGGATTTCCAAAGCCCGCAGATTGCCGACCTCGACCATCAGCTTGAACGCCTGGCCGAGCAGGAAGTCGCCCACCAGCACGCTCGCCTCGTTGCCCCACAGCATGCGGGCGGCGAGCTTGCCGCGGCGCATGTCGCTCTCGTCCACGACGTCGTCGTGCAGGAGCGTCGCCGTGTGCATGAACTCGACCGAGGCGGCGAGCTTGACGTGCCCGTCCCCCGCGTAGCGCGAGAGCTGCGCCATCGCGAGGGTGAGCATCGGCCGCAGCCGCTTGCCCCCCGAGGTGATGAGATGATTGGCGACCTCCGGGATCATGGTGACCTCGGACCCGGTGCACGACAGGATCGCGGCGTTGACCCGCTCCATGTCGGCGGACACGTGGTTCACCAGGGTGTCGACGGTTGCGCCGGAATGAGATTCGAAAGGAATAACGACGGCCAAAGCCGATTCTCCGAAATCAAGGACCCGCGACAATAGAAATGCTACGCTGCTCGGGCAAGTGGGCTGTTTGCCGCTGGTCCGCGAGCCGCTCGCGGACGACCGGCCGGAGGTGGTGGAAACCCGTGGCGAGCGGATCGCATGGTCCACGAAAACCGCCGGAAAACAAGCGTCGCGGCGCACGGGCGATCGGCCGGAGCCGATGGACACGCGGGGTGAGGGAGCGCCTGTGAAGGAGATCGTGCGGACCAACGACCCGGTGCTGGTCTCGGCCGTCGTCGCGCTGCTCGACGGGGCCGGCATCACCCACTGGGTGCTCGACCAGAACATGAGCGTGCTCGAAGGCTCCCTCGGCATCCTGCCGCGCCGGGTGCTGGTGCCGGAAGAGCGCATCCCGGCGGCGCAGCAACTCTTGCGCGACGCCGGCCTCGGCCACGAGCTGCGGCCGCATGCCCGCTGAACGCTCGGCCACGGACGCCGGGACCGGCGCGATCGACGCCCGGACCGGCGAGTGGACCGAGGACGCGGTGCTGAACGGCCGCTTGCGGCTGCTCCAGCCGCGCCGCGGCCACCGCTTCGGCCACGACGCGATCTTGCTCGCAGCCTCCACACCGGGCAGTGACGGCGAGCGGGCGGTGGAGCTCGGCGCCGGCGTCGGCGCGGCCGGGCTGGCGCTCGCCCGGCGGGTGCCCGGCCTTCTCGTGATACTGGTCGAGATCGACCCGGCGCTCGCCGAGGCGGCCGGACGGAACGCCACCCAGAACGGCCTGTCCGACCGGGTCCGGGCGGTCGCGGCCGATGTCGGCGATTCCCGAACGCTCGCCGCCGCCGGCCTCCTGCCGGGCACGATCGACCGGGTGCTTGCCAATCCGCCGTTCCATGCGCCGGGCCGCCACTCGCACTCGCCCGATCCCGGACGCCGCTCCGCCCATCTCGGCGACGACGATCTGCTCGCCGTCTGGTGCGCCACCGCCGCCCGCCTGCTGCGACCGGGCGGAACATTTTCGCTGATCTACCCGGCCGACCGGCTCGGCGCGGTGCTCGCGGTGCTGTCGGAGAAAAGATTCGGGTCGGTCGCGATCTTGCCGGTGCACGGCAAGCCGGACGCGCCGGCGGTGCGGGTGCTCGTGCGGGCGACCAGGAGTGCGCGCGGACCGCTCGCCCTCCTGCCCGCCCTGCAGCTGGCCGACGCCGACGGGCGCCCGACCGCCGAGACCGACGCGGTCTTGCGCGAGGGTTCGGCGCTGCCGCTCGCCGGGCTTTGACGGAGGTCGAACCCGCTCAGAGCCCGTTTGGGAACTCCGACGGGGCTGCGCCGGAGCCGCTT